>NZ_JBHFHW010000022.1:34399-57663 GCF_057333975.1 Stenotrophomonas sp. AGC87
CCCCCCCCCCCCCCCCCACTACCGGATCCGGCCTTTATTCGTCGTGCGTGATCAGCTGCACCACGCTGGAGAAATCCAGCTTGCCGCGACCGGCCTGGTGATTCATCGAATACAGGTTGCGGGCCAGCTCGCCCAGCGGGATCGAGGCGCCAACACTCATCGCTGCTTCCACCGCCAGGCCCATGTCCTTGAGCATCAGGTCGCTGCCAAAGCCGCCGCTGTAGCCGCGCGAGGCCGGGGCGTTTTCGAGCACGCCGGGCCACGGGTTGCACACTTCGGTGGCCCAGCTGCGGCCGGTGCTGACCGCCATCATCTGCGAGAGCACCTTCGGGTCCAGCCCGTGCGCGACGCCCAGCGCGATCGATTCACCGGTCACCGCCATGATCACGCCCAGCGCCATGTTGTTGCACAGCTTGGCCACCTGGCCGGCACCGCTGGCGCCGACATGGAAGATGTTCTTGCCCATCGCCTGCAGCAGCGGGCGCGCCCGCTCCAGTGCCTCGGCTTCGCCACCGACAATGAAGGTCAGCGTGCCGGCCTGGGCACCTGCGGTACCGCCGGACACCGGGGCATCCAGCATCTGCAGGCCACGCGCCGCGGCCGCTTCGGCGACCTTGCGGGCGGTGGCCGGGGCGATGGTGCTGCAATCGATGATCAGCGCGCCACCCGGGATATCGGCCAGCAGGCCATCATCACCGAGGTAGACGCCTTCCACGTGGCGGCTGGCCGGCAGCATCGAAATGACGATCTCGGCGTCGGTCAGCGTATCCAGCGCCGAGCTGGCGGCGGTGGCGCCGGCATCGACGGCGGCCTGCACGGCAGCCGGCACCAGATCGAACACGCGCACGGCGTGACCGGCTTTGGCCAGGTTGGCGGCCATCGGGCCACCCATGTTGCCCAACCCGATGAATGCAATACGGCTCATGCGTGGCTCCTTTCAGGGACGGTGGCACCGAGGTCGGCCAGCGGATGCGCGGCATCGGACCACGGCGAAACGAAGAAGGTGCGGGCCCACTCGGCCGTGGCGTCCGCCAGCGTGCGCGGCTGCCACTGGGGGGTGCGGTCCTTGTCGATCAGCAGCGCGCGGATGCCTTCGGCGAAATCGCCGTGGGCGGCCGCATGCAGTGCTGCGATGTACTCAATGCGGTAGACCTCGGCCAACGAGGCGCCCTCGGCCAGGCGCTGCAGCTCGAACGCGAGCCGCGCCGAGCCGGGCGCACCGGCAGCGAGCGTGGCCTGCGCGGTCTTCAGCCAGGCATCCTCGGTCTCCAGGGCAAGGATCGCCTCGACGATCGCGCCGACGTCGTCACCGGCGCACAGCGCATCCACGGTGGCGGCATTGCGCAGCAACGGGCCGGTGGCCGCATCGCTGGCGTGCTGCTGCAGCAGCGCGGTCAGTTGTTCGTGGTTGCGCTTGGCCTCCCGGCTCCAGTGCACGTCCGCCAGCGCATTGAACACGGTCTCGCGCTGTGCCTCGGCGATGTGGATATCGGCCAGGCCGGCGTAGATCGCATCGCCGGCGTTGAGCGGCGCGCCGGTCAGGGCCAGGAACAGGCCGCCGTGGCCGGGCACGCGCGGCAGCAGCCAGCTGCCGCCCACGTCCGGGAACAGGCCGACGGTGATCTCCGGGAACGCCAGCTTGGAGCGCTCGCTGACCACGCGGTGGCTGGCGCCGGACATCAGCCCGATGCCACCGCCCATGACGATGCCATGACCCCAGCACAGGATCGGCTTGGGATAGGTGTGGATCGCGTAGTCGACGCGGTACTCGACGTCGAAGAATTCAGCGGCGTAGGCGTTGTCGCGGATGTCGGTCTTTCCGCTCTCGCGGTAATCGACCATGCTGCGGTACAGACTGTGCAGGTCGCCGCCGGCGCAGAAGGCTTTTTCGCCCGCGCCCTGCAGCACGACCAGCGCGATGCCGTCATCAACGGCCCAGGCCTCCAGCCGCTCGCGCAGCAGGTGCGCCATCGGCAGCGAGAACCCGTTGAGGGTGCGCGCGGCGTTGAGCGTGGCGATGCCGATGCGCGTGCCGTTGCCGGCGGCGCGCTCTTCGAACAGCACCGGTGCCTCGTCGCTGGCGACGGCGGTGCTCATGCGTTTTTCCATTGCGCGGCACGCTTTTCCAGGAAGGCGTTCACGCCTTCGGCTTGGTCGGCGCTGTCGAACAGATCCACGAAGGCTTCGCGCTCGGCCACCAGCGCCGAGGCGTGGGTACCGGTGCGGGTGGCCTGCACAAGCGTCTTGCACGCGGCGATGCTGGTCGGGCTCTGCTTGCCCGCCTTGTGCGCCCATGCCAGCGCCAATGCCTTGGCTTCGCCCTTGCCGACCTTCTCTTCGACCAGGCCGATACGCAGTGCGGTATCCGCATCGATGCGTTCGCCCAGCAGGATCATGCGCTTTGCCCAGCCTTCGCCGACCAGGCGCGGCAGGTTCTGGGTGCCACCGGCGCACGGCAGCAGGCCGACGGTGGCCTCCGGCAGCGCCACCTGGGCGTGTTCTTCGATGATGCGCAGGTCGCAGGCCAGCGCGCATTCCAGGCCGCCGCCCATCGCGTAGCCGTTGATCGCCGCGATGGAGACACCGCGGAAACCAGACAGTGCCTCGAAGGCCTCACCGAAGCGGCGCGCGGCTTCACGAGCGGCGGCCTTGTCGCCGGACGCGAACTGCTTGAGATCGGCACCCGCGGAGAAGAACTTCTCGCCATCGCCGGTGATCACCAGCGCGTAGATATCGCGGTCTGCATTGAGCGCGCCGACCAGGTCGCGCAGCGCGGACAGGCTGTGCACGGTCCAGGTATGCGCCGGCGGATTGTTGAGGGTGATGACCGCGACGTGGCCATCGGCCTCGACCTTCAGGCCGACATGATCATGCTGGCGCCACTCCATCATCGCAGTTCCTCTTCAGTGTTGAGCAGGTGGCGGGCCACGATCACACGCATGATCTCGTTGGTGCCCTCCAGGATCTGGTGCACGCGCGAATCGCGCAGCAGCCGTTCGATCGGATATTCACGGATATAGCCGTAGCCGCCGTGGATCTGCAGTGCGTCGTTGCAGATGTTGAAGCCGGCGTCGGTGGCGAAGCGCTTGGCCATCGCGCACCACACATTGGCATCGCTGGCACCGGCATCGAGCTTGCGCGCGGCGGTGTGCACCATCTGCCGGGCGGCGACCAGCTGGGTGGCCATGTCGGCCAGCTTGAACTGCAGTGCCTGGAATTCCGACAGCGCCTTGCCGAACTGGCGGCGCTCGCCCATGTAGCGGCGGGCGGCATCCAGTGCGCCCTGGGCGGCGCCCAGCGAACAGGCGGCGATGTTGATGCGGCCACCATCCAGGCCCTTCATGGCCAGCTTGAAACCACTGCCTTCCTCGCCGAGCAGATGGCTGACCGGCACGCGCACGTTCTCGAACGTGATGCCCCGGGTCGGCTGGCTGTTCCAGCCCATCTTCTCTTCCTTGCGGCCATAGCTGATGCCCGGCAGATCGGCCGGCACCGCGATCGCGCTGATGCCGCCCGCGCCTGGACCGCCCGTACGCGCCATCACCACCAGCAGCTCGGTGGCACCGGCGCCGGAGATGAAGGCCTTGGAGCCGTTGAGTACGTAATCGTCGCCGTCACGCACCGCGCTGGTTTTCAGCGAGGCCGCGTCCGAGCCGGCACCCGGCTCGGTCAGGCAGTACGAGGCCAGCTTGGTGCCGGACGAGAGGTCTGCGCCCCACGCGGCACGCAGGCTCTGCTGGCCCCACTTGGCCACCATCCACGACGCCATGTTGTGGATGCTGACATAGGCCGCCGTGGACGGATCCACATTGGCGAGCTCCTCGATGACGACGGCGGCGTCCAGACGGCTCAAGCCGCTGCCACCGACCTCGGGATCCATGTACAACCCACAGAACCCGAGTTCCCCTGCCTTGGCGATCGCCTCGCGCGGAAAGATGCCCTCCGCATCCCATCGCGCGGCGTGCGGCGCCAGTTCGGCCTGGGCGAAGTCACGCGCGGCCTCTCTATAGGCCTGCTGCGCTTCGTCGAGTTCCGTCGTCATCGAGTGGCTCATGGTCGAACTCCGTTGTTGCTTACTTCAGGCTGATGGTGGTGTTGACGCCATGACCCAGCGTCTCGTCATCGAACCAGCGCGAGGTGATCGTCTTGGTCTGGGTGTAGAACATCACCACCTGCTTGCCGTACGGGCCCAGGTCGCCGAGCTTGGAGGCGCGCGAACCGGTGAACGAGAACAGCGGCACCGGCACCGGGATCGGCACGTTGATGCCGACCTGGCCGACGTCGATGTCTTCCTGGAACTTGCGGGCGGCCGCACCGGACTGGGTGAACAGCGCGGTGCCGTTGCCGTTCGGGTTGGCGTTGATCAGTGCGATGGCGTCTTCGAGCGTGTCCGCTTCGAGGATCACCAGCACCGGCCCGAAGATTTCCTCGTCGTACACGCGCATGCCCGGCTTGACGCCGGCGAAGATGGTCGGGCCAACGAAGTTGCCCTTCTCGAAGCCATCGACCTGCGGGTTGCGGCCATCGAGCACCAGCTTGGCGCCCTGCTCCACGCCCGAGGCGATCAGGCCTTCGACACGCTCACGCGCGGCGCAGGAGATCACCGGGCCCACGTCGGTACCGGCGACACTGCCGCCGCTGACCTTCAGCGTCTTGGCCTTGGCCACCAGGTCCGGCACCCACTCGCGTGCTTCGCCGACCAGCACCAGGGTGGAGGCGGCCATGCAGCGCTGGCCAGCCGCACCGAAGGCGGCACCGACCATCGCGTTGAGGCTCTGTTCCTTGTTGGCGTCCGGCAGCACCACGGCGTGATTCTTGGCGCCCATCATGCACTGCACGCGCTTGCCGGCCAGCGAGGCGCGGTTGTACACGTGGGTGCCGACGCGGGTGGAACCCACGAACGAAACGGCCTTGATATCCGGGTGGTCGCAGATGGCGTTGACCACGTCTTCGCCACCGTGCACGACGTTCAGCACGCCCTTGGGGATACCCGCTTCCAGCGCCAGTTCGACCAGGCGCATGGTGACCATCGGGTCCTGCTCGGACGGCTTGAGGATGAAGGTGTTGCCGGTGGCGATGGCCATCGGGAACATCCACAGCGGAATCATGGCCGGGAAGTTGAACGGGGTGATGCCCGCGCAGACGCCGAGCGGCTGCAGCAGGGTGTAGGTGTCCACGCCGTTGGCCACGTTGTTGGCCAGCTCGCCGAGCTGCAGGTTGCCGATCGCGGCAGCGTGCTCGACCACTTCCAGGCCGCGGAACACATCGCCCTCGGCATCCGGCACGGTCTTGCCCTGCTCGGCGCTGAGGATGTGGGCCAGCTCGCTCATGTTCTCGCGGATCAGCTGCTGGTACTTCAGGAAGATGCGCGCGCGGGTGCCGATCGGGGTCTTGCGCCAGGTCTTGAACGCTTCCTTGGCCGAGGCGACGGCGGCGTCGACTTCGCTGGGGGTGGCAAACGGAACCTGGGCCAGGACGTCCTGGGTGGCCGGATTGACCACGTTCTGCCAATGCGAGCTGGCCGATTCGATGAACTGGCCATCGATCAACATGCGGATACGGGGCGCTGCAACAGTCATGGACAATCCCGGCGGGTCGAAAGTTGTTGGCATTATTCACAGTGCCACCCTCGATTTCCGGCCTGTATGCGCTTAATCTGGCCAATGCCCGCTACGATTCTTGTGAATTCTGTGAATAGCCAGCCCGTCCAACGCCAGATCGGCCTGCGCCTGCTCAAGCTGCGCGAGCAGCGCGGCTACAGCCAGCTGGCCCTGGCCAAGGCGCTGGGGCTGTCAGCCAGCTACCTGAACCAGATCGAGCGCAACAAGCGGCCGCTGACCCCGGCGGTGCAGGGCAAGCTGCGCGACGTACTGGGCGACGTCAGCGAACTGTTCGAGGTCGATGACCCCGGCGCGCTGCAGGAATCGCTGGGCGAGACCCTGCGCGACCTGGGCCTGGCCGATGTCAGCAGCACCGAACTGCGCGCGATGGCGGGCAACCTGCCGCAGATCAGCCGTGCCCTGCTCGACCTGCACCGCCGCCACCTGATGCTGCGCGAGCATGCCGCCGCGCTGGAGTTCCAGCTGGGCGATGTGCATGCCGGGCAGGCGCTGCCCGCGGGCGACCAGGTCCGCGATTTCTTCAACCGCATGCACAACCACATCCCCGAGCTGGATGACCTGGCCGAGCAGTTGTTCGGCGAATGGGGGCTGGTGGCCGGGCATGTGGCGCCGCGACTGCGCCAGCTGCTGGCCGACCGCCACGGCGTACTGGTGGAAGTGGGGCCGCTGCAGGCCGGGCGCGAGAAGCGCGTCTACGACGGCGGCAGCCGCACCTTGTGGCTGCCCGACTACCTGGAGCCGGGCCAGCAGGCGTTCCAGATGGCGGCCGAGCTGGCCCTGCTCGGCTACGCGGCGCAGATCGATGCGGTGATCGCACGCGCCGGGTTCGGCGAAGCAGAGCAGATCGCGCAGGCCCGGATCGGCATGTCCAACTACTTCGCCGGTGCGCTGGTGATGCCGTATGCGCAGTTCCTGCGTGCCGCCGAGCACAGCGCGTACGACATCGATGCGCTCGCCCATCGCTTCGGCGTGGGCTTCGAGGCGGTCTGCCATCGCTTGAGCACGCTGGCCCGGCGCAGCGCGCCCGGCCTGCCGTTTTTCTTCATCCGCGTGGACCGCGCCGGCAATGTCTCCAAACGGCATTCGGCTACCGATTTCCACTTCTCACAAGTGGGTGGCTCGTGCCCGTTGTGGATCGTGTACGAGGCCTTCAACCAACCGGGGCGCGTACTGACCCAGACCGCGCGCATGCCTGACGGACGCCGCCACTTCTGGCTGGCGCGGCAGGTGAGCAGCGGCCCGATCGGGCATGGCCAGCCGCGCAAAACGTTCGCGGTGGCGCTGGGCTGCGATCTGCAGCACGCCGAGCGGTTGATCTACACGCGTGGGCTGGATATCCAGAGCCCGGGCAACTCGGTCTCGATCGGCCCGGGCTGCCGGGTGTGCCCGCGCGAGGACTGCATGCAGCGCGCGTTCCCGCAGCTGCCAGGCCGCGGGTAGCGTCGACCGTTGGTCGACTTGCGTCCGATGCCGAGAATGTTGGCCCCGTTGCGGAGCGCAGCCGACCAACGGTCGGCTCTACCGGTCATGTGACGTTTCATGGGAAGTCGACCAACGGCGGGCATTTCGGATCAGGATGCGGTCCATCCCCGGATCAGTAGATCGGTGTGACCTTCATCTGCGGCAGCGGGCGCGGCGCGCCGTCGGTGAGGTCCGGCCCGAGGTCTTCCCAGGTCTGGCCCTGCTCGACCATGTGCCGCCACAACTGCTGCGATTCGCGGCGTTTGTCTTCCGAGCTCAAGCGGTAGGAGGGCGGCACCGGCATGCCGGTGGCCACACTTTGATACGCCGCTTCGTATGCCGCCACGCGCTGTGCGGGGTCATCGGTGCGCGCAACATCCAGTGTGTAGCGCTGGTAGGCCGAGGCCAGATTGCGCCAGCGGATCCAGTAGTGATTGGCGAACGAGAAATCGCAGAAGCGCTCTCCGGCAATGCTGCCCTTGTCGGCGATGCGGCTGAGCACGGCCTGTGGCATGTCCAGGTTCATGCCGCCTTCGTCGCCCTCCAGCGCGACATGCACGATGCGGTCGCGGTACCCAGGCGCACGGGCCTGCAGCACATCGCGCCAGTTCTGCATGGTCGAGACGATCGAGAACAGAAAGCCGGACATCTCCGCGGCGGCCAGCGGCTGCGCGATGGACTGGTAGGTGCGCTGCCAGCCATGGCGGTTCTCGGTCGGCAGGAACACCGCCTGCTCCGCACGCGCATGCGCGTTCGTCTCACCCTCCGGCACGGCACTGATCGCCTCGGCGGCCTGCGCGTAAACCAGATTGATGCCGAACGTAGGCCAGCGCGGCAACGCGGCATCGAACAGATGGATCGGGAAGTTGCTGCTGATCCCGCCATCGGAGAACCAGCACACACGGAAGGCGGTGATCACCGGACCACAGCTCTGGCCACCACTGGTGAGCCCTTCCATGCTGTCAGCCACGTTGGTGTTGTCGCGCGGTGGCTCGGCATCCGCCACGGGCTCGCAGCGACGTTCGCGACGGGCCGGCTCGTGCAGCGGCACCGCGCTGATCAGCAGCGGGAAGCTCAGGCTCATGCGCGTGGCGACCAGTACTGGAAGTTCCTCGCCATCGACCAGGCGGTAGTAATCGCGCCCATCGACCCGCTCTGGTGCGCCGGCCCGTGCAACCAGCCACGCGACCACGCTGGCCGGGAACAGCTGCGCGAACTCCTCGCGCAGGAACCAGAAGTGCGCCGCGTTGAACGGGAGCGTGCGCGGCTCGCTGTGCGACACGCAGGTGGTGATCATCTGCAGCGTGATCGCATGCGCACCGCTTGGTTCGCCCGGATAGCGTGGCGCCGTGTGCAGATCGCCGAAGGTCAATGGCTGGTCATGCGGCTTGCCGGCCAAGGCCTGCAGCTGGGTGTGCAGCCAATCCGTCAACGCCGGCGCGGAGGCATTCGGCTGGGTGCTGCCGTTGCACAGGCCGAGCAGGTTACGCCGGGCGACGCGGGCAACGCGCAGCGCCGAGGCCAGTACACCGGCGCCGTAGGCGCACAGCAGCGAGGGCAGCAACGTCGCCCAGATGCCGTCGATGCCACCGGCCAGGTATCCGATGCCCAGCAGGCCGGCCAGCGACACCAGCACCTCCAGCGGCGCGATCGCGAACACCGCGGCGAGCAGACAGGCGACCTTGCGCAGCAGGCCGGCCTTGCCGGTCAACATCACCAGCAGGCGGTACGCGGTACGCGCGCCATACGCCGGTTGGAACAGACTGTGGATGAAGCCCTGCCGGGACAGCTGCGCCGAGACCTCGGCCAGCCCCGGAAAACCCACCGCCGCCGTGACCGGCTCACCGGCCTGGCGACGCCGATCGCCCAACGCGGCCGCCGCTGCCACGGCGGCGGCAATGGCGCCGGCCGAGGTGCCGCCGATACTCTTGAAGCGGTACTCACGGGCCAGCGACAGCACCGCGTTGGGATACACGATGCCGCTGGTGATGCCGCCCTTCATGACCAGATCGCAGTACTTGTCCGCCACGTTGCCGCCCTCTGTCCGCCCGTGCGCGGCCGATCCGCACACCCTCCTCCCCCGTCCCTGCAACGATGCCCGGGCCAGGGAGGTCGATGACGACAGTATCGCCTGCGCGCTTCTCAGGGCCTGAGAAGCGCGGCACGGAACGGCTTATTCAGCGTTGCCGGACTGCGGCACGCGCCTCACCTGGGACAGGTCATAACCGAGCGCGGCGATGCGGGTCATGGCCGCCTGATAGTCGGCATCGGAGATGGTCGGGGTGCGCGCCATCAGCCACATGTAGTCGCGCTTGCTGCGGCCCACGATGGTCTGCTTGTAGTCCCGATCCAGATCCACGATCACGTACTCGGCCTGGATCGGCCAGATGAACTGCATGCCCCAGATGGCGCCGCCGGTGCCTTCCTTGACCGTTCCGACCGGGTGCATGGTCTTGATCGGTGCCTGGAAGCTGCCCTTTCGATAACGGAAGGTGGTCTGGATGCGGCCGTCCGGACGCAGTGCGTAGGATTCCACCGCATCGAACGCTTCACGTTCGGGCCGGCTGGGGATATGGGCGATCACATACCAGTCGCCCATGAAGCGCGGCACGTCCACATGCGCCACAGGCGGGATCGGACGGGTGTTGCCGCTGCAGCCGCCGAGCATCATGCCGACAACCAGCAGGGGAACGAGAGCACGGATGGACATGACGGCTTCCTCCAGGAACGTGGGGTGATCACGGACGGTTGAACAGGTAGTGGGCGACCTGCCACTGCTGGCCCTGCTGGTAGCCGAACAGCTCGGCGCAGGCCATCCAGAACATGCGCCAGCGCTGGTGCCACAACGCGGCCGAGGCATCGCCGTAGGTCTGCCGCAGCACGGCCATCACGGCCTCTTTCTCGCGGTCTTGGTTGGCCAGCCAGTGGTTGGCGGTGCGCTCGTAGTGGGTACCATCGAGCAGCCAGCGCTGCTGCAGCTGCAGGTGCTGCTGGAAGAACAGCAGGGTATCGGCTGCAGGCATCAGGCCACCGGTGAAGAAGTGGCGGCCCATCCAGTTGTCGTCGCCCTCGGTCTCGAACGGGTACATCAGCGTGCGGTGCACGAAGATGTGCACGAACAGCTTGCCCTCCGGCCGCAGCCACGAATGGATGCGCTGCAGCAGCTGCGGGTAGTTGCGCATGTGCTCGAACATCTCTATCGAGACGCAGCGATCAAAGGTCTCGGCATCGAGCGTCAGGTGATTCACATCACGGGTCAGCACGCTGACGTTGATCAGGCCACGTGCACGACACTGCCCCAGGATGTACTCGCGCTGGCTGTTGGAATTGGACACCGCGGTGATCTGCGCGTTCGGATAGCGCTCGGCCATCCACAGCGTCAGCGAACCCCAGCCGCAGCCCAGCTCAAGAATATGCTGTCCATCGGCCAGCTGTGCGCGCTCGCCGTACAGCGCGAGCATCGCCTCTTCGGCCTCGTCCAGGGTTTCAGTGCCGGTGGCATAGTAGCAGCTGCTGTACTTCAGGCGCTTGCCGAGGCAGCGGTGGAAGAACTCGGCCGGCACTTCATAGTGCTGGCGATTGGCCGCATCCACGTGCAACGCCACCGCGCTGCTGGCCAGCCCGGCGATACGCGCGGCAAAGCGCTGCGACTGGACCTGCTGGCCACCGGCAAGCTCTTCGCGCAGGCGCTGCTCGCACTGGCGGCGGATGCCCAGCCGCAACAGCGCATCGGGCAGCAACCCGCGTTCGGCCAGGCCGGTCAGGCCCGGTGCGTAGTCGGGCAGCGGAAAACGGTCACTGGCGACATTCATGGGGAAGATTCCTTGCGGGCAGACGACGAGCGGGAGGGGAACCACGGAAACAGCATCGGCGTGGTGCGTTGGTACTCGCGGTAATCCTCACCGCGCGAGCGCAGCGCCTGCGCCTCGGTGAAGGGAATGCCGCTGACCCAGCGCAGGAACACGTACATCACCAGCGGGCCGGCCCACGCCAGCCACCACAACGGCGACTGCACGGCCAGCAGCACGTAGGTGAACCAGTGCAGCCATTCGAAGAAATAGTTGGGATGCCGCGAGTAGCGCCACAACCCATCGCGGCAGGTCTTACCCTTGTTGGCCGGATCGGCACGGAAGCGCGCCAGCTGACGATCCGCCAGCGATTCGCCGCCCACGCTCAGCAGCCACGTCGCCACCGCGGCGATCAGCCAGCCCCAGCCTTGTGGTGCCGGATTCACCGACACCGCCACGAAGGGAAGCGCGAACAGCACGATCAGCAGTGCCTGGAACTGGAAGAAGCCGAAGATCTTTCCCTGGTGGCCGTTCCAGTGCTTGCGCAGATGCTGGTAGCGGCCGTCCTCTGGCTCGCTGCGCACGCGGTGCCACAGGTGCAGGGCCAGACGCGAACCCCACAGACCGCCCAGCACCGCCAGCGCGATCCGCGGCATCGCCGCGCCATCGCCGAGCAGGGCCAGCAACAGGGCAGAGGCGCCCACACCCTTGGCCCAGAGCACATCGACCACGCCGATGTTCTGGTGCCGGCGCTGCCACCACCATCCCCAGGTCATGATCACGGCGGCGTACAGCCACACCACCCACAGCATCTTCATCGCGTGTCTCCTGGAGCAAGTGTGGCGAGGGGTACCGCACGGGTCTGCCAATGACGGGCGCACGCCGCAAGTACCGGCAATGCGATCGCCCAGCCCAGGCCGAGCAGCAGCACGCCGTGCCACTGCGGTGCGGCGAACACCACCGACGACCAGCCGCGCGCGGCGGACAGATACGCCAGCGGGGCCAGCAGCAGGCCAACCAGCGCTGCCGCAACCAGATGCCGCTGCAGCACCGCGAATGACACCGTGAGCGTCATCGCGAACGCGGCCCACAGCGCGAGGATCCAGACCGGGGCCAGCCACGCAGGATCATTGCCGGCCGCGTACAGCACCCACCCGGAGGCGCCGGCCAGTCCGTCAACGATCAAGCCGCAGCCGATTGCCACCAGCATCAGCCTGAGTTCCACCGACGGTTGCGCCGACAGCGCCAGCTGGCTGCCTACGTAAGCGGCCGCCGCCACCAGCGCGGGCCAGCGCAACCCATGACCTGCGCCGATCACCGCGCACAGCCAGACCAGCTGGTTGCCGATCACGTTGGCCCAGAAACGTGGCACCTCAGGCCTCCCCCGCAATCAATGCGGGCCGGTAGCCAGGACGCGCCATCAGCAGGTGCAAGACACCGATGGAGCGCTCCAGGAAGCCCCCTTCGCAGTAGGCCAGATAGAACTCCCACATGCGGATGAAGCCCGCATCGAAGCCCTGTGCACGTACTGCCGGCAGCTGGGCCAGGAAGCGCTGGCGCCACGCGCGCAGGGTGAGTGCGTAGGACGGGCCGAAATCATGCTGGCCGATCAGCTGCAGATCGCTGCTGCGCGTCTTGGCGGCGACGATCGCGTTGATCGAGGGGATGAAGCTGCCGGGGAACACGAAGCGCTTGATGTAATCGACGCTGCGCCGCGCCTGCTCGTAACGCTGGTCTTCGATGGTGATGGCCTGCAGCAGCGCCAGACCGTCATCCTTGAGCAGGCGGGTCAGCGTGGCGAAGTAGGTGTCCAGGTACTGCGCGCCGATCGCCTCGATCATCTCGATGGACACCAGCTTGTCGAACTGGCCCTCCAGATCGCGGTAATCCTTGAGCAGCAGGGTGACCTTGTCCTGCAGCCCGGCCGCCTCGACCCGCTGCCTGGCCAGCGTGTACTGCTCCACCGAGATGGTGGTGGTGGTGACGTGGCAGCCGATATGGCGCGCCGCGTACAGCGCGAAGCCACCCCAGCCGGTGCCGATCTCGACCACGCGATCGGCCGCGGTCAGCTGCAGCTGCTCGCAGATGCGGGCCAGCTTGCGCTCGGACGCGACCTCCAGCGTGTCTTCCGGGCGGGCATACAGCGCCGAGGAGTACATCAGGTCCGGCGACAAAAACAGCGAGAAGAACGGATTGCCAAGGTCATAGTGCGCGGCGATGTTGCGGCGGCTGCCTTCGCGCGTGTTGCGGCGGAGCCGGTTCCAGCCTTTCAGCAGCCAGCCGCCGATGCGCGCCGGGCCGCGCTCCATGCCATCGAGCAGATCGCGGTTGCGTACCAGCAGCTGCACCAGCGCGACCAGATCATCGCAGCGCCAGTCGCCGCGGATGTAGGCCTCGCCCGCACCCACGCTGCCCTGCGCGGCCACCGCGCGGTAGAAGCCGGGGTCGTCCACCCAGACCGTCACCTGGGGCGTGGCGTCCGGATCGCCGATCACCACATCACCCAAGGCATCACGCAGCCGCAGATGCCCGCCGCGCAGCGGTGCCAGTTGCGCCAGCAGGCGCCCGCGCAGGAATCCTTCAAGGGCGGACGGTTGCGGCACGGCCACCGCACGGGTCATGTCGTTCATGGGGATTTTCCGGCAAGAGATGGATGGTCGTGAACGGGGTTGCGCTTGAGCCACAGGCGCAGCGCCTGCCAGTGGATCGCGGCCACTACCTTGAGGGTCATCAGCGGGTAGCGCAGCAGCAAGCCGGCCAGGCCACGACCGGTGAGCGGATGGCGCTGCATCACCAGGTCGGCATCGAACTGGCACACGCCCTCGCGCCACACCTGCATGTGCACGTGCAGGTCATCGCCCGGCGCGGTGAAGCGCCAGCGGTACTCGCAGTCCATCTGCATGAAGGGCGACACGTGGAACTGCTTGTCGAAGGACCAGCACAGCGCACGGCCGTGGGCATCGGCCTGTGCCACCGGCAGCACGTAGGCGTGGCGCTCTTTCCAGGGCGTGTTGGTGATCTCCGCCACGATGCTGTCCAGCGTGGTGCCATCGGCGGCGTAGCAGTAATAGAAGCTCACCGGATTGAAGACATGGCCGGCATAACGCGGATGCGTGAGCAGGCGGATCGGCCCGGCGGGCGCGCGGCCCAAGGCCTCGGTGATGCGTGCGCGCACGGCATCGGCCAGCGGTTGATCCGGCGCGCCGAGATAGTCGCTGCGGCGGAGCTCGACCACGTTGCGACGGTCCACCGACCACAGCCAGCGCCGCTCGAACAGGCGCGGCAGTTCGTCCAGGTCCAGCAGCAGCTGCGCGATCGGATAGCCGAACGCGTGCGCATGCGGCGCGTGCCGCCGATGGCGCATCCAGCCGCGATAGATCGCACTGGCGGTCATGCCGGCAGTGCCTCGGCCAGCGGCCAGTAAGACTCCGCATCCAGCGCCTGCAGCGCATCGACCACGCGGCGGGCACTGCGGATGCCATCTTCGTGGAAGCCCCAGCCCCAGTACGCACCGGCGAACCAAGTGCGGCGATGGCCTTGGATTTCGGCCCAACGCTGCTGGGCGCGCACCATCGCGTGATCGTGCACCGGGTGGGCGTACTGCAGGCGGCGCAGCACGGTGGCCGGATCGACCGCCTCGCTCCGGTTGAGCGTGACCACCAAGGGCGTCGGCGTGTCGATGCCCTGCAGCAGGTTCATGCAGTAGCTGACCGTGCACGGTGCGAGCGGGTCGCGCGGTACATGCGCATTCCAAGCCGCCCAGGCCTTGCGATCACGCGGCAGCAGGCTGGCGTCGGTATGCAGCACGACCTCATTGGGCTGGTAGCGGATCGCGCCCAGCACCGCGCGCTCGGTGAGATCGGCATCGGACAACAACGCCAGTGCCTGATCGCTGTGACAGGCCAGCACCAGCTGGTCGAAGCCCTCCAGGCCGGCAGCGCTGTGTACGCGCACGCCATGCTCATGCCGCTCCACGCCGAACACCGGACACTCCAGGCGCTCGCGCACTTGCCAGCGGCTGCGCAGTGCATCGACGTACCTGGCCGAACCGCCCTGCACCACCCGCCACGGCGCGCGCCCGGTCATCTGCAGCATCTGGTGATTGGCCATGAACTGCACCAGGTAGCGCGCCGGGAAGGCGGCCAGGCTGGCCGTGGGCGAGGACCACAACGCCGAGGCCATCGGCAGCAGGTGTTCGTCGATGAAGGTGCGGCCATAGCGGCCCTTGGCGAGGAACTCGCCCAGCGAAGGGCCGTCGTCCTCGCGCTCCAGCAGCGCAGGCGCCTCGCGGTAGAACCGGCGCAGATCCCGCAGCATGCCCCAGAAGCGTGGCGACACCAGATTGCGACGCTGGCAGAACAGCGTGTCCAGCGAGGTAGCGTTGTATTCCAGCCCGCTGCGCTCGCTGTGCACCGAAAAGCTCATCGTGGTCGGCTGCGAAGCCACCCCCAGCTCGTCGAACAGGCCGGTCAGCAGCGGGTAGTGCGCAGGGTTGAACACGATGAAGCCGGTGTCCACCGCCTGCGTGCGGCCGTCGACCTGCACCTCATGCGTATGGGTGTGACCCCCGAGGTAGTCATTGGCCTCGAACAGCGTCACTTCATGCTGCTGGCTCAGCCACCACGCACTGGAGAGGCCGGCGATACCCGATCCGATCACGGCGATACGCATGTCAGTGCTCCGCCTTGGCCAGCACCCAGGCCGGCACCGGTTTGAGATCACGCACCAGCCCGAGCGCGGCCATCGCACGCAGGCCATACCAGGTGACATCCACCTCCCACCAGTAGAAGCCCTGACGTGCGGTGCCCGGGAAGAAGTGGTGGTTGTTGTGCCACCCTTCGCCGAAGGTCAGCAGGGCGAGCCACAGGTTGTTGCGGCTGTCGTCACCGGTGTTGAAACGCTGGCGGCCGAAGCGGTGCGCCAGCGAGTTGATGGTCACCGTGGCGTGGAACAGCACCACGGTGGAGATGAAGAAGCCCCACACCAGCATCTGCCCACCGGTGGTGCCCCACGACGGCGCGATGCGCTCCAGCAGCGCACCCAGGCCGAACAATGCCGCGGCCAGCGCGACCGGCACCAAGGTGTCGAAGCGGTCCAGCCAGCGCAGCTCCGGGTACTTGGCCAGATCGGGAATACGCGACCAGTCGGTGCGGAAGCCTTCCACCGTGAGGAACCAACCCATGTGGCTCCACCAGAAGCCATGCACCGAGGGCGAATGTGGATCGGCGGCGGTATCGGTATGACGATGGTGATTGCGATGATGCGCGGCCCACCACAGCGGGCCGCGCTGCACGCTGGAGGCGCCGATCAGCGCGAAGATGAACTGCACGGCGCGCGACGTCTGGAAGGTGCGGTGGGAGAAGTAGCGGTGGTAGAAGGCCGTGATCGCAAACATGCGCACCGCATACAGCGCGACCGCCACGCCTACCGCAACCCAGGACACACCCACCCAGATCACCGCCAGGCAGGCCAGGTGCATCGCCGCGAACGGGATGGCCCGCACCCAGTCCACACGCTGCGGCTGGTCCGCCGGGGTCACGGCATCGGTGCTGGTATCGAACCAACGCCACAGCGTGGCCCAGCGGCGTCGCTGTGCGGTGCGTCCTGCGTCGGGGGTGGGGCTGACCGACATGATTCGCTTCTCCTGGGCGTTATCAGGAGATACGGGAGCCGACGGCGTTTGGATGCACGGATCCGGAAAAAAACCGTGAGTCCGTGCGATTACAGGTTGGCGATGTCGCCCTTGGCGATGATCGGGCCGGTCGGAATGCCTTGCGGCGCACCGGTTGACGGTTCCAGTGTGATCGCCAGCACCGAGCCGTTCACAAGTGCATCACGCAGCGTGTCCGGCACGGCCACGGTATGCGCGCGGTCGATGGAGACCAGGCCCAGCGAACGCGGTGCGCCGCCGGCCGGGATCAGCCACAGCTCGGGTGCACGGCCGGCCGCATCGGCCGCGGCCGGGACCGGCACCATCAGCACCTTGCCTTGGGCCTTGTCGACGGACGCCAGCCAGCCCGGCGTGCCATCGTCGTGCAACAGCGGCGTGACCGGCTTGGTGGCCTGCTCCGGCTCGGCCGGTGTCGTCGGCGTGGTCGGCGTGACCGCCACGGGCGTCGGCAAGGGTGCGGTCGGCTCCAGATCGCGGCGGCTGAACACCGCCACCAGTGCCAGCGCGGCGGCAAGCGCGGTCATGCCCTGCCAGAAACCCGTGCGCTGCCAGAGCCGTGGCGAGGCCGTGGCTGCGGAAGGCCAGCCCAGCGAGGTGCGGATGCGCGGCCACAGATGCGCGGGCACGGGTTTGCTTCCGAGCGACTCCAGCATCGGCGCGAGGCGGTTTTCCCACTGCGTCACCAGCCGGCCGAAACCGGGATCGCTGGCGATGCGGCGTTCAACCTCGGCACGCTGGGCGGCATCGAGCACCCCGAGCACGTATTCCCCGGCCAGGATGTCGGCGCTCGGCGGCTCGCCGTCGTCATGCTGATCATGGAGATCGCGAACGTTCATCGTTCCAGGCACACCCGCAGTTGGCCCAGCCCGCGGCGAATCCAGCTCTTCACCGAGCCCAGCGGCGAGCCGATGCGGCGCGCCAGCTCTTCATAGCTGGCGCCATCGAGGAAGGCCAGCCGGATCAGAGAGCGACGGCGCGGTTCGAGCGTATCCAGGCAGTCCTGCAGGCGTTCGTTATCCGACGCCTGTTCGGCCACCTGGGCCGGCTGCGGCGCGAAGTCGGGAAGTTCCTCGGCCACCGACAGATCATCCAGCGCGCGTGGCGGCGCGGCCCGCAGGCGATCGATCGAACGATTGCGCGCCAGCATCGACAGCCAGGTCATGGCCGCCGCCTTGGCGCGGTCGAACTGCGCGGCCTTGTTCCAGACCGTGGTGAACACGTCCTGCAGTACCTCTTCGGCATCGCCGCGGTCGCGCAGCACATGCAGGCAGATCGCGAACAGGCGGCCAGAGGCCAGTTGATAGACCGATTCGAACGCCTGGCGATCACCGCCGGCGACCCGGGCGAGCAACTCGTCCAGACGGTGTGATGCGGCGGTGGCGGCAGCGTCCAGCTCGGGCATCGCAGGCTCAATGTCGATAACGGGCGTATCGGCATCGTCCTTGCTTGCGAGGCTGGCTGCAAGGGGGCGCTCAGGCACCGCATGTCTTCACCAGCGGCTGCGTGCGGGCAGCGGCGAGCTCGGTGGCGGGCGTTGCAACGGGGGCGGCGGGAAACTCGACCCGTACGTCCGGGTACTTGCCCTTGTCATCACGGACGTTGCCGGTGCCGGTGAACTGCAGCAGGCGCTGGTCTGCGGTGGCATAGATCAAGGTGACCGCGGGCACGGCGAAGCCGAACCAGGCGTCGAGCTTCATCTGCAGCTGCTCTGCCGGCTGGCCCTGCCAGGTGACCGCGCCGGTACGCTGCAGCTTCAGTGGCACCAGGCGCTGGCGACTGGGCAGAAGGAACTGGAAGGCGACGCTCTGCCCGGCCTGCAACGCGGCCCAATGGCTGCGCACCGCGGCGTCGAAACCGGCATCCACCACCGCCCCCGAGGGAATCGTGATGGCCCTGCTGAAGGTGGGTGCCTGCGCGCTGGCGCGGACCGATACCTGGCGGGTAGCGGCGCCGCCGCGCACGCCTTCCTGATACCCATCGCGGCCATCGTCCAGGGTGAAATCAGGCGTCTGCGGGTTGCCCTGCGGGGTCATCCACTTGCGCGCGAAGGGGCGCCCATCGCTGCAGCGGTACAGCACCAGCCGCGACTGTGCGCTTGCCGGCCCCTGCAGCCAATGGGTCTCGCGGTAGAGCAGGCGCCCATCGGCGGTGGCATACGCGCGGCCTTCCTGGCGCTGCACGGTCTGGTCGGCAGCACTCACGGGGGCGGCGATTGCCGACATCAGCAGGATCAGGCAGGGCAAGGGCTGGCGCATGGGGGTCCAAACGGGCGGGCTTGCAGGGAGATACGCAGTTGACGGTGGTTTGGATGCAGTTGGGGAGAATCGCGCAGACGACTTGACCATCGCCCGCCTTCGGCCTACCTTGTGCTCGCCGAAGGTATCCATCGCTTCATGCCGATGAAGGGATGGATTTAAACGGGAATCCGGTGAAGGCGCCTCGCGCGCCCATTCCGGAGCTGCCCCGCAGCGGTGAATGGAAACGAATCCTGCCAACAGCACTGGGCCTTCGTGCCTGGGAAGCGGCAGGGAGTAGGTGGGCGCCCGCGCCCGTGTCCATCAGCCCGAATACCGGCCCCGGCCGGAGGACACGACCGTCCTCCGATTCGACCTGGAACGTCCGCGGGGAGGTTGCCGGGGCCTGCCGCCATGCCGCCTGCATGGCGCTGCCCCCGTGCGTCCGCTTCACGGCATCCGGTTCGCCCGCGGGGGCGAAGGTCGCTGGCGGGGCGGAACGGGCTGCAAAGCCCCGGACGGCGCGCGGTTCCTTCGTTCCTCAATGCCCCTACGCAATGAGGACACGTTCCAATGACCACTGTTACCAACCTCGGTTTTCCGCGCATCGGCGCCAAGCGCGAACTCAAGCGCGCGCTCGAGGCCTTCTGGTCCGGCGAGAGCAGCGCCGCGTCGCTGCAGGACACCGCGGCCGAGCTGCGTGAACGCCACTGGCAGCTGCAGCGCGAGGCCGGCGTGGATGTGCCGCCGAGCAACGATTTCAGCCTGTATGACCAGGTGCTCGATGCCGCCTTCCTGTTCGATGCGATCCCGAGCCGCTACCGCGCACTCGCCGATGCCGAGCCGCTGAGCGGCTACTTCGCGATGGCGCGTGGCCTGCAGCGCGATGGCATCGACCTGCATGCGCTGGAAATGACCAAGTGGTTCGACACCAACTACCACTACCTGGTGCCCGAACTGCATGCCGGCCAGACCTTCACGGTGCGCGGCGACAAGCCGCTGGCCGAGTACCGCCAGGCCAAGGCGCTGGGGATCGAGACCCGTCCGGTGCTGATCGGGCCGGTGACCTTCCTGCGGCTGTCCAAGACCACCGATGGCAGCAACGCACTGGACCTGCTGGATGCGCTGCTGCCGGTGTACGTGCAGTTGCTCGGCGAGCTCAAGGCGGCCGGCGCGGCGTGGGTGCAGCTGGATGAGCCGCTGCTGGTGCAGGACCTGGATGAAGCCACCCGCACCGCGTTCGAACATGCGTATGCGGTGCTGGCCCAGGCCGCGCGCCCCAAGGTGCTGGTGGCGACGTACTTCGGTGCACTGGAAGACAACCTCGCCCTTGCCGCCTCGCTGCCGGTCGATGGCCTGCATGTGGATCTGGTCCGTGCGCCGGAACAGCTCGATGCGGTGATCAAGGCGCTGCCGGCCGGTCGCGTGCTGTCGGCCGGGCTGGTCAACGGCCGCAACATCTGGCGCACCCACCTGGACAACGCGCTGGTGCTGGCGCGCTATGCGCACGGCCATGTGGGCAGCGATGCGCTGTGGCTGGCGCCGTCGTGTTCGCTGCTGCATACCCCGGTCGATCTGGACCACGAAAAGAAGCTCGATGACGAACTGCGCAGCTGGCTGGCGTTCTCCAGGCAGAAGCTTGGCGAGCTGCGCGTGCTGGCCGATGCGATCGATGCGCCGGCACGTGCCGAAGCACCGCTGGCCCATTCGCGTGCATGCATCGAATCGCGCCGTCGTTCGCCGCGCGTGCACAACCCGGCCGTCGCCGCGCGTCTTTCCTCGCTGACCCCGGCCGATGCACAGCGCCACAGCCGCTACCCGCAACGCCACCTGGCCCAGGCCGCTGCGCTGAAGCTGCCGCGCTTCCCGACCACCACGATCGGTTCGTTCCCGCAGACGCTGGAGGTGCGTGAGGCGCGTGCCCGCAACAAGTCCGGCAAGCTCTCCGATGCGGACTACGATGCGTTCCTGGCCACCCAGACCGAGCACTGCGTGCGCGTGCAGGAGCAGATCGGGCTGGACGTGCTGGTGCATGGCGAGTTCGAGCGCAACGACATGGTCGAGTACTTCGGCGAGCAGCTCGATGGCTTCGCTTTCACCAAGAACGGCTGGGTGCAGAGCTACGGCTCGCGCTGCGTGAAGCCGCCGGTGATCTTCGGCGACGTGACCCGCCCGCGGCCGATGACGGTGCGCTGGTCGCAGTATGCGCAGTCGCTCACCCAGCGGCCGATGAAGGGCATGCTGACCGGCCCGGTGACGGTGCTGCAGTGGTCGTTCGTGCGCGATGACCAGTCCCGCGCGGACACCTGTCGCCAGATCGCACTGGCGCTGCGCGATGAGGTGACCGATCTGGAAGCGGCCGGGATCGGCGTGATCCAGATCGACGAGCCGGCGATCCGCGAAGGCCTGCCGCTGCGCCGTGCGCAGTGGCGCGAGTACCTGGACTGGGCGGTGGAAGCGTTCCGGATCAGTGCCAGCGGCGTGCGCGATGCGACCCAGATCCACACGCACATGTGCTATTCCGAGTTCAACGACATCATCCACTCGGTGGCTGCGATGGATGCGGACGTGATTTCGATCGAGACCTCCCGCTCGCGCATGGAACTGCTGGATGCCTTCGTGCGCTTCCAGTATCCCAACGAAATCGGCCCGGGCGTATACGACATCCACTCCCCGCGCGTGCCGGACAAGGCCGAGATGCTGGCCCTGCTGCGCAAGGCCGCCGAAGTGCTGCGCCCGGAGCAGATCTGGGTCAACCCGGATTGCGGCCTGAAGACCCGCGGCTGGCCGGAAACCCGTGCCGCGCTGGAAGCATTGGTGGCCGCCGCGCGCGAACTGCGCGAGGAAACCGCCGACGCCAACGCCGCCTGATCTGCCCTTTGTAGACCGCCCCAAGGACCCCATCGCCGCCGTTGCCGGCGGTGGGGTCGACGAGAAACGCATGCCCCCGACACACCTGACACCCATCGACCGCCCCACCCTGTCCCTGCCCGACGGGCACACCAAGCTGCTGCTGCACTCGTGCTGCGCGCCGTGTTCGGGCGAGGTCATGGAGGCGATCACCGCCTCCGGCATCGACTACACGATCTTCTTCTACAACCCCAACATCCACCCGGTGAAGGAATACGAACTGCGCAAGCAGGAGAACATCCGCTTCGCCGAGAAGCATGGCGTGCCGTTCGTCGACGCCGACTACGACACCGACACCTGGTTCTCCCGCGCCCGTGGCATGGAGAACGAACCCGAGCGCGGCATCCGCTGCACTATGTGCTTCGACATGCGCTTCGTGCGTACCGCGCTGTACGCACACGAACATGGCTTCCAGGTGATCAGCAGCTCGCTGGGCATCTCGCGCTGGAAGGACATGAACCAGATCAACGACTGCGGCCACCGCGCCGCCGCACACTACCCGGGCATCCAGTACTGGGATTACAACTGGCGCAAGGGCGGCGGCGCCGCGCGGATGGTGGAGATCAGCAAGCGCGAGCAGTTCTATCAACAGGAATACTGCGGTTGCGTGTACTCACTGCGCGACGCCAACCGCCACCGCCGTGAGACCGGCCGCGAGCGGATCAAACTGGGCGTGCTGTACTACGGCGACGGCACCTCGAAGCAGGGCGACGCCGACTGACCGTTGCGGGGGCGTCGGCTAGACTGGGCGCCCCCACAGCCGTGAAGCCGCCATGAGCCGTTACCCCGCCGATGTCGCGTTGGTCGTGATCGACCTGCAGCCGGACTTCATGCCCGGTGGCACGCTGGCCTGCGTGGACGGCGATGCGATCGTGCCGGACATTGCCGCCCTGCTCGCCGAACGCCGGTACGCCACCGTGGGGGCGACCCAGGACTGGCACCCGGCCGACCACGCCTCCTTTGCCAGCCAGCACCCGGGGCATCTCCCGTTCGAAGCGATCCTGCTGCACGCCCAGCCGCAGACCCTGTGGCCGGACCACTGCGTACAAGGCAGCGACGGCGCGGTGCTGCACCCGGGCGTGGACTGGACGGTGGCCGACCTGATCCTGCGCAAGGGCACCCGGCGTGAGGTGGACTCGTACAGCGCCTTCCGTGAAAACCATGGTCCCGATGGCACCCGCCCCGCGACCGGCCTGGCCGGGTGGCTGCACGAACGCGGCATCCGAGAGGTGCATGTGTGCGGCCTGGCGCGCGACTACTGCGTGCTGTGGAGCGCGCAGGACGCGGTGAAATCCGGGTTCCGGGTGAAGTTCCATTGGGACCTGACCCGACCGGTGACCGAGGCCAATGACGGCATGGTGCGTGAGGCGTTGGCCAAGGCGAAGATCGCGGTCATCTGACGGGCGAACCCGGGCGCCTGCCAGAAAGCGTACCGACCAACGGCCGGTACCTACCGGGTCAAAGAACGATGGGCTGGTGCCTGCCGCGCTGGTAGTGGGGGGGGGGGGGGGGGGGGGGGGGGGGAGGTGGGGCGTGCGAGGAGCCGGCCAGCGGCCGGCACTACCGGAGCGTCGTACCC
>NZ_JBHFHW010000022.1:57683-65546 GCF_057333975.1 Stenotrophomonas sp. AGC87
CCCCCCCCCCCCCCCCCCCCCCCCCCCCCCCCCCCCCCCACTACCGGAGCGTCGTACCCACCAACGGTGGGTACCTACCGGTCAGCGGAACACGACGGTGCGATGCCCGTTGCGCAGGATCCGGTGCTCCACATGCCGGCGTACCGCGCGTGCCAGCACCTGCGATTCGGTATCGCTGCCCAGCCGCACCAGGTCGCGCGGCGTCATCGCGTGATCCACGCGCGCCACGTCCTGTTCGATGATCGGGCCTTCGTCCAGATCCGGGGTCACGTAGTGCGCGGTGGCGCCGATGATCTTGACCCCGCGCGCGTGCGCCTGGTGATACGGCTGCGCGCCTTTGAAGCTGGGCAGGAAGCTGTGGTGGATGTTGATCGCACGCCCGGCCAGCGCTTCGCACAGGCGCGGCGACAGAATCTGCATGTAGCGCGCCAGCACCACCAGGTCGATCTGCTCGCGTTCGACCAGGTCGATGATCTGCTGCTCCTGCACGGCGCGGTTGTCGGCGTTGACCGGCAGGTGATGGAACGGCACGCCGTAGGAGCCGGCCAGGGCGGCAAAGTCCTCGTGATTGGAGGCCACCGCCGCGATGTCCACCTGCAGCTGCCGGCTGTGCGCGCGGAACAGCAGGTCGTTGAGGCAATGCCCCTGCTTGCTCACCAGCACCAGCAGGCGCGCACGACGGCGGGCGTCATGCAGCTGCCAGTCCATGCCGAACTCGGCGGCCAGCGTGGCCATGCGGGCTTCCACGTCGCCCAGCGACTGCTCGGCGGCACGGTCGAAATGCACGCGCAGGAAGAACCGGCCGCTCTCATCGTCGCCGAACTGCTGGGCATCGAGGATGTTGCAGCCCAGCTCGAACAGCAGGCCGGACACACGGTAGACGATCCCGGTACGGTCCGGGCATGACAGGGTGAGGATGGAATCGGGGCGCATCCGGCCAGTGTAAGCGAGCATCGCCGGGCTGCGGTCGATGCTCTCAGATGCAACCAAGGGCAGCGGGGCCAGCAATTACACCGCCGTCGGATCCACCTTCTCCACATCGATCCCGTACCGGTCGATCGCCACCTGCAGCTGGCCGCGTTCGATCCGGCCCTCATCGGCCAGCGACTTGAGCGCGGCGAGCACGATGAAGTGGCGGTCCACTTCAAAGAAGGTACGCAGTGACTCGCGCGTATCCGAGCGGCCGAAGCCATCGGTGCCCAGGGCGGTGAAGCGGCGGTCATCGATGAAGGGGCGAATCTGGTCGCCGACGATCTTCATGTAGTCGGTGGCCACGATCACCGGGCCCGGGTGCGCGGCCAGGCACTGCTGCACATACGGCACCCGCGGCTCCTGCATCGGATGCAGCAGGTTCCAACGCTCGGCCGCCAGGCCATCACGGCGCAGTTCGGTGAGGCTGGTGGCGCTCCACACGTCGCTGCCGATGCCGAAGTCCTGCTGCAGCAGCGTCGCGGCTGCTTCCACTTCGCGCAGGATCGCGCCACTGCCCATCAGCTGCACGCGCAGCGCCGGGTCGCTGTCGGCGGCGGCGGGGTGCAGCAGGTACAGGCCCTTGAGGATGCCGGCTTCGCTGCCTTCCGGCAGTGCCGGGTGCGGATAGGCCTCGTTGAGCACGGTGATGTAGTAGTAGATGTCTTCCTGGTCCACGTACATCCGGCGCAGGCCGTCCTGGATGATCACCGCCAGTTCGAAGTTGTAGGTGGGATCGAAGGACACGCAGCTGGGGATCACCGAGGACAGCACGTGGCTGTGGCCGTCGTCGTGCTGCAGGCCCTCGCCCATCAGCGTGGTGCGGCCGGACGTGGCGCCGAGCAGGAAGCCGCGGGTGCGTGCATCGGCAGCGGCCCAGGCCAGGTCGCCGACGCGCTGCAGGCCGAACATCGAATAGAAGATGTAGAACGGAATCGTGGCCAGGCCGTGGTTGCTGTAGGCGGTACCGGCGGCGATCCACGAGCAGATCGCGCCGGACTCGTTGATGCCTTCCTGCAGGATCTGGCCGTCCTTGGCTTCCTTGTAATAGCTCAGCTGGCCGGCGTCCTGCGGGGTGTACAACTGGCCGAGGTAGGAGTGGATGCCGATCTGGCGGAACAGGCCTTCCATGCCGAACGTGCGTGACTCATCGGGCACGATGGGAATGATCAGCTTGCCAAGTTCGGGGTCCTTGAGCAGCGTGGTGAGGATGCGCACGAAGCCCATGGTGGTGGACTGGCCGCGGTCGCCACTGCCCTGCAGCTGGGTGGCCCCCCCCGACAACGCCGGCACCGGCAACGGATCGACGTGGGTCACCCGCGCCGGCAGCTGGCCGCCCTGGGCTTGCCGGCGCTGCGCGAAATAGCGCGCTTCGGCACTGCCCGGCGCGGGGCGCAGGTACGGCATGTCCTCCAGCTGGTCGTCGCTGACCGGCAGATCAAACCGATCACGGAACGCGCGCACGGCATCGGCGCTCATTTTCTTGAGCTGGTGGTTGATGTTCTGGCCTTCACCGGCCTCGCCCATGCCGAAGCCTTTCACCGTCTTGGCCAGGATCACGCTCGGCCGGCCGTTGCCGGCGACGGCCTGCGCGTAGGCGGCGTAAACCTTCTGCGGATCGTGACCGCCGCGGGCAAGCGCCCAGATCTCGTCATCGCTCAGGTCTGCGACCAGCACCAGCAGCTCGGGATACTTGCCGAAGAAATGCTCGCGCACATAGGCACCGTTCTGCGACTTGAAGGTCTGATAGTCGCCATCCACGCATTCCATCATGCGTTGGCGCAGCAGGCCGGTGCTGTCCTTGGCCAGCAGCGCGTCCCAGCCGCCGCCCCAGATCACCTTGATGACGTTCCAGCCGGCGGCGCGGAAGGTGCCTTCCAGTTCCTGGATCACCTTGGCGTTGCCGCGCACCGGGCCGTCGAGCCGTTGCAGATTGCAGTTCACCACGAACACCAGGTTGTCCAGGCGCTCGCGACCGGCCACGGAAATGGCGGCCAGCGATTCGGGCTGGTCCATTTCGCCATCGCCAAGGAACGCCCAGACCTTGCGGCCCTGGTGCTCCTTCAACCCGCGGTACTCCAGGTAGCGCATGTAGCGCGCCTGATAGGCGGCCGTTAGCGGCCCCAGCCCCATCGAGACGGTGGGGAACTGCCAGAAGTCCGGCATCAGGCGCGGGTGCGGATAGGAGGACAGGCCATCGCGATCGGATTCGCGGCGGAAGTTGTCCATGCGCTCCGGCGCGATGCGGCCTTCGACGAAGGCGCGGCCGTAGATGCCGGGCGCCGAGTGGCCCTGGATGTAGATCATGTCGCCATCGAAGGTATCGGTACGGCCACGGAAGAAGTGATCGAAGCCGACGTCGTACAGCACCGCCGCGGACTGGTAGGTGGCGATGTGGCCGCCCACGTTGGAGTGTTTGCCGGCGCGCAGCACCATGACCATCGCGTTCCAGCGGATCATCGCGTTGAGGCGGCGCTCGATGCCGAGGTCACCCGGATAGGCCGGCTGGCGCTCGACGGGAATGGTGTTGGTGTACGCCGTCCAGACGCGGCCATGCAGGTCGCCGTGGCGGGCCGTGTCCAGCTCGGTCAGCTGGTCCATCAGGTAGTGCGCGCGCGGGCGGCCGGCGGCGTGGATGACCGCCTCCAGCGACTCACGCCATTCCTGGGTTTCCTGCGGGTCGGTATCGAGGGGGGCGAGCGCTGGGTTCATGTCCATCTCCGGGGAAGGCTGCCAGGCCGTGCGCAGGACGCGACGGCAGCGGGGGCGGCACAACGCGGAAGCGGCGTCGCCCGGGCAGCAGACCCGGGTGAGCAGGCAACCTGGCGGTTGCGGGACAGGCACGATAAGCGGCCGCCGCCGGGGCGGGTAGACCGGATGGGCTTGGCGCTTTATAAAGAAATTCTTTCCAATGGAGCGCGAGAATGGCGGCCAGCATGAACATTCTCCAGTCAATCCGCAGCTTCATCCGGACCGCCGACGCCGGCAGCCTGGCCGCGGCCGCGCGCACGCTGGGGGTGAGCCCGGCGGCGGTTGGGCAGAACATCGCCCGGCTGGAGGCCCATCTTGGGGTGCGCCTGCTCAACCGCACCACGCGCACGCTGGCCCTGACCGAACGCGGCGCGCTGTACCTGGCCCAGGTGCGCCACATCGAGCGCGACCTGCAGCGCGCCCAGGCCGCAGTAACCGACCTCGATGCCACCCCTGAAGGACGGCTGCGGATCGCCAGCAGCACCGCGTTCGGCCGGCACGCGCTGGCCCCGTTGCTGCCCGCGCTGCAGGCCCGCTTCCGCCGCCTGGCGATCGAGCTGCTGCTCACCGACCGCAGCGTCGACCACGCGCACGAAGACGTGGACGTGAGCATCCGGATCGAACCGCAGCTGGAGGAAGGCCTGGTGGCGCGGCCGATCGCGCAGGTGCCGTTCGTGTTCTGCGCAGCACCCTCGTACCTCGCGCGGGCCGGCATCCCGCTCACACCGGAGGCGCTGCGCGAGCATCGCTGCCTGCTGCTGCGCTACCCGCTGGATGGGCGCTACCTGCCGTGGGGCTTCGTGCGCGACGGCATGCGATTCGATGCCGAGGTGACCCCGGCGCTGGTCAGCGACGACATCGATGCGCTGGCCGCGATGGCGGCGGCCGGCGGCGGCATCACCCGGCTGGCGGCGTTCGTGGCTGCGCCTTATCTCGCGCGCGGCGAGCTGCAGGCGCTGTTCGAACCCGGCGATGCGCAGAGCACGCAGGCCTCACCGGAACCGATGCGGCTGTTCCTGTGTGTCAGCGATCGCCGCGATCTGACGCCCAAGGTAAGGGCGCTGATGCAACACATCATCGAGGGGCTGCCGCCGGCGTGGCGGGTGGACGTCGGCTGAGCGCAGGGTCACCCGGGATGCCGGCCAGCGGCCGGCACCCCCTTCAGCGTGTCAGCGTTCCGGCGCGATGAACACACCGCGGGCCTCACGCGGTTCGCAGCGCAGGTACTGCGGTGCCGGGGCGACCGAATCGCCCAGTGCCGCGGCGGCATGCCACGGCCAGCGCGGGTCGTAGAGGATGCCGCGGGCCAGCGCGATCGCATCGGCATGGCCATGGCGCAGGATCGATTCTGCCTGCGAGGGCTCGGTGATCAGGCCCACGGCGATGACCGGCATGCGCAGCTTGTGCGCCTTGATCGCCTGCGCGAACGGCACCTGGTAGCCCGGCGACAGCGGAATCTGCTGGCGCGGATCATTGCCACCGCTGGATACGTGCAGGAACTGGCACCCGCGCGCGTCCAGCACGTGCGCCAGGGTCGTGGTCTGCTCGATATCCCAGCCGCCGGCCACCCAGTCGCTGGCGGAGATGCGCACACCCACCGCGATGCGATCGGAAACGGCCTCGCGCACGGCGTCGAACACGCGCACCAGCAGGCGCATGCGGTTTTCAAGCGAGCCACCGTACTCATCCTCGCGGCGGTTGCTCAGCGGCGACAGGAACTGGTGCAGCAGATAGCCGTGCGCGGCGTGCAGTTCGATCAGATCCATGCCGACGCGTTCGGCGCGACGGGCCGCAGCCGCGAAGGCTTCAACCACGGCATCGATACCGGCCAGGTCCAGTTCGGTCGGCGTCGGATCGGTCTTGGCGAACGGCAGCGCGGACGGCGCGACCGTGGGCCACGCACGCGGATCGGACGGGTCCATCGCACCACCGCCTTCCCACGGCTTGTTGACCGAAGCCTTGCGCCCGGCATGGCCCAACTGCACGCCCAGCGGCATCGGCGACCACTGCTTGACCGAGGCCACGACCGAGGCCAGCGCGGCTTCGGTGGCGTCATCCCACAGGCCCAGATCGGCCCAGCTGATGCGGCCTTCCGGCAGCACGGCGGTGGCTTCCAGGATCAGCAGGCCGGCACCGGACTGCGAGAGCTGCCCGAGATGGATGCGGTGCCAGTCGTTGGCAAGGCCGTCGACGCACGAGTACTGGCACATCGGCGCGATCACGATGCGGTTGGGCAGGGTCAGCGGACCGAAGGGGATGGAGGAGAAGAGCTGGCTCAAGGCGGGAACTCGGGAAGAGGAAATGGAACCGGGCGCCATTGCACTCCTGTGCGGCGGCGGAGGCAACCGTGCCAATGGATCAGTGTTTCGTAGCGGCTCAGGCGGCGGCGGTTCCTGGCAGCAGGAAGGCCAACGCGTCGGCGCAGGATTGGTCGACTTTCAGGCTCAGCAGCGCGTCGGCGCGGGTAAGGCCACGGTTGAGCGCAGCGATCGGCACCCCGGCCTGTGCAGCGGCCTGCACGAAGCGGAAACCGGAATAGACCATCAGCGAGGAGCCGACCACCAGCACCGCATCGGCCCGCTGCAGGTGGTCGTGAACGGTGGCGACCCGCTCGCGCGGCACGCTTTCACCGAAGAACACCACGTCCGGCTTGAGCACCCCGCCGCATACCGGGCAGGCCGGCACCTGGAAGGCGGAGAAATCCATCTCCAGATCGGCATCGCCGTCAGGCGCCTGACCAGCTTCCAGATGCTCCCAGCCGGGGTTGAGCGCCAGCAGCCGGTGCTGGAACGCCTCGCGCGAGGTGCGTGCTTCGCAGCCCATGCAGCGCACCTGGTCCAGGCGCCCATGCAGATCGATCACCGCCTCGCTCCCCGCCCGCTGATGCAGGCGGTCGACATTCTGGGTAAGCAGCAGCTCGACCTGGCCACGCGCTTCCAGCGCGGCGAGCGCGACATGCGTGCCATTCGGCTGGGCCCAACCGAACCGGGGCCAGCCCAGCAGGCTGCGCGCCCAGTAACGCTGGCGGGTGGCCAGCTCGCCCATGAAGGCCTGGTAGGTGACCGGCGGTGTCCGTTTCCACTGGCCATCGGCATCGCGGTAATCCGGGATGCCCGAATCGGTGCTGCAGCCCGCGCCAGTCAGCACGAACAGGCGCTGGGCGCGGTCGATGAACTCGGCGAGGGGTGTGCTCATGGACAGCAGATGGGGGCGCAGGGACAGAGAGGCAATCGGTGGCTTACGGGCCCGGGATGTCACCCGGCAGCGACGGGACGCTGGTCGGATGGCCGTCGGCATCCAGCGCGATCATCACGAAGTGCCCGCGCGTGCACAGCTTGCGCTCACCGGTGTGGAGGTCTTCGGCGATCAGTTCGACCTCCACCTTCATCGAGCTGCGGCCCACTTCAACGATGCGGCCGACGGTCTCCACCATCTGGCCGATGCGGATCGGCAGCTTGAAATCGACCTGATCCGAGCGCGCGGTGACCACGGTGCGGCGGGAGTAGCGGGCGGCGGCCAGGAACGCCGCCTTGTCCATCCAGGCCAGTGCCTGGCCACCGAACAGGGTGCCCAGGTGATTGGTGTGGTTGGGGAACACGATCTCGGCCATGCGGACTTCGATGGGCGGGATGGTTTCAGGGATGGGGGTCATGGCGGGGGCCGGGAATGCTGTGGGATGGCGCGGATGATACGACAGGGGGTGGTTGGACGCGTAGAGCTTGGGGCGCTTCCTTTTCTATCGGCTTGAGGAGGTCGGAGGCCCCTTTGCTGGACGCGCCGTAAATCCCGCTCCGCGGCCCGGCCCAGCCGCCGGCGGCTGTGCGTTCGAACGCATGCGAGGCAATGCCTCGCAAGCAATGCGTTCTCACCCATGTAGGCTCGTAAGCGGCATCCATGCCGCTTAACGGTCCTGCAAAGGGGCCTCCGACCTCCTCTAGATAATCTGTCGTTGCGCGGTGGGGAGAGCGGCTTTGGCGAGTGCTTACGCGACCTGGTGTGGGAGAGGAAGAGCAGCCGAGCATGGCTCGGCTCTACCCAATGAGTGGATATCAAACGCTGCATTGATGGTCAGCGCACGTTGGTAGCAGCCGCCTTTTCCAACCGCAATGGGAGATCCGTGAGAAGTGGGGGGGGGGGGGGGGG
>NZ_JBHFHW010000023.1:0-18567 GCF_057333975.1 Stenotrophomonas sp. AGC87
CCGCCTGACGGCGACGGCCTCCTCCTTGATTTTGCCCAGGGGCCTACCGGTCGCTGCGGGGCTGGGCGTGCTGTAAACCCACGTAAAGCCTCGCCCTTCTCCGCAACGCCAACTGGCTTGGCACGATGGGCCGCGCTGCGCTTGTGGGCGAAATAAAGGAGGAGGTGGCGGCCGCAGGCCGCCGCCGGGGGACATTCGCCGACAAGCGCGGCGTGGTCCAGCGCTCGACGCACCGGCCGCCGAGAGTCAAAAGGTTCGCCGTTCGCTTCAAGAAGTGCCCTCGCTGATGGAGAAGCGCCTTCTCACGCATCCAGTCGGTTCGAATCCTTGAAATCAACAATAAATCCAATAAGTTGCCGTATTCATTGAAGGTGGCGCTTGAAAGACGTTGTGGCGCTGTTAAACTCGCCGCGTCGACCCCTTCCTGGATGCATCCCATGCAGCGTTTTGCACTGGCCGCCGCGCTTGGCCTGGCCCTGGTTCCCACCGCCCACGCTGCCGTGGACTGTTCGGCACCTGCCAGCGCATCGCCGCTGCCGCTGCCGGCCACCGCGATCGCGCCAGTTGCCGAAGAGCTGTACATCCGCAACGTCCAGTTGGGCATGCCTGCCGGCGTACTGACCTCCAGCTACGACCGCGAGCAGTCGCTGGACAGCGTGCTGCAGCGCCTGCGCATCGACGGCTGCCAGAACATCGCCAAGGCGATCCCCAGTGCACCGGTGATCAACCCGAACGATCCCGCCGCCTACAAGCCGCAGACCGAGTTCGACAACACGCCGTGGCGCTTTGACATGAGCCAGAACGGCAAGCGCATGACCGCCGAAGAATTCGACGCCTGGATGAAGGCGCGCGGTGTGCGCGTGGTCAAGGCGCGCCCGGTACCGGCTGCCGTGCCGGCCGCCACCACCGAAGCACCGGCTGAGACCAAGCCGGCGGACAAGAAGTAAGCCGCCTGAGCGGAGCACGATGACGACACGCCGGCCACCCGCCGCGAATGCGTCCCGACCACGCCGCCCCGAGCGGCGTGCGAGCCCCGCAACAGGCACCCGCAACGCCGCCTCCAGCAGCCCCGCGGGCGCACCGCGCCATGGCCTGGCGCGCGTGCTGTCCAAGGCCGGGCTGTGCTCGCGCACCGAAGCTGCGCGCTGGATCGCCGATGGCCGGGTGACGGTCGACGGCCGTGTCATCAACAACCCCGAATTTCCGATCATCGACGGGCGCCATCACGTGCGCGTCGATGGTCAGCCGCTGGATGCGCCCAAGCGCGTGCACCTGATGCTCAACAAGCCGCGAGGGCTGGTGACCACCGCGCAGGACGAGCGCGGCCGTGACACCGTGTACCGCTGTTTCGATGCTGCCGGCCTGCCGTGGATCGCGCCGGTCGGGCGCCTGGACAAGGCCAGCGAAGGCCTGCTGCTCTTCAGCAACGATCCGCAGTGGGCCGCGCGCCTGACCGATCCGGCCACCGGCCCGGACAAGACCTATCACGTCCAGATCGATGCCATCCCCGATGCCGCGCAGCTGCAGGCGTTGTGCGCGGGGATCGAGGACGAAGGCGAGCTGCTGCGTGCGCGGCGCGCCACGCTGCTGCGCAGTGGCGACAAGACCGCCTGGCTGGAAGTGGTGCTGGAGGAAGGCCGCAACCGGCATATCCGCCGCCTGCTTGCCGCATTCGACATCAACGTGCTGCGCCTGGTGCGCGTGGCGATCGGCCAGCTGCCGCTCGGCGAGCTCGGCAAGGGCGCTTGGCGCGAGCTCAGCCAACACGATCTGGATCTGCTTTATGCCGTGGCCGACAGCGCCGCGGCCACACCGTGACCTTGTGGCCTGCCGGCATGTGGCAGGCCAATCGACCCGGGCAATGGATGGCCTTCGAAGGGACGTTCCGTTCAACACCGGGAGTAAGACCATGCACGTCAGTACCCTCAACCGTTCCCTGTTCCGCGGCGCCTGCCTGTTGTTGCCGGCCGCGCTGCTGACCGCCTGCGGTGGCCACAAACAGATCGCCAAGCAGGCGCCGCCGGTGACCGACAAGGTCGTGGAGGTCAAGGTTCCCGAGCTGGACGGCCGCGGCAGCTACCGCTTCCTGATGAGCGATGGCGACAAGCGCATGAGCGCCGACGAGTTCGATGCCTGGATGAAGGCCAACGGCATCCGCGTGGCCAAGGGCAATGGCCAGGATGGACCGGTTGCGGCACCGGTAGTGGTGGCCAGCAAGGAAGAGGCCAAGGACAAGAAGAAAAAGAAGAAATAAAAAAACGCCGGGCATGGCCCGGCGTTCTGTGGGGACGGCACGCCAGGCGCCGCCGTCCGGTCAAGCCTTGATCACGCCCAGTTCCAGGCCGATCCGGGTGAAGGCATCGATGGCACGGTCCAGGTGTGCACGCGTGTGTGCGGCGCTGATCTGGGTGCGGATGCGGGCCTGGCCCTTGGGTACCACCGGGAAGAAGAAGCCGATCGCGTAGATGCCTTCCTCGAGCAGGCGCTCGGCGAACTTCTGCGCCAGCGGCGCGTCGTACAGCATCACCGGGCTGATCGGGTGCACGCCCGGCTTCACATCAAAACCGGCGGCCGTCATCTTCTCGCGGAAGTAGGCGGTGTTCTGCGCCAGGGTATCGCGCAGGTCATCGGCGGCGGCCAGCATCTCGAAGGCCTTGATGCCGGCAGCGACCACGTGCGGCGGCAGCGAGTTGGAGAACAGGTACGGGCGCGAGCGCTGGCGCAGCAGTTCGATCACTTCGGCACTGGCGCAGGTGAAGCCGCCCAGTGCACCGCCCATGGCCTTGCCCAGGGTGCCGGTGATGATGTCGATTTTTTCCAGTACGCCTTTGACCTCGGCCGAGCCGCGGCCCGTGGCGCCGAGGAAGCCGGTGGCATGGCATTCGTCGATGTGCACCAGCGCGTTGTACTTCTTGGCCAGTGCGGTGATCTCATCCAGCGGGGCGATGAAGCCGTCCATCGAGAACACGCCGTCGGTGGTGATCAGCTTGGTCTTGCAGCCGGCCGCATCGGCTGCCTGCAGCTGGGCTTCCAGATCGGCCATGTCGCAGTTGGCGTAGCGGAAACGCTTGGCCTTGCACAGGCGCACGCCATCGATGATCGAGGCATGGTTGAGCGCGTCGGAAATGATCGCGTCGTGCTCGCCCAGCAGCGGCTCGAACAGGCCACCGTTGGCGTCGAAGCAGGCCGCGTACAGGATGGTGTCCTGCTTGCCGAAGAAATCGGCGATCTGCTTTTCCAGCTGCTTGTGCAGGTCCTGGGTGCCGCAGATGAAGCGCACCGAGGCCATGCCGAAGCCGTGGGTATCCAGCGCATCCTTGGCGGCCTGGATCAGGTCCGGATGGTCGGCCAGGCCCAGGTAGTTGTTGGCGCAGAAGTTCAGTACCGAACGGCCATCGTCCAAGGTGATCTCGGCAGACTGCGGGCTGGTGATGATGCGTTCGGACTTGAACAGGCCCTGGGCGCGGATCGCCTCCAGTTCTTCAACGTAGTGCTGGGTCAGCGAGGCGGTGGTGGCGTCGGTCATGGCAGGCAGTCTTCGGCACGGGAAACCCGGGATTTTACCTGTCGCAGGCGGCCGCAGGGTGCACCGCCGGGTGGCCGGGGCGGGGCAGGGCGAGGGACGGTTGCAGACGTGATTGTTGCATCGCAATATCAATCAGGTTAAAAAACTGTAAACCGCGCCGTTCCGCCCACCCCCACGTCTGGAGAGACCCCGCATGAACCACGCCACGCGCTGTACCGCCGCCGTTGTGCTCTGCGCCGCCCTGCTTGCCCCGTTTGCCGCCAGTGCCCAGGATGAGGCCGCCTCTCCCTTCAGCTGGAACGTGACCGGCGTGTCGGACTACGTCTTCCGCGGTGTCTCCCAGACCGACGAGGACCCGACGATCCAGGCCGGCTTCACCTACACCTCGCCGGTGGGCCTGTACGCCGGTGTCTGGGGCTCGGGCGTGGATTTCGGTGATGGCGGCCCGGATGCCGAGGTCGATTACCTGATCGGCTACGCCTTTGACGTGACCGACAACGTCAACGTGGATCTGCTGCTCAACCGCTACACCTACCCGGGTTCGAGCGAGTTGGCCTACAACGAGTTCATCACCAAGACCACGTTCGCCAAGCAGTACAGCCTGACCGTGACCTATACCAACGACGTGTTCAACTCGAGCACCGATGCGTGGTACTACGCCGTGGGCGGCGAGTGGGCACTGCCGCAGGACTTCACGCTGAGCGCGAACGTCGGCCGCAGCACCTTCGAAGAAGGCATCTCCAAGGATTACACCGATTGGAATGTCGGCGTCAGCCGCCAGTTCGGCCTGTTCAACCTGGGCCTGGGCTACTACGGCACCGATGGCAACGGCCGCGACAACTCCGGCAAGCTGGCTGACAACCGCGTGGTGTTCACGGTCGGCATCGGGCAGTAACCGGCACCCGACACCGCCAACCACCTCGCGAACCAGAAAAGGCGCCCGGATGGGCGCCTTTTCAATGTTGGCCTCACACCGGAACCCTTGCTGGAGAACAGCCCCCTTGTTGTTCAAGGGGGCGCGCCAACGGCGCGGGGATAAGGTGGAATGGACAATTGACCATCGGTGCCGAAGGCACAGGTGATCAATTCCAGCTCAGCACGACCTTGCCGGCCTTGCCCTGTTCCATCAGGTCGAAGCCCTTCTGGAAATCATCGATCGGCAGCTGGTGGGTCATCACCTTGCCGAGCGGGAAGCCGGAGAGCACCAGCTGGGTCATCTTGTACCAGGTCTCGTACATCTTGCGGCCGTAGATGCCCTGCACGGTCAGGCCCTTGAAGATGATCTTGTCCCAGTCGCAACCGGCGCCCTTGGGCATGATGCCGAGCATGGCGATCTTGCCGCCGTGGTACATGCAGTCGAGCATGTCGTTGAACGCGCGCGGATTGCCGCTCATTTCCAGGCCCACGTCGAAGCCCTCCATGTGCAGTTCCTTCATCACGTCCTTGAGCGAGGTGTTGGACACGTTCACCACGCGGGTGGCGCCCATGTCGGCGGCCAGCTTCAGGCGGAAATCATTGACGTCGGTAACCACCACGTTGCGCGCACCGATGTGCTTGCAGATGCCCGCGGCGATGATGCCGATCGGGCCGGCGCCGGTGATCAGCACGTCCTCGCCGATCACGTTGAACTCCAGCGCGCAGTGCGCCGCGTTGCCGTACGGATCGAAGAAGGCGGCCAGCTCGGACGGAATCTGATCCGGGATCGGCCACAGGTTGCTGGCCGGCATCACCATGTACTCGGCGAAGGCGCCGTTGACGTTGACGCCGATGCCCACGGTGTTAGGGCACAGGTGCTGGCGGCCGCCGCGGCAATTGCGGCAATGGCCGCAGACGATGTGGCCTTCGGCCGAGACGCGCTGGCCGATCTCATAGCCGGTCACGCCCGGGCCGATCTCGGCGATGCGGCCGACGAACTCGTGGCCGATGGTCAGGCCGGGCTTGATCGTGCGCTGGCTCCACTCGTCCCACAGGTAGATGTGCAGGTCCGTACCGCAGATAGCGGTCTTTTCCAGCTTGATCAGGACCTGGTTCGGGCCGGGGGTAGGGACCGGCACCTCTTCCAGCCAGATGCCCTTGGCGGCTTCGCGTTTGACCAGGGCCTTCATTGTTTGCTGCGCCATCGGGGTGGAACTCGTCTGGGGGAAAACGCGGATTATAGAGCCGCTGGCGGTTTTCCCATGTTGCAGCGCGGGTGGGTTGGGAGGTGGCCATCCCATCATTGCCGCACTGCGTGCGGCCAGCCGACCCTGGGTCGGCTCTACCGGGCTTCGGGACGGCGCAGCGGCTGGGCTAGAATCGGCGGTTCTTTCACCAGGGGCTGCTCTATGCGCTCGAACCTGCTTGCTTTCTCCGTCGTCGCCAGCCTTGGGCTGGTCCAGGTCGCCCATGCCGCTGAAGGCATGTGGGTGCCGCAGCAGCTGCCGGAAATCGCCGGCCCGCTCAAGCAGGCCGGCCTGAAGCTGTCCCCGGAGCAGATCTCCAACCTGACCGGCGACCCGATGGGCGCGGTCGTGGCGCTGGGTGGCTGCACCGCCAGCTTCGTCTCCCCGCAGGGCCTGGTGGTCACCAACCACCACTGCGCCTATGGCGCGATCCAGCTGAATTCGACGGCCGAAAAGAACCTGATCAAGGATGGCTTCAACGCGCCGACCCTGAAGGACGAGCTGAGCGCCGGCCCCAACGCCCGCGTGTTCGTGCTGGACCAGATCACCGACGTGACCGACCAGGCCAAGGCCGCGATCGCCGCCGCCGGCAAGAACCCGCTGGCCCGTACCCGCGCGCTGGACGCCTTCGACAAGGCCCAGACCGCCGCGTGTGAAGCCGATGCCGGCTTCCGCTGCCGCCTGTACAGCTTCTCCGGTGGCAACACCTACCGTCTGTTCCGCAACATGGAAATCAAGGACGTGCGCCTGGTCTACGCGCCTCCGGGCAGCGTCGGCAAGTTCGGCGGCGACATCGACAACTGGATGTGGCCGCGCCATACCGGCGATTTCTCGTTCTACCGCGCCTACGTGGGCAAGGACGGCAAGCCGGCCGCCTTCTCGGCCGACAACGTGCCCTACCAGCCCAAGCACTTCCTGAAGTTCGCCGACCAGCCCTTGGGCGCCGACGACTTCGTGATGGTGGCCGGCTACCCGGGCCGCACCAACCGCTACGCCCTGGCCGGCGAGTTCAATGAAACCGCCAGCTGGACCTACCCGACCATCGCACGCCACTACAACGCGGTGCTGAAGATGATCGACGAGGCCGGCAAGGCCGATCCGGACGTCAAGGTGAAGTACGCCGCCACCGCGGCCAGCATGAACAACGTGGCCAAGAACTACGCCGGTCAGCTGGAAGGCTTCAAGCGCATCGACGCGGCCGGCCAGAAGCAGGCCGAAGAAGCCGCCGTGCTGGCCTGGTTGAAGAAGCGTGGCGCCGCCGGCAAGCCGGCCCTGGCCGCGCATGCACAGCTGGTCCAGCACCTGGACACCAGCAAGGCCACGCGTGAGCGCGACCTGTTCGTCAGCCAGTTCAACAGCACCTCGGCCGTGGGCTCGGCGATCACCCTGTATCGCCTGTCGATCGAACGCAGCAAGGCCGATGCCGAGCGTGAAGTCGGCTATCAGGAGCGCGATCTGCCCTCCATCGAAGGCGGCCTGAAGCAGATGGACCGCCGCTACGTGCCGCGCATGGACCAGCAGCTGCAGACCTACTGGCTGAGCCAGTACGTGGCCCTGCCGGCGTCACAGCGCACCAACGAGGTACTCAACCAGTGGCTGGCGGGCAGCGATGCGGCCGCCGTGCAGGGCCTGGTCGGCAAGCTCTCGGCCACCAAGCTGGGCAGCCTGGATGAGCGCCTGACGTGGTTCAAGGCCGACCGCGCGGCGTTCGAGGCCAGCACCGATCCGGCCATCCAGTACGCGGTGGCGGTGATGCCGGCGCTGCTCAAGCAGGAAGAGCAGAAGAAGACCCGCGAAGGCGAGTCGCTGGTATCGCGCCCGCTGTATCTGCAGGCCGTGGCCGACTACAAGAAGAGCAAGGGCGAGTTCGTCTATCCGGACGCCAACCTGTCGCTGCGCATCACTTTCGGCAACGTCATGGGCTACGGCAAGGACGGCGTGAACTACACCCCGTTCACCACCCTGGAAGGCGTGGCCGCGAAGGAAACCGGCGAAGACCCGTTCGATTCGCCCAAGGCGCTGCTGGAGGCGGTCAAGGCCAAGCGTTACGGCGGCCTGGAAGACAAGCGCATCGGCTCGGTGCCGGTCAACTTCCTGTCCAACCTGGATATCACCGGCGGCAATTCCGGTTCGCCGGTGCTCGATGCCAACGGCAAGCTGGTCGGCCTGGCCTTCGATGGCAACTGGGAGTCGGTGAGTTCGAACTGGGTGTTCGATCCGGTGATGACCCGCATGATCGCGGTCGACAGCCGTTACATGCAGTGGATCATGCAGGAAGTGGCGCCGGCGCCGCAGCTGCTCAAAGAGCTGAACCTCAGCAAGTAAGCCGACCCGTCGGTTTCCAGAACCCCGCAGCGACATCTGCGGGGTTTTTTTTATGTGCGAATTACGGTCAAACGCGCGGCGTCTTGTTTTTCCCTGAGGGAGCGCGCCGGGCAGGGCTGGGCGAGACGCGCCGTGAACCCATCCATGGGGGCTCGTACGACCGCATCCATGCGGTCGAACGGTCTCGCCCAGCCCTGCCCGACGCGCTCTGGACAGATGCCGGTGTGCGGACGGAAAGGCGAAGCGGCACTGCATTTGCCCTCTTCTCCGCGTCAGCATCGGAAACCTTGGTGGCTGAGGCCGGGTAGCCTCTGGCAGGACCGTTCGACGGCATGGATGCCGTCGTACTAGCCCCCAGGGATGGGTTCACGGCGTGTCCTGCCAGAGGCTACCCGGCCTCAGCCTGCGCGGGGCAGTCAGGCGCCATGCTTTACGAGCCATCCGCCACCAAGCCGCCGAGCAAGCAGATCACGTACACCAAACAGCCACACAGCTTCACAGCCGCGACCGGGTATCATCCCTGTTCCGCGTGCTTTCACAGGATGTGAACGAAGCGCCGGAACCTCCTCCCCCAAGGACCCCTTGTCCGCATGCGCATCCTGCTTGCCCGTCACGGCGAAACGCCGTGGAATGCCGAAGGCCGCTACCAAGGCCAGATCGATATCCCGTTGTCGCCGATCGGCGAAGCCCAGGCCAAGGCACTGGGGGAACGTCTGAAGTCCGTTGATATCACCCGTGCCGTCGCCTCGCCGCTGTCGCGCGCCCAGCTCACCGCCCAGCTCGCCCTCGGTGCCGAGCGTGCCCCCATGCTGCAGACCGAACCGGACCTGCAGGAAATCGCCCACGGCGAATGGGAAGGCCTGCTCGCCAGCGAAATCCATGACAAGGATCCCTCCCGCCTGCGTGCCTGGCGTGAAGAGCCGGACACCGTGCTGATGCCCGGCGGCGAATCGCTGCGCCTGGTGCTCGAGCGCAGCTGGCGTGGCCTGGCGCGTGCCGCCGAAGGCCTGGGGGAACATGACACCCTGCTGGTGGTCGCCCATGACGCCGTCAACCGCGTGATCCTGTGCCGCATCCTCGGCCTGCCGATCTCGCGCCTGTGGACCTTCCGCCAGGCACCGACCACCCTCAACCTGCTCGAAGGCCCCGACCTCGATCAACTGGAAGTGGTCCGCCTCAACGACTGTGCGCACCACACCCCGTTCTTCGGCGAAGCCAAGCACCGCGCGCTGTAACGCACTGCGTCCCATCCTGCCGTCCGCCCCAACGATTCCGATCCAACGACCATGACCACCACCGCCCGCCCGCAGACCCTCTCCGATTGGCTCGGCTACATCGAGCAGCAGCACCCCGCCACCATCGACATGGGGCTGGACCGGGTGCGTACCGTGGCGCAGGCGATGGGGCTGGGCGCGCCGGCCGAGCGCAGTATCGTGGTCGGTGGCACCAACGGCAAAGGCTCCACCGTCGCCTTCATCGAGGCCATCGCACGTGCCGCCGGCTGGAAGGTCGGTGCATACACCTCGCCGCACCTGTTGCGCTACAACGAGCGCGTGCGCATCGATGGCCAGGACGCCACCGATGACGCCCTGATGGCGGCCTTCAACGCGATCGAAGACGCGCGTGGCGACACCACGCTGACCTACTTCGAATACGGCACGTTGGCCGCCCTGCAGCTGTTCGCGCAGGCCGGGCTGGATCTGGCCGTGCTTGAGGTCGGCCTCGGCGGCCGTCTGGATGCGGTCAACATCGTCGATGGCGATGTCGCGGTGATCACCACCGTCGATATCGACCACAGCGACTGGCTGGGCGAGGACCGCGAAGCGATCGGGACCGAGAAAGCCGGCATCATCCGTGGGTGGAAGCCGGTCATCCTCGGCGAAATCGATCCGCCCTCGAGTGTGCTCGCGCGTGCCTATCTGGTGGGTGCCAACGCCATCCGGGGCGGCAGCGATTTCTTCGCTGATGCCATCGAGGGTGAACGCTGGCGCTGGCGCGATGTCGGCTTCCGTATCGAACTGCCGCACCCGACGCTGCGTGGGCCCATCCAGCGCGCCAATGCCGCGACGGCAATCGCCGCGCTGCGTGCGCTGGATCGCCCGCTGCCGCGCACCGCCTTCATCGAAGGCGTTGCCGCCGCGCGTATCCGTGGCCGTCTGCAGGCCTTTGATCGTGACGGCGTGGAGGTGCTGGTCGATGTCGGCCACAACCCGCAGGCCGCGCGCGAACTGGCCACCGCACTGAAGGCCAATCGCGTCACCGGCAACACCATCGCCGTATTTGCTGCCTTGCAGGACAAGGATGCCGCCGGGGTGGTCGAGGCCTTGGCCGATCAGGTCCAGCAGTGGCACCTGGCCGGGCTGGAGGGGGCACGTGCGCAGAGCGCCGAGGAACTGCGGGCACGCCTGGCCGGTACGGCTGCGGCCGGCGCTACGCCGCATGCCACCGTCGTGGATGCCCTGCAGCATGCCGTGACGCAGGCCAAGGCCGGCGATCGCGTGCTGGTGTTCGGCTCCTTCCACACCGCCGCGCAGGCGCTGCAGACCCTCGATCCCGGCGCCTGAGGGTGCTTTGCAGCGCCGTTCAGCCGCATCAGCCGCCGCACACGCGCGCGCCCGTATAATCGCCGTGGCATTCCGCCGCGCCGCCTGCCTGCCTTCACGTGGATACTCCTCTGAAACAGCGACTGATTGGTGCCATCGTCCTGGTGGCGTTGGCCGTGATTTTCCTGCCCATGCTGGTCAAGGGTCCCGCACCTGACAGTGGTGTCGCCAACGTGCCGATCAGTGCACCGGCCGCGCCGTCGGATGGCCAGTTCGAAACCCGCGAGCTGCCGCTGGTTGCCCCCACTGGTGGCGCCACCGGCCTGCAAAGCGGGGCATCCACCACCCAGCCGCTGGCCGACGGCGCTGCGGTCGCCGCCGATCCGGCGCCGGCAGACACCTCGCCAGCCGTGGCCGCCGGCAACTACGCCGTCAGCTTCGGTGCCTATGCCAGCGAAGCCGATGCGGACCGCGTCATCGCCTCGTTGAAGGGCGCCCAGCTGGCCGGCTTCCGCGAGCCGGCCACGATCAACGGTCGCCAGGCCTGGCGCGTGCGCGTCGGCCCGTACGCCGATCGCGCGCTGGCCGAAGCCGGCCGCCTGCAGGCAGTGAAGGTGCGCAACGACGTCAAGGCCGAGGTCATCACCCTGGATGCCCGCGCCGATACCGCGGTTGCCGCCACGCCGGCCGCCACGGCACCGACCCCGTCGGCGGCTCCAGCCGCCTCCAGCGCTGCCGCCGCGCCGTCGGGCACTACCGTGAAAACCGAATCCCTGCCGGCCGAGCGGGCCGCGGCCGCCAAGCCCGAGCCCAAGCCGGCCGCGCCCAAGCCCGAGCCCAAGCCGGCCCCGGCGCCCAAGCCCGAGACGGCCGTCGCGGCACCGGCTGCTCCGGCCGCCAGCGGCGTCGGTTTCGCCGTGCAGCTCGGTGCCTTCGGCCAGGCGGCCGAGGCCAACGCGCTGCGCGACAAAGTCCGCGCCGCCGGCTTCAGCGCCTTCGTGGAGCAGGTCCGTACCGACAAGGGCACCCTCAACCGGGTCCGCGTCGGGCCGGTCGCCAACCGCGCCGATGCCGAGAACCTCAAGGCCCAGGTGGCCGCCAAGGTCGGCGTGGCCGGCATGGTCCGCCCGCACCCCTGATGCCTGAGCTGCGCCGCCCCGCACCCGCTGGACGGCGCCTGCCGCGCGGCCTGCCGGCATGATCGATATCGTCCTGCTGGTCCTGATCGGGGCCTCCGTCCTGCTTGGCCTGATGCGCGGCTTTGTCGGCATCGTGGTCAGCACGCTGTCCTGGCTGCTGGCCGGCTGGGCCGCGTTCCTGTTCGGCAATGACGCAGCCCACTGGTGGGCGGCGCCGCTGGAACCGGGCACTGGCCATTACGTTGCCGGCTACCTGGGGGTGTTCCTGATCGTCATGATCGGCGTCGGCCTGATCGGCATGCTGATCAAGGCCGCCGTGAAGGTCACCTGCCTGACCGGCGCCGACCGCCTGCTGGGTGGCGCGCTGGGCCTGGTCCGCGGCGCCTTCCTGGGCTGCGTGCTGCTGATGCTGGCCGCCTTCACGCCGCTGCCGCAGGAGCCGGCCTGGCAGACCTCGCAGGTGCGGCCGCTGCTGCAACCCGGCGTGCGCTGGATGCAGGCGCAGCTGCCCGAGATGGCGTTGCCGGAGGTGAATCTGCCGCAACTGCCGACGATGGATTTGGGCAAGCCGCTCGCGACAGGCGATAATGGCGTCCTTGGCGAAGTAGTGGCAGGGCGCGGATGGCCGCGTCCCGTTGACGAGGGGAGGGAGACGACACCTGCCGACGCTGCGGCGCGCGGGCCGGCTTCCACACTGCCAGTCAATATCGAGCCGGCGCACCCGCGTCCGGACGACACCGCTCCGGCACGGAACGGTACCCCCGGCCAGGCACGGCCACCTTCACTGTAGATGGGCGCAGCCCAGCGGAGAATTCGCACCATGTGTGGCATCGTCGGAATCGTCGGCAACCAGAACGTCGCCGGGCAGTTGTATGACGGCCTGACCGTCCTCCAGCATCGTGGCCAGGACGCGGCCGGCATCGCCACCGCCGACGGCACCCGCCTGCGCGTGCAGAAGGCCAATGGCCTGGTACGCGATGTGTTCGATGCCAAGCGGATGTCCACGCTGGAAGGCCGCGTCGGCATCGCGCATGTGCGCTATCCCACCGCCGGTTCGGAAGGCATGGACGAGGCGCAGCCGTTCTACGTGAACTCGCCGTACGGCATCGCGCTGGCCCACAACGGCAACCTGATCAATACCGAAGCCCTGCGCCAGCAGGTGTTCGAGCAGGACCGCCGCAACGTCAACACCGATTCGGACAGCGAAGTGCTGCTGAACGTGTTCGCCTTCGAACTGGACGCGCAGCGCCAGCTGACCCCGGAAGCGGCGATCCGCGCCGTGGCCGCCGTGCACCGCCGCGTCAAGGGCGGCTATGCGGTGATCAGCGTGGTGCTGGGCCTGGGCCTGGTGGCCTTCCGCGATCCGCACGGCATCCGCCCGCTGGTGCTGGGCAAGCGCGCCCATGCCGAGGGCGACGAATACATCGTGGCCTCCGAATCGGCCGCACTGGACGTGCTCGGCTTCCAGCGCGTGCGCGATGTGCGCCCGGGCGAAGCGCTGGTGATCACCGCGCGGGGTGAGCTGTTCTCCGAAGTCTGCGCCGAGCCGGTCGAGCACAGCCCGTGCATCTTCGAGTACGTGTACTTCGCACGCCCGGATTCGATGATCGACAACGTCTCGGTGCACAAGGCGCGCATGCGCATGGGCATCAAACTGGGTGAGAAGATCCTGCGCCTGCGCCCGGATCACGACATCGACACCATCATCCCGATCCCGGATACCTCGCGCGATGCCGCGCTGGAGATTTCCAACACGCTCGGGGTGAAGTACCGCGAAGGCTTCATCAAGAACCGCTACATCGGCCGCACCTTCATCATGCCGGGCCAGGGTGAGCGGGTGAAATCGGTGCGCCGCAAGCTCAACCCGATCCACCTGGAGTTCCGCAACCGCGTGGTGCTGCTGGTCGACGATTCGATCGTGCGCGGCACCACCAGCCAGCAGATCGTGCAGATGGCGCGTGACGCCGGTGCCCGCAAGGTTTACCTGGCCAGCGCCGCGCCGCCGGTGCGCTACCCCAACATCTACGGCATCGACATGCCGGCGGCCGAAGAACTGGTCGCGCACAACCGCAGCATCGAAGAAATCGAGAAGCACCTGGGCTGCGACTGGCTGATCTACCAGGACATCGAGGACATGGAAGCGGCGGTGAGCGAAGGCAACCCGGAGCTGAAGTCGTTCGATTCCTCGTGCTTCAACGGCGTCTACCCGACCGGGATCGAGCCGGGCTATTTCGAGCGCATCCAGCAGCTGCGTTCGGACGATGCCAAGCACAAGCGTCGCGCCTGAGGGCAGGGCATGAGTGACGTGTTGGACAGCGCGGCCGGCGATCTGCTGCAGGCCGCGCAGCAGTGCCTGGCCGAGCCGGATCCGTTGCGCAAGGTCGCGTTGACCCAGCACTACGCCGTGCAGTTCCGCGCCGGTCGCCTGAAGGCACCGGCCGATGCGCCGCCACCGGAGCCAATCCGGATGCCGGGCCGCCCGGCCCGGCCCACACTCGTCCACCCGCGCGATCTGCCGCGTCGTGGCCTGGGCAGCGTGGAAGGGCGTGCCGCGTTCGTGCACGCCATCGCGCATATCGAACTCAATGCGATCGACCTGGCCTGGGATGCGGTCTACCGTTTCCGCGGCCTGCCGAGCTCCTTCCATGCCGACTGGGTCAGCGTGGCCGATGACGAATCGCGCCACTTCATGCTGCTGCACGATCGGCTGCAGGCCAACGGCTATGCCTACGGCGATTTCGACGCGCACAACGGCCTGTGGGAAATGTGCGAGAAGACCGCGCATGACGGGCTGGCGCGCATGGCGCTGGTGCCGCGCGTGCTCGAAGCGCGCGGGCTGGATGTCACCCCGGGCATGATCGTGAAGCTGCGTGCCGGTGGCGACCATGCCACCGCCGATGTGCTGGAGATCATCCTGCGCGAAGAGGTGGCGCATGTGGCCGCTGGTTCGCGGTGGTACCGCTGGTATTGCACGCGCGAGAACGTCGAGCCACGCCCGCGGTTCATGGCATTGCTGCGCGAGTACGCCGGCGGCTTCCTCTATGGCCCGTTCAACCTGGAAGCGCGCCTGTTGGCCGGATTCGACGAAGAAGAACTGGCCGAGCTGATCGAACAGACCGAACTTCGCGGTCAGGTGTTGGCCAGCACCACGCGCTGACCGTTTTCGGTCGGCCGGTTGACGTAGAACAGCCCTGGCCCCGGCCGATACGGCAGTTCCCGCGTGCCTTCATCGGCGGCATAGAGCAGCGCAGTGTCGCCCAGGGCATCGAAGTTCCAGTGCGCGGACTGCATCAGGTAATGCTGGCCAAGCGTGAGCTCCTGCGCGGCATCCAGCGGATGGCCGGCCAGCAACCGGGCCGCGATGGGCTGCAGCTCCAGGGGAAGTGCGAGTGCGGGCAACGCGTCCGGTGAGGTCGTCCACGCGACACCTGCCGCCCCCGCACGCTGGTGCAGCAGGCGCAGCGCGATGAACTGGTAACGCGCATCGATCTCGCGGCGCAGCACCACCGCCGCGTAGGCGCGCAGGGTGAGTTGCGGCAGGACGCTGCGGCTGCCGGCCACACGCTGCTGCTGCCAGTGGTGCCAGACATCCACCCAGATCGCGTCATCCCCCAGCCCCAGTGCGCGCTGCCAGCGCCGACACGTCGCCTGTGCGGCGCGGTAGACCGTGCTCGCGCGCAGCAACGCCAACGGCGGCACATCGCCTGCGGCCAGTCCGGTGCCACGCAGCAGCTGTCCCTGTGGCCGGCTCAGCAGCTTGGGTCCTTCGATGCGCTGGTCGTAGCCGCCGCCGATGTTGGCGTGCACGCCGGGCAACGCGATCTCCTCATGTTCGGGCGCCACGCTGGTCAGCGCGAAATGCTCGCGGTGCTCATCGCGCGCGACCAGCTGCACCACCTTGTCCGCGCAGCCGGCGGGCAGTGCGACCACCGGCATCTCATCGCCATGCTGGCGGCCGATCGCCACCACCGTATCGAGCAGCCCGACGAAGCGCACCGGCCCCACCGCGCCTGGAAATCCCGGCGCCAATGACCAGCCCGAGCGCACCAACTGCTCGCGAAGCCACGCGGCGGCACCGGGTGCGTTGAGCACGTTCACCGCGTCGCGCGCGCTGGCCGCGCCACGCGAATAGCCGAACAGATCCACCCGCACGCTGCCGAGGACGCGGCCAGGGTGCGCGCGGGCGAGCTGGCGCAGCGCGTCGGGCAGCAGCTGCTCCAGCGCCCGGCGTCGCTTCGCGCGTACACCGGTGCGGCCGATGCCGAACGCCAGCCCCAACAGGTCGTCCTCTTCACCGGTGCGCGTGCCCACACCCTCGATATAGATCGACAGCGCGAGCGTGTTGCCTGCGGGCGGCATCTGCCGATGGTCCGGATACAGCGCATGCAGCCGCGCGATGTTGGTCAGGCCGTTGCTGTAGCTGCTGGTCAAGCGGCTCTGGTACGGGGAGGCATCATCGGCGACCACGGCGGGTGGGCGCGGTGTGGGCGTCGTGGCGCCTGCCGGGCGTGAGGCGCGCTGCAGGTTGTCAGCGTTGTTGCGGGTGCCATCGAAGAACAGACCGATGTGCAGCGTGTTGTCGAGGCGAGTGCGGTCGGGTGGGCTCATATCCAGCGCCTGGTTCGGGTCTGCATGCACGTCCACCTGTGTCTGGCCATGATCGACCCGCGGCGTTGAGCAGCAACGGGCACGCACGGTAGGACGATAATTCAATACGCGGCGATGATCGAGATGTCGCTATCGGCATTTTGTTTTGATACCAAGCCCGATATAACGCAAGGTTTACCTGGCCGTGTCGAGCGGTGCCTATTCTGCAGGCCGTTTCCGCACAACAGGCCTTCCCATGATGCTTCGCCCACCGGTCCTGAACCGGCGTCGTTTTCTCGGTCTGGCGGCACTGGGAGGCACCGCGCTCAGCCTCCCCCGGCCCACGCTGGCACAGCATCTGGACGGAGCGCTTGCCGCCACGTTCGATGCGGACTGGTGGTGGGGCGTTTTCCGCTCGCTGACCCTCAAAGCCCTGGCGGCGGTCCCGGAGGTGGGGGGCATCCTGTCCTTTTTTGGCGGGCTGTTCATTCCCGGCCATCTGTTCGACAGCGACGATGCGCAATGGCAGCAGTACGTCGAGGCGATCAACCGGATCGTCGATGAGAAGATCGACGATGCCCTCTACCTCCAGGTGCAGGCGTCGCTGGTGGGGTTCACCCGGACCACCCGGCTGTTCCTCTCGGCGCTGCAGAGCGGCGATGCACAGCACCTGCGCAGCGTCATCGATGCCATGAACGTGGCCTTCACCGCCTCCATCCAGGGCTTCATGTTGAAGGGCCATGAGGCGCGCCTGCTGCCGCTGTTCGTCCCGGTCGCCAACCTGCATCTGGGCCTGCTGCGCCAGGCTGTCCAGCAGGGACGCAAGGGCGGCTTTCCACCGGCGGTCATTCTGGATTACCAGCAACAGCTGCAGGCCAACATCAGCGACTACGGCCAGTACTACGATGATGTCGTTGAACTGCAGCTGCAGGCGGCGGCGAAGGCCCATCCGCATGATGCGTGGGACCACCGCAACGAGCCGCTCGCCGCGGTGTATACCCTGCGCAGCCAGCTCCAGGCGAGCCTGGGCGATACGCGCGACTGCTGGGCCTACTTCGATACGGCCCGGTACCCGGAGGTCGTGCAGGTGCGGCTGGACCGTGAGCTCTTCAGCATGCTGGTCGGCTCCTACTACGACAACTCGGTCCCCGAGCCGATGCGGCTGGCGTTGCCACCACCGCCCACCGGCCCGATCCGCGCCATCACGCTGCAGGGCTTCGTGTTCGTCGATGGGTTGACGCTGGCCTACGCGGCCGGACAGGGGCCAGGCCACGTCGATGCTGTGCACGTGGGTGGACCCGGGGGCGATGCCTATCGGAATCACGACGTCGTCCAGCGTGGACATATCCGCGCCGTGCTGGTGCGACAGGGCTATGCAGTGGACACGCTGGTGCTGGAGTACGGCGACGGTGGTCGCACTGCCGAGGTCGGCAGTCACGGCAATGACCGTCCGGTCACCCGGCTGGGCTTTCCGGACCACCACCTCTCCAGTGTGATCGGCTTCGGCACGGCGGCCGGCTACGGCGGTGTGCTGTCCGGGTGCATGTTCGGCTTCCAGCTGGATACGCCTACCGCCCCGGTCGCCTTGGACAGGCAAGTGCGGGAGCGGCTGCAGCGTGTGTGGCCGGTCGGGCTGCATCCCGCGCTGCGTGAGTCTGCACAAGGCTGAACCAAGAAGCACTCGATCACAGTTCCGAAATTCCATTCGTAATTTCTATTGAATTAACCGCGCCAGGTCGCGCCAGATGGGCGAGCCGGCCCTGACAGCCGACGGCAGCAACGTGCCTCGGGTATCGGTTCCACCGCGGCCACCGCGTTCGCCGCGGTGCATTGGGACGGCGGTTGAACTACTGGTCCAACCCGAACATCAGCTACAACGGAATCCCGACGGGCATCGCCAGCAGCGCCGACAACCAGCGCGTACTGGTCAACACCAAGGCAGCCGTGGCCGCGTTCCGCTGATCTGCGTTTCCCGCGGCGGCCACTGCGCCGTCGCGGGGGCGGTTCAGTTCGCCAGGGCGTCCAGCGTCCAACCTTCGGGCGTGACGCGCAGTACCGAACCCTGCTCGTACCAGTCGCCCAGTACGATGCGGGTGCAGTCGCGCCCGCCGGTCTGCAGCGTGTGGATGGCCGGGCGGTGGGTGTGGCCGTGGATCATCGTGTCCACGCCATAGCGGCCGAACGTGGCATCCACTTCCGCAGGTGCGACATCGGTGACGGTTTCGAACTGGGCACGGTCGCCCTGTTTCATTTCCGACTGGCGCGCCTGGCTGGCATCGCGCGCC
>NZ_JBHFHW010000024.1:0-5458 GCF_057333975.1 Stenotrophomonas sp. AGC87
CCCCCCACGAGCCCCCAAGGATGGGTTTACGGCGCGTCCTGGCCAGGGCTGCCCGTCACGACCCCGCGCGATGGCAACCAAGGCGCCGGAGCCGCAACAAACCGACCAACACACCCAAAACCCCCGCCCCGCATGACCGTTTCGGCAGCACACGGTAAACTCCCCCGGTGAACACTCCTACCTATACCGCCCAGCAACTCGCCGAGCAGTTTGGCCTGCAGGTCCATGGTGATGGCAGCACCGCCATCCATGGCGTGGCTACGCTCGCCCATGCCGGCCCCGGCCAGCTCACCTTCCTGGCCAATCCGCGCTACCGCGCGCAGCTGGCCGACAGCCAGGCGGCCATCGTCGTGCTGCGCGCCGAGGATGCCGAGGCCGCGCCCGGCGCCGCCCTGGTCGCCAAGGACCCGTACACCACGTTCGCCAAGATCGCCGCCCTGTTCGACATCGCACCGCCGCGCGCCCCGGGCATCCACCCCAGCGCCTGCATCGATCCGGACGCCCAGGTCGCCGCCAGCGCCCACATCGGCCCGTTCGTCACCATCGGTGCGCGCAGCGTCGTCGGTGAGAACTGCATCGTCGGCCCCGGCAGCATCATCGGCGAAGACTGCACCCTGGAGACCGGCTGCGAACTGATCGCCCGCGTGACCCTGGTCACCCGCGTCAAGCTCGGCAAGCGCGTGCGCATCCATCCCGGCGCCGTGCTGGGTGCCGACGGCTTCGGCCTGGCCATGGATGCCGGCCACTGGATCAAAGTGCCCCAGCTCGGCGGCGTGCGCATCGGCGACGACTGCGAAATCGGCGCCAACACCTGCGTGGATCGCGGCGCCCTGGAAGACACCGTGCTCGAGAACGACGTGCGCCTGGACAACCTCGTGCAGGTCGCCCACAACGTCCAGATCGGCGCCCATTCGGCCATCGCCGGCTGCACTGGCATCGCCGGCAGCGCCAAGATCGGCCGCTACTGCCTGCTGGGCGGCGCCGTCGGCGTCGTCGGTCACCTCGAAATCTGCGACAAGGTCGTCATCACCGGCAAATCGGTGGTGCGCAACTCCATTCATGAGCCGGGCGAGTATTCCTCCGGCACCCCACTGACCGACAACCGCACGTGGCGTAAGAATGCCGCGCGCTTCAAGCAGCTCGATGCGCTCGCCCGGCGCATCCTGTCTGTGAGCAAGGAGAAGGAATGAGCAACAACCAGAATCTGCCGGACATCAACCAGATCCAGCAGTTGATCCCGCACCGCTATCCGTTCCTGCTGGTGGACAAGGTGATCTCGCTCGATTTCGAGAACCGGAAGATCGTCGCCACCAAGAACGTCAGCATCAACGAGCCGTTCTTCCAGGGCCACTTCCCGGGCCAGCCGATCATGCCCGGCGTGCTGATCATCGAAGCCATGGCCCAGGCCGGCGGCGTGCTGACCCAGCTCACCCTGGGCCGCGATGCGCAGTCCAAGCTGTTCTACATGGTCAAGGTCGACAAGGCGCGCTTCAGCAAGCAGGTCGTGCCCGGCGACGTGCTGGAAATGCACGTGGAGATCAAGCGCGTGATCCGCAACATGGCGGTGTACGACTGTGTGGCCAAAGTCGATGGCGAAATCGTCGCCTGCGCCGAAGTGCTGTGCGCCGGCACCCGCGAATGATCCAGGCAGGAGATCTGCAATGAGTGACAACGCCCCTCTCATCCACCCCACCGCGGTCATCGACCCGTCGGCGACGCTGGCTGCGGATGTGCGCGTGGGTGCGTTCTGCCTGATCGGTGCGGACGTGGAGATCGGTGCCGGCACCGAGATCGGTCCGCACTGCTCGATCCACGGCCCGACCCGGATCGGCCGCAACAACCGTTTCATCGGCCATGCCGCGATCGGTGGCGAGCCGCAGGACAAAAAGTACAAGGCCGAACGCACGGAACTGGTGATCGGTGACGACAACGTCATCCGTGAATTCGTCACCATCAACCGCGGCACCACCGGTGGCGGCGGCATCACCACCGTCGGCAACGACAACTGGATGCTCGCCTACACCCACGTGGCGCATGACTGCCACGTTGGCGACCACTGCGTGTTCTCCAACAACACCACGCTGGCCGGCCACGTCACCGTGGGCGACTACGTGATCATCAGCGGCTTCGCCGGTGCGCATCAGTTCTGCCGCATCGGTGCCCACGCCTTCCTCGGCATGGGCGCGCTGACCAACGGCGACGTTCCTCCGTTCACCATGGTCGGCAGCGATACCCTGGGCCGCCCGCGCGGCATCAACAGCGAAGGCCTCAAGCGCCGCGGCTTCGATGCCGAGCGCATCGCCAGCATCAAGCGCGCCTACCGCACGCTGTACGTGGCCGGCCTGCCGCTGGCCGAAGCCAAGGTGCAGCTGGCCGAGCAGGCCACCCACAGCGCCGACGTGAAGGACCTGCTGGACTTCATCGAAAGCGCCGAGAGGCCCTTGCTGCGATGACGGGTCAAGGCGGGCACACCCCGGGCATGACGACCGCCGAGATCATTCCGCTCGCTGCGATGGCGACCAGCGTTGAACAGACGCTGGCGCTGCGCACCTCCGACCGCCCGGTGCGGATCGCCCTGGGCGCCGGTGAAGCCTCCGGCGACCTGCTCGGTGCCGGCCTGATCCGCGAATTGCGCCTGCGCTTCCCGAATGCCGAGTTTGCCGGCATCGGCGGCGATGCCATGCGCAGCGCCGGCTGCCAGACCTGGTTCGATGCCAGCGAACTGGCGGTGATGGGCCTGACCGAAATCCTGCGCCACCTGCCGCGCCTGCTCAAACTGCGCCGCGAGTTCCGCGCGCGTGCGTTGGAGTGGCAGCCGGATGTGTTCATCGGCATCGACGCGCCCGACTTCAACCTCGGCGTCGAGCGCTGGCTGAAAGAACGCGGCGTCCGCACCGTCCATTACGTCAGCCCCTCGGTCTGGGCCTGGCGCGAAAAACGTGCCGAGAAAATCGGGGCCAGCGCCGACCTGGTGCTGTGCCTGTTCCCGATGGAACCACCGATCTACGCCAAGCACGGCATCGACGCCCGCTTCGTGGGCCATCCGATGGCCGATGACATCCCGCTGCACAATGATCGCGAACAGGCGCGTGCCGAGCTCGGCCTGCCCTCCAACGCGAAGGTGCTGGCGGTACTCCCCGGCAGCCGCCTGGGGGAAATCAGCAAGCTCGGCGAACCGTTCTTCGAAGCGGCCTGGCAGGTCTCCGAACGCATCCCCGGCCTGCACGTGGTGGTTCCGGCCGCCAACGCCGCCTGCCGCACCCTGATCAGCGAGCAACTTTCCGCCTCGGCGTTGCCGGTTGCCCATTCGCACCTGCTCGACGGCAACGCGCGCACCGCGATGATCGCCGCCGACGTGGTCGTGCTCGCCTCCGGCACCGCCACCCTGGAGACGATGCTGGTCAAACGCCCGATGGTGGTCGGCTACCGCGTGGCCGAGCTCACCTACCGCATCGTCAAGGCGCTGGGGCTGCTCAAGGTCGACCGCTTCGCCCTGCCCAACATCCTTGCCGGCAAGGACCTCGCTCCGGAACTGATGCAGCACGACTGCATCCCGGACAAACTGGCCGCCGCCATCCTGCAGTGGTTCGACCACCCCCAGCGCGTGACCGACCTGCAGGACACGTACGAGCGCCTGCACCTGCAGTTGCGGCGCGACGCCTCCGCACGTGCCGCCGACGCCGTCACCGAGCTGCTCGAACGCGGCTCCCATCACGGCCGCACCGCATGAGCCGCCGCCACGCCGCAGCCGCCTCCCTGGCCCTGTTCGACGGCGCCGCCCTGGCCACCGTCGCCCCGCGCTACGTGGCCGGTGTCGATGAAGCCGGACGCGGCCCGCTTGCCGGCCCGGTCGCCGTCGCCGCCGTGGTGTTCTGCCCCGACCGCCCGCGCCTCAACGGCCTGGACGACTCCAAGCAGCTCACCGCGGCCCGCCGTGACCAGCTCTACGACAAGATCCTCGACCGCGCCCTGGCCTGGCACGTGGTGATGGTGGACGTCGGCGAAATCGACGCCCTCAACATCTACCAGGCCACGATGCTCGGCATGCGCCGCGCCGTCGAAGGCGTCGCCCACGTCGCCCAGTTCGCCCGCATCGACGGCAACGTCGTCCCCAAAGGCCTGCCCTGCCCGGCCCAGGCCCTGATCGGCGGCGACGCCCTCGACCGCGCCATCATGGCCGCCTCGATCCTCGCCAAAGTCAGCCGCGACCGCTTCATGCAGACCCTGCACGACGCCCACCCCGAATACGGCTTCGACCAGCACAAAGGCTACGGCACCCCCGCCCACCTCGCCGCCCTGCGCAGCCACGGCCCCTGCCCCCAGCACCGCCGCAGCTTCGCCCCCGTCCGCGCGTGCCTGGAACCCGACCGCAGCAGCCTTCCCGCCTGAGCGCTGCGATGGCCGGACCGCCCGGCATGGCATGACACCCCTGGGCACACGGCGATTGTCAGCTCGTCCGCATCAACGATGTCGAAAGGTTGGCGGTTGCTCGCTCCCGAGTACCAGATATCTCTCGAAGGATGACGGTTGCCTGCCTCTGCGCACCAGCACCCTCTCGAAAGATCGGCTGTTGCTCACCCCAACGAACCGGCTATCTGTCGAAGGAGCGCTGTCGCCTGCCCCAACGCACCGGCTATCTGTCGAAGGAGCGCTGTCGCCTGCCCCAACGCACCGGCCATCTGTCGAAGGGGTGGCGGGGGTAGAGGCGCGGGACCGTTAGGCAGCATGGATGCTGCCTACGAGCTTACACGGACGTATTCCCCCCCCCCCCCCCCCCCCCCCCCCCCCCGCCCCAGCCCGCAGCACCACAGAGCCCACCGCTCCTGCACGTGCCCCACCAGCTCCACGCGCCGCAATCGCCGAAAACCGCTGCAACCGCCGAAGCAAACCTGAACCCCAGCGCCAACCCGCGCCCCCGCAACACCCCTGTCAAGCCTTGTTAGCGACCACCGCCACCGCTACCCTGACCGGGCATCACATTGGTTCGGCATGTCCACTTCCCGTTTCGTACATCTCCACGTCCACACCGAATTTTCGCTGGCGGATTCGACCATCCGTGTCCCGGCGAAGCCGGATCAGGCTGACCCGAAGAAAGCAAAGCAGGCCAACCTGCTCAGCCGCGCGGTCGAACTGAAGCTGCCCGCACTGGCAGTGACGGATCTCAACAACCTGTTCGCGCTGGTCAAGTTCTACAAAGCCGCCGAAACCGTGGGCATCAAGCCCATCGCCGGCGCGGACATCATGATCGCCGAAGAAGGCATGACGCCCTGGCGCATGACCCTGCTCTGCCGCGACCGCGAAGGCTACCTCAGCCTCTCCAGGCTGCTGACCCGCGCCTGGATGGAAGGCCATCGCCCCGAAGGCGGCGTCGCCGTGCACCCGGACTGGCTCAAAGCCGGCTGCCACAACCTGTTCGCACTGGCCGGCCGCGACAGCCTCGCCGGCCGCCTCGCCGGCG
>NZ_JBHFHW010000025.1:0-4246 GCF_057333975.1 Stenotrophomonas sp. AGC87
GTGCAGGGGCGGGCGCTGCCTCGGCCGGTGGGCACTGAGCACGTGATACGTTGAAACGAAAAACCCCGCTGAAAGGCGGGGTTTTTTTTGGTTACCGGACGGTAGAAACGAAAAAACCCGCTTGCGCGGGTTTGATCATTTTCTGAGTCATGGTGCCCAGGAGAGGACTCGAACCTCCACGAAGTTGCCCCCGCTAGCACCTGAAGCTAGTGCGTCTACCAATTCCGCCACCTGGGCGACTCAGGAGGAGAATTCTGCGGGAGAACGGCGATTGTGTCAACAGGATCGCGCGGAAAATTTTTCGCCAGTCGTCGGTCGCCGCGTCATCGTCGTGTTGATGCCACGCACCTCGTGCGTTACGCACTGACGCAGGGCAGAGCCGCGCATTGACGAACCGCAGAAACGAAAAAACCCGCTTGCGCGGGTTTGATCATTTTCTGAGTCATGGTGCCCAGGAGAGGACTCGAACCTCCACGAAGTTGCCCCCGCTAGCACCTGAAGCTAGTGCGTCTACCAATTCCGCCACCTGGGCGACTCAGGAGGAGAATTCTGCGGGAGAACGGCGATTGTGTCAACAGGATCGCGCGGAAAATTTTTCGCCAGTCGTCGGTCGCCGCGTCATCGTCGTGTTGATGCCACGCACCTCGTGCGTTACGCACTGACGCAGGGCAGAGCCGCGCATTGACGAACCGCAGAAACGAAAAAACCCGCTTGCGCGGGTTTGATCATTTTCTGAGTCATGGTGCCCAGGAGAGGACTCGAACCTCCACGAAGTTGCCCCCGCTAGCACCTGAAGCTAGTGCGTCTACCAATTCCGCCACCTGGGCGACTCAGGAGGAGAATTCTGCGGGAGAACCGCGTATGTGTCAACAGGATGTCGCAGGAATTTTTGTTCGTCGCTCGATGCAGCGTCATCGCCCACGGTGACGCGCGAATCGTGCGTGGCGGATGCAGGGCGGTAGAAACGAAAAAACCCGCTTGCGCGGGTTTGATCATTTTCTGAGTCATGGTGCCCAGGAGAGGACTCGAACCTCCACGAAGTTGCCCCCGCTAGCACCTGAAGCTAGTGCGTCTACCAATTCCGCCACCTGGGCGACTCAGGAGGAGAATTCTGCGGGAGAACCGCGTATGTGTCAACAGGATGTCGCAGGAATTTTTGTTCGTCGCTCGATGCAGCGTCATCGCCCACGGTGACGCGCGAATCGTGCGTGGCGGATGCAGGGCGGTAGAAACGAAAAAACCCGCTTGCGCGGGTTTGATCATTTTCTGAGTCATGGTGCCCAGGAGAGGACTCGAACCTCCACGAAGTTGCCCCCGCTAGCACCTGAAGCTAGTGCGTCTACCAATTCCGCCACCTGGGCGACTCAGGAGGAGAATTCTGCGGGAGAACCGCGTATGTGTCAACAGGATGTCGCAGGAATTTTTGTTCGTCGCTCGATGCAGCGTCATCGCCCACGGTGACGCGCGAATCGTGCGTGGCGGATGCAGGGCGGTAGAAACGAAAAAACCCGCTTGCGCGGGTTTGATCATTTTCTGAGTCATGGTGCCCAGGAGAGGACTCGAACCTCCACGAAGTTGCCCCCGCTAGCACCTGAAGCTAGTGCGTCTACCAATTCCGCCACCTGGGCGACTCAGGGGGCGAATTCTGGGCATCTCCCCGCGGGTTGTCAACGGTTTTGTGAAATTTCTTCACAATCCTGCACAGGAGCGCCGCTGACCGGTTCTGCACACGCGCAGCGGTTACTATTGAGGTCAATGAAACCAAAGAAACCGACCCAGGGCGCGAAAGCCCCCAAGTCCCCGGCGCCCAAGAAGGCAGCCGGTCCGTCGGGCAAGCCCCGCGCTGCCGCCAAGAAGGCCGGCAAGCTGCCCCCCTGGATGCCCGAATCCCTGAACACCGCTGAGCCGCCGCGTGGCAACAAGCGCGGCCCCAAGCCTGCGCATGCCGGGCCGATCCCGACCCGCCGCCGCCCGCACCCGACCCCGCTCGACGGTGAGGTCCAGGTGGACCCCTTCGCCGCCCGCGAGGCCGAGCGCTATGCGCAGCCGATCGCCAGCCGTGAGGCGATCCTGCAGCTGCTTGACCGCTGCGATGGCCCGCAGACCGCCGAAGAGATCGCCATCCACCTCGGCCTGACCGAACCGGACCGTGCCGATGCCCTGGGCAAGCGCCTGGGCGCGATGTGCCGTGACGGCCAGCTGGTGCAGAACCGCCGGGGCGGTTTCGCGCCGCTGCAGGCGGTCAACCTGATCACCGGCGTGGTGATCGCCAACCCGGAAGGGTTCGGCTTCCTGCGCCCGGTCGAAGGTGGCGACGATCTGTTCCTGCCGCCGTTCGAAATGCGCAAGGTGCTGCATGGCGACCGCGTGCTGGTCAACGTGACCGGCATCGATCGTCGTGGTCGCCGCGAGGCGAGCATCTCGCGTGTGCTCGAGCGTGGCATGAGCCGCCTGATCGGCCGCTTCAGCGTCGAGTTCGGCATCAACTACGTGGTGCCCGACGACAAGCGCGTGCAGCGCAACGTGCAGATCCCGCCCGACCAGACCGGCGATGCCCGCGATGGCCAGCTGGTGGTCTGCGAGCTGACCCAGGCGCCGGACACCCGCCGCCCGCCGATCGGCCGCATCATCGCCGTACTCGGCGACAAGCTGACGGCCTCGCTGGTGGTGGAAACCGCCATCCACGGCCATGAACTGCCGTTCGAGTTCCCGGCTGAAGTGCTGGCTGAAGCCACTGCCGTGCCGATGGTGGTCACCCCGGAACAGATCGGCCACCGCGAAGACCTGCGCAATACGCCGCTGGTCACCATCGATGGTGAGGACGCCAAGGACTTCGACGACGCGGTCTACTGCGAACCCAATGCCGAAGGCTTCCGCCTGGTCGTGGCGATCGCCGACGTCTCCAATTACGTGCGTCCCGGTACGCCGCTGGACAATGAAGCGCAGAAGCGCGCCACCTCGGTCTACTTCCCCGGGTTCGTGGTGCCGATGCTGCCGGAAACGCTGTCCAACGGTATCTGCTCGCTGATGCCCAAGGTCGACCGCATGTGCTTCGTCTGCGACATGCAGGTGAACCGCGAAGGCGAGGTCATCCATTCGCGCTTCTACGAAGCAGTGATGAACTCGCACGCGCGCCTGACCTACAACCAGGTCTGGGAAGCGGTGGGCGAGAACGACCCGGCCGCGCGCAAGGCGATCGGTCCGCTGATGCCGCAGGTGGATCGCCTGTACCAGCTGTATCACGTGCTGGCCAAGGCGCGTACCCGCCGCGGTGCGATCGAATTTGAAACCTCCGAAGTGCGCTTCGTGCTGGACAACACCGGCGAAGTCACGCAGGCCGGGATGATGGTGCGCAACGATGCGCACAAGCTGATCGAAGAATGCATGATCGCGGCCAACGTGCAGGCGGCGCGCTACCTGCTGGCCAAGCAGGTGCCGGCGCCGTTCCGTGACCATGAGCGTCCGCCGGAATCCAAGTACGCCGATCTGCTCGAGTTCCTGAAGGAATTCAAGCTGAGCCTGCCGCCGTGGTCGAAGGTGCAGCCGGCCGATTTCACCAAGCTGCTGAAGAAAGTGCGCGATCGCCCGGACGCGGCGCTGCTGGAATCGGTGCTGCTGCGCAGCCAGAGTCTGGCGGTGTACTCGCCGGACAACCTGGGCCACTTCGGCCTGGCGCTGGATGCGTACGCTCACTTCACCTCGCCGATCCGTCGCTACCCCGATCTGCTGGTGCACCGTGCGATCAAGCACGCGCTCAGTGGAGCCGCGCCGGAGAAGTTCACCTATTCGCCGCGTGAGATGGCTGCGCTGGCCCTGCAGTGCTCCGAGCGAGCACGCCGTGCCGATGAAGCCGAGCGTGAAGTGGATGAGCGTTACCGCGCCGCGTGGATGGAAAAGCACGTTGGCGGCCAGTTCGAGGGCGTGATCAGTGGCGTGACCAGTTTCGGCCTGTTCGTGGAACTGGACGAATCCAAGGTCAACGGCCTGGTCCACGTGACCCAGCTGCCGCACGACTATTACCAGTTCGACGCGGTGCGCAAAACGCTCAACGGCGAACGCCGCGGCAAGATCTACCGCCTTGGTGACCGGGTGCGGATCCTGGTGCTCAAGGCCAGCATGGAAGAGCGCAAGATCGACTTCCGCCTCGTCGAAGAGAAGGATGATTCGCTGCCCGAGCTGCCGCCGCGCGGCCAGCCCGCCAAGCGCCAGAAGCAGAAGTACTGATCGTCGCGTACCGGCCTACGGC
>NZ_JBHFHW010000025.1:4296-18791 GCF_057333975.1 Stenotrophomonas sp. AGC87
CCCCCCGCGGCAGGTGCCGACCGTTGGTCGGCACACTGTCTACCCGCCCACCGTTGGTGGGCACACGGATCCCACCGGAGCGATCCCATGCAGGCCCTCCCTGAATACAGCGGTGGTTGCCAGTGCGGCGCGATCCGCTTCCACGTGGTCGGTGCGCTGACCCACAGCTCGATCTGCCATTGCCGGATGTGCCAGAAGGCCTTCGGCGCGTACTACGCCCCCTTGGTCTCGGTCCGTGGCAGCGAGTTCCGCTGGACCCGCGGCGAGCCCCGGCGTTTCCAATCCTCCAACATGGTCAAGCGCGGCTTCTGCGCCGACTGTGGCACCCCGTTGACCTACGAAGCTCCGGATGGCGTTGCGGTCGCGGCCGGCGCCTTCGACGAACCGGCCCGCCTGCCGCCGACGATCCAGTACGGGATCGAGGCCAAGCTCCCGTTCGTGGATACCCTGGGTTCGCTCAGCGCGCTGCGCAGCGAAGAGGACGCCGAGGCCGGCGACTTCCTGCTGCATATCGTCTCCCACCAGCACCCGGACCACGACACCGCGGAGGGGCCGCCGGGCTGAAGGGGCCCGTGAACGCCCCCCGTGAACGCCCGGCAGGGCAGGGTGGGCCTTGATGCTCTACCATTACCAACCCCTTTACCGGTCCCGCCCCCCGCAATGAGCAAGCAAAGCCAGTGGATCGTCGGCGTCAACGCCGTCGCCTCTTCGATCGAGAATGATGCCGAGAACGTCCGCGAGGTCCTCATCGAGGCCGGTGCGAAGAACCCGCGTCTGACCGAGATCGAGGAAAACGCACGCCGCAAGGGCATCGACGTGCGCAAGGTGAACACCCAGGCGCTGGACGGTGTGGGCGGTTCGGTGCGTCACCAGGGCGTGGCGGCGCGCTACCAGGCCGCACGGACCTGGGGCGAGAACGAGCTGGAAGGGCTGGTCGAAGCGGCCGAGGGCAAGGCCCTGCTGCTGATCCTCGACGAGGTCCAGGACCCGCACAACCTCGGTGCCTGCCTGCGCAGCGCAGCGGCCGCCGGTGCCACGGCGGTGATCATTCCCAAAGACAAGTCCGCCTCGGTCAATGCGACCGTGCGCAAGACCTCGGCCGGCGCGGCCGACCGTATCCCGGTGGTGCAGGTGACCAACCTCTCGCGCTGCCTGAAGGACCTGCAGAAGCTGGGCGTGTGGATCTACGGCCTGGCCGGTGAAGCCACCGAGTCGCTGTATGCGATCGACCTCAAGGGCAACGTGGCGCTGGTGCTGGGCGGCGAAGCCGACGGCCTGCGCCGCCTGACCCGCGAAAACTGCGATGGCCTGGTCAAGATTCCGATGCCTGGCGATATCGAAAGCCTGAACGTCTCCGTCGCCACCGGCGTGAGCCTGTTCGAAGCAGTGCGTCAGCGCGGGGTGTAAGCCGCGCGCTTGCCCCGAGGGTAGAGCAACGCCATGCGTGGCTGAGCGGTGCCGGATCCAGAGGCAGCTACGCATGGCGTTGCTCTACTTGTGATGCGCCGGGCGCGGGGGATCACCCCGCGCTGCCCCCCAGCGCCTTGAACAACGTCACATCGTTGATCAACTGCCGCTGCCTCACCGAGGCCAGTGACAGCTCGGCATCGCGCCGGGTCTGCTGCGCTTCCAGCCAGGTGCGCAGGTCGGTGGCGCCGACCCGGTAGCGCACTTCATACATCCGCTCGATCTCCACCGCTTCGTCATAGGACGCCTGCGAGGCCGCCACCTGCGTGGCGAACTGGGTGCGCGCCGACAGGGCGTTGTCCACTTCCGACAGCGCGGTGTACAGCGTGCGGCGGAACCCGTTGGCCGCAATCTGGTAGTCGGTGCCGGCCAGGCGGGTGTTCAACTGGGCCTGGCGCACATTGAGGAACGGCAGTGACAGCCCCGCGCCCAAGGTGGCGACCGGATTCTTCAGCACGTCCGAGAGCGAGGTAGCGCCGGTGCCGACGCTGCCGGTCAGGCTCAGCGCGGGGTAGTACTGGGTGGCGGTGACCTTGATGGTCTTCAGGCTGTTGCGCAGGCGCAGCTCGGCGGCGCGCAGGTCCGGGCGGCGGCCGCGCAGATCGGCCGGCAGGCCTTCGGCCACGACCGGGCTGCCCGCGCGCTGCAGCTGCTGCGGCTCATCGCCCAGGGCCAGCGGCTGCCCATCCAGCAGCACCGTCAGTGCATTGCGCGCGGCGACACGCTGCTGCTCCAGTGCACTCTGCGCAGCACGCTGTGCCTCCAGGCTCTGTACGGCCTGGCGCACTTCCAGGCGCGACACCGCACCGGCATCAAAGCGCGCCTGGACCAGCTCGCGGGTGCGCTCCAGGCGCTCCAGATTGGCCTGGCCGGCGGTAATCGACTGGTTGAGGAAGGCCAGTGTCCAGTACTGCGTGGCCACGTCGCTGATCACCAGCAGCGCGGTGTTCTGCAGGTCTTCCTGGCTGGCCTGGGCTTCCCACTGGGCGATGTCACGCTGGGTGCGCAGGCGGCCCCAGAGATCGATCTCCCACTGCAGGGACACGCCGGCCGAGCTGCCGCGGTTCCAGTCCGCGCGCTGGTCGATCGGGCGGTTGCCGCTGCTGCTGACGCTGCCCGAGGGCTGCGGCCACAGCGCGTTGTCGGCCAGGCCGGCCTGAAGGCGCGCGCGCTGCACCGCCAGCCCAGCCGAGACCAGGTCGGTGTTGGCGGCCAGTGCGCGATCGATCACGCGGTCCAGCCCGGTGTCGCCGAACTGGGTCCACCATGCATCGCTGCGGACATCGGCGGCAGCCGCATGCGGCTGCTCGCTCACCGCCTCGATGGGCGTGTTCAAGGTGGCATCGCCACGACCATAGGTGGCCGGTACTGCCGGCGCCTCGACCTGGTAGCGACCGGTGCTGACGCAGGCCGACAGGGCCAGTGCAGTCACGCAGGCCAGGGCCAGCGGACGCAGCGAAGCGGGGTGCAGCAGAGCAGGAGAAATCTTCATTCGCGCGCCAGCGCCTCCACGGGATCAAGTTGGGCGGCATTGCGGGCCGGCAGGAAACCAAACGCCACGCCGATCAGGCTGGAGCAGGCAAAGGCGGCCACGATGGACGCGGTCGAGAACAGCATCTGGAAGTCCGGCGCGAATTTCCCGAACAGCCAGCCGACCACCAGCGACAGGCCGACGCCGAGCAGGCCGCCGAGCAGACACACCAGCACCGCCTCGATCAGGAACTGCTGGCGGATATCGCTCTGCCGCGCGCCGACGGCCATGCGCACGCCGATTTCGCGGGTGCGCTCGGTCACCGACACCAGCATGATGTTCATCACGCCGATGCCGCCGACCAGCAGCGCGATCGCGGCGATGGCGCTGATCAGCAGGGTCATCGTGCGGGTGGTCTGCTCGATGGTCTGACGGATCTCGGCGCTGTTGCTGAGGAAGAAGTCCTCGGTGCCGTGGCGCATGATCAGCAGCTTGGAAATGGCGGCCTGGGCGGCATCCATCGGGGTGGCGTCATCCACGCGCACGGTGATGCTGGAGACATGGCTCTGGCCGAGCATGCGCGACATCACCGTGGTGTACGGCACCCACACGCTCAAGCTGGTGCTGCCACCGAAGCCGAAGCTCTGCCGCTGCGCCACGCCGACCACGCGCACCGGCACGTTGCCCAGCAGGATCACCTGACCGATCGGATCCTCGCCATTGGGGAAGAACTGGGTGCGGGTGTTTTCATCGATGATCGCCACCTGGGCCAGGCTGCGCACCGCATCGGTATCGAAGAAGCTGCCGGCGATCAGGGTCACGCCCTTGACCCGGAAGAACTGCTCGCCCACGCCGTTGACCTGCGCGGTGGCCGATTGATTGCGGTAGCGCGCGGTCACCGAAGAGGACACGCTGGGCGTGGCGCTGTCGATGTAGCTCTGCCGGCCCAGCGCATCGGCGTCGCTGGCCTTGAGGGTCTGCACGCGCGCCGAGCGCATGTCGCCGAAACCGCGGCCGGGATAGACATCGATGGTATTGGTGCCCAGCGCGCTGATGTTCTGCAGGATCTGCTGCTGGGAGCCATTGCCCATTGCCACCACCGAAACCACCGAGGCGATGCCGATGATGATGCCGAGCATGGTCAGGAAGGTGCGCAGACGGTGGGCGTTCATGGCCAGCAGGGCCATGCGGAACGCTTCGGTGAAACGATCCCGCGCGGCCCGCCAGCTGTGGCCCTTGCCGGCCGCCACGGTCGGTTGGCGCTGTGCGCGGTAGCTCGGCGCCTTCGGATTGATGCGGTCGGCGATGATCTCGCCGTCGCGGATCTCGATGATGCGCTGGGCGTGCTCGGCCACGCTCATGTCGTGGGTGACGATGATGATGGTGTGGCCCTCGGCGTGCAGCTCGCCAAGGATGCCCATCACCTCTTCGCCGGATTTCGTGTCCAGTGCGCCGGTGGGTTCGTCGGCCAGGATCACCTCGCCACCGTTCATCAGCGCCCGCGCGATCGAGACGCGCTGCTGCTGTCCACCGGAGAGCTGGCCGGGTTTGTGATTCATGCGGTCGCCCAGGCCGAGCCGCTGCAGCAGCTGTTCGGCCCGCGCGGTGCGGACCGGCCCCGGGCTGCCGGCGTACACGGCCGGCACGGCCACATTGCCGCGCGCGTCCAGATCGCCCAGCAGGTGGTAGCGCTGGAAAATGAAGCCGAAATGCTCGCGGCGCAGCTCGGCCAGTTCGTCCGGTTCCATGCGGCCGGTCTCGCGGCCGGCCACCTGGTAACTGCCGCGCGTCGGCCGATCCAGGCAGCCGAGGATGTTCATCAGCGTGGACTTGCCCGAGCCGGACTGGCCGACGATGGCGACCATCTCGCCGGCCGCGATGTCCAGATTGACGTCGCGCAGCACGGCAATCGTTTCATCGCCTGCCGGGAACTCCCGGCGCAGGTCGCGCAGCCGCAGCAGCGGCGTGCCCGTCGAGGCGCTGCTCATCGGCGCGGCCCACCCATGCCGGGGCCGCTGATCCGCACGCTCCCACCTCCGCGGTTGCCGGCACCGGCACCCTGGGCGCCGCCGCCTTCGCCGACGATGACCTTGTCGCCTTCTGCCAGGCCGGACAGCACTTCGGCATTGGCGCCGTTGTTGATGCCGATCTTGACCTTGCGCGGCGCGGGCATGCCATCGGCATCGGCCACACGCACCATGTACTGCCCGTCGCGGGTCTTCGGGCCGAGCGCAACGGCCGGGATGATCAGCACGTCCTTGGCCTGCTTGAGCATTACCGAGACCTGCGCGGTCATATCGATGCGCAGTGTGCCGTCCGGGTTTTCCACGTCGAACAGTGCGTTGTAGTAGACCGCGGTGCTGGAGCTGGAGCTGGACGAACTGGAACTGCTGGCGCTGTCGTTGGCGATCGAGGCCGGTGCCGGGTTGATCTGGCGCAGCGTGGCATGGAACTTCCGGTCCGGCTCACCGAGCGTGGTGAAGTACACCGGCATACCGGCTTTTATCTTGACCACGTCCGCTTCGGAGACTTCCGCATTGACCGTGACCAGGTCCAGACGGGCCAGCATCACGATGGTCGGCGCGGTCTGGTTGGCGTTGACGGTACGGCCTTCTTCGGCGACCACCGCGACCACGGTGCCGTCCATCGGCGCGGTGATGCGGGTGTAGGCCAGGTTGGCGCGGGCGGTGCCCAGTTCGGTCTCGCGGCCCTTGATCTGTGCATCGAAGGACTGGATCTGGGCGCGCGCGGTCTTGAGCTTGGCATCGGCCGCATCGAACTCGGCACGCGAGGTGGCCTCGGCGGCGAGCATCTGCTGCTGGCGAGCGAACTCGAGCTCGGCTTCACGCAGGCTGGCCTGCTGCACCGCGCGCTGCGCCTTGACCTGATCCAGCGATGCCTGGGCGTTGAGCACCTGGTTCTGCTGGGTGGTGGCGTCGATCTCGGCGATCAGATCGCCTTCCTTGACGCTATCGCCGAGCTGGACCTTCAGCGATTTGATCTGACCGGAGGCCTGCGCACCCACGCTGACCAGCTTGTAGGCATCGATAACACCGGTGGCTTCCACCGTCTGTTCAATATCGCCACGGCTGACCGGCGAGGTCGCCAGAGTGGGTGCGGCCGGCTTGCGCAGCATCCATGCCACAATCGCGGCGATCAGCACGAGGATCACGAGCAGCAGCAGGAGGCGAGCACGGCGGGTTCTGGGCAAACGGGGCTTCACGATGATCGTCAACTCGGCAGGCCGGTGCATCGGCGTTGTCAGCATTGTGAAGATCGTTCACCGCCGGCTCAATGCTCGCCGTGTACCAAGATGTATCCCTGCGGTGCACAACGCATTTCATTGTGTATCTGCATCACCTTTTGCAACAGACGTACGTAAACCAGGAGATGCGGTTCAGCTCCCGACAGGGGATGATCGCCGCATGGAGACTGCCAACAGCATGCACAGACTGCTGATCGTCGATGACGACAACGATATCCGCCAGCTGCTCGCCGAGCAGCTTGGCCGCGCCGGTTACCTGGTGAGCACGGCCAGCGATGGCCAGGGCATGCGCCAGCTGCTGGAGCGCGAACACGTCGACCTGATCGTGCTCGACCTCAACCTGCCGCGTGAAGACGGCCTGACCCTGTGCCGTGACCTGCGCGCGCGCTCGAGCACGCCGGTGATCATGTTGACCGCGCGCAGCGAGCCGATCGACCGCGTGCTGGGGCTGGAGATGGGCGCCGATGACTATCTGGCCAAGCCGTTCGAACCGCGCGAACTGCTTGCCCGCATCCGTAACGTGCTGCGCCGCACCGAGGCGCTGCCGGCCAACCTGGAGCCGCTGGCGATCCGCCGTGCACGCTTCTCCAGTTGGATCTTCGATCTCGAACACCGCCATCTGGTCGATCCCGATGGGCGCGTGGTGGTGTTGTCCGGCGCCGAATTCCGGCTGCTGCGGGTGTTCGTCGGGCATGCCAACAAGGTGCTGTCGCGCGAACAACTGGTGTCGCTGAGCAGCGGCCGCAACTACGAATCGCAGGACCGCGCCATCGATCTGCAGGTCAGCCGCCTGCGCAACAAGCTGGCCGACGATGGCGGCAGCGATGGCCTGATCAAAACCGTGCGCAACGAAGGCTATGTGCTTGCTGCGGCGGTCACCCTGGAATGAAACGCCTGCGGCACTTCTTTTCCTCGATGGTGGGGCGACTGTTCGTCATCCTGCTGCTGGGCATGAGCGTGGCCGCGATCGGTGCGACCATGCTGGCCAGTACCAAGCGCCAGCAGGAGTTCGAGCGGCAGAACCTCAACCGCATCGCCGACCGCCTGCAGGGGTTCGTGAATCTGCTGGACGGCAATCCGGAGCTGCGCCAGCGGCTGCTCACCAGTGGCGGGCCGAGTGTGCGGCAGCTGCCGGAGGGGGCACGCATCGGCCGGCCCGATGCCGCGCTGATGGAGATCCTCGATGATCGGCCCGGCCCGGTGGCGAGCAGCCAGGTGGCTTTCACCTCCTTCCGCTCCTGCCTGCCGCGGTTGCCGGAGCTGCTGCCGCCGCCCCCGCGCGACAAGGAAAAGATGCGGCACCCGCCGCGTGAGCGCGACCCGGCCTTCATCCCACCCAAGTGCCGCGTGGTCACGCTGCAGCTGACCGACGGCACACCGCTGCGGCTGGCACTGGATTCCCCCGCCGTCGCGCACAATGGTGTGCTCGCGGTAGACCCGTTGTTCCTGACCTTGCTGGTCGTGGCGATCGCGATCCTGGCCTACATCGTGGCGCGCATGGCCAGCGCCCCGCTTCAGCGGTTGGCCGATGCCGCCGCCGCGCTGGGTGATGATCTGCAGGGTGCCCCGATGCCGGTGACCGGCCCGTTTGAAGTCCGCCGGGCTGCGGAGGCGTTCAACGCCATGCAGAAGCGCCTGCAGCGCCATCTTGGTGAGCGCACCCAGATGCTGGCGGCGATCACCCATGATCTGCAGACACCGGTGACGCGCTTGCGGCTGCGGCTGGAGAACGTCACCGATGAGACATTGCGTGAACGCCTGATCGCCGATCTGGGCGCGATGCAGGCGCTGATCCGTGAAGGCCTGGAGCTGGCCCGCAGCGCCGAGAGCGCTGAACAACGTGCCGCGCTGGACCTGGATTCGCTGCTGGAGAGCATCGTCGAAGATGCCGCCGAAGCCGGCGCCGATGTCCATTTCGAGCAGCCCAGCGGGGCGGTACTGATGCTGCGCCCCTTGGCGATGCACCGCCTGTTCTCCAACCTGGTCGACAACGCGGTGATGTATGGCCAGAGCGCCCGCGTGCGGGTGGAGCAGGCCGGGCAGGACGTGGAGGTGCGCATCCGCGACAGCGGCCCCGGCCTGGCCGAGGACGAGCTGGAGGCGGTGTTCGACCCGTTTGTGCGGCTGGAGACCTCGCGCTCGCGCCAGACCGGCGGTGCCGGGCTGGGGCTGACCATCGCCCGGGCGTTGGCCGAAAAGGACGGCGCGACGCTGCACCTGCGCAACCATCCGCAGGGCGGGCTGGAAGCGATCGTCCGCTGGGCCGCGCCGGCGCGGGCGGCGGCGGGGCCACGCGGGGGCTGACGCCGGTCCCCCAAAGCGAAAGGATTTGCCTACTATGGGCATCTCTTTCCAGCGTCTCCCCCATGAGAGCGTACGACTCTGCCAGCCATCGCGCTGGTGCACGGCCGTTCCCCCCATGCACACGGCGCCTGCCCAAGGTTGATCCATACGGATGAGCGATCGGGGGGGCAGGATCCGGTGGCGGCCGGCACAACTGACGTTCCCGGGCATGCCAACGCTGCAGGCGGCAGCGCTGTGGCTGTTGCTGCTGTGCGCGCTGCCGTGGTCGCTGTCGGCGCAGGACGGGCCGCCGCCGCTGCGCGACTACGCCATCGATGTCTGGACCTCGCGCAACGGGCTGCCGCACAACTCCCTGCGCGACATCGCGCAGACGCCCGAAGGGCACCTGTGGTTCGCCACCTGGGAAGGCCTGGTCCGCTATAACGGCCTGGATTTCACCGTGTTCGACCGCAGCACCACGCCGGGCCTGCGCGATAACGGAGTCGGCGCGTTGTTGGTGGACCGCAGCGGCGGATTGTGGATCAGTGACTCGCGCGGCAACGTGACCCGGCGCGGCTCGGACGGTCGCTGGCAGGTCTGGGAGCACCGCGCCGATACGCCGCAGGTGCTGATCCAGGCGATGCAGATGGACAGCCATGGGCGCCTGTGGCTGCTGTACGAAGGCAAGGGGATCGGCAGCCTGGGGCCGGACGGGACGTTCGACTATCAGAAGCCACCGGCCGACGTGCCGATGGCCATGAGCTTCACCAAGCTGGTCGTGGATGCGCAGGACCGGGTCTGGGTCGGCACGCTCGACGGGCTGGTCGTACGCGATACCGACGGCGTGCTGCGCCGTGCGCCGGACAGCTGGGGGCTGGGGCATGGCCTGGTCTGGCCGTATCGCGCGCCGGACGGGGTGATGTGGGTGGTGGCCGGTGAGCGCATCTATCGCATGCAGGACGGCGCACCGCTGCTTCAGCACCGGCTGCCGGGCGTGACCCACATCACCGCGATGCTGCAGGACCGCCATGGCGACCTGTGGCTGGGCACCGAGAATCAAGGTCTGCTGCGGTTGTCGCGGCACGGGCTGGAGCGATTGCCGCCGGGCCTGTCGTTGCCCGGCGGACGCGTGGTCAGCCTGCGCGAAGATGCCGAGGGCAGCATCTGGGTCGGCGCCAACGGCGGGCTGTATCGCCTGCGCGAAACCCTGTTCAGCAGCTTCACCGAGCGCGACGGGCTCAGTGGCGACTACGTGCGCACGGTGTTCGAGGATCGCCAGAGGCAGCTGTGGATCGGCAGCGCCAGTGGCCTGGACCGGCGCGACGCGCAGGGCCGCTTCAGCGCGGTGCCGCTGCGCAACAACGTCGGCAAGAGTCCCTCGGTACTGAGCCTGGCCCAGGATCGCGAGGGCACGCTGTGGGTGGGCACCTTCGGCGATGGCATCTTCCGGATCAACGAACAGGGCCAGCGCCTGCGCGACTACGGCACGGCCGAAGGGCTGCCGGGCGGCAACATCCGCGCGATCAGCATCGACCGCGATGGGGTGGTCTGGGCCGGTACCCAGAAGGGGGTGGTCCGCATCGAGGCCGGCAAGGCCGAGCAGCCGGCGATCCCGGGCATGCCGACCGGGTTGATCACCGCCCTGACGCATGACGACGACGGCGCGTTGTGGATCGGCACCATCGAGGGAATCCGCGTGCTGCGCGGTGACCGGGTCCAGACGATCGATCTGCAGCCGTTGGGCGGTGGCCGCAGCGTGTTCGGTTTCCAGCAGATCGGTGATGCGATGTGGGTCAGCACCGACCGCGGTTTGTACCGCTACCAGGAAGGCACGCTGGCGCGGGTCGGCCTGGAGCAGGGCATGCCGGTGGATACGGTCTTCCAGCTGATTCCCGATCGCGTGGGCAACGTGTGGATCAGCAGCAACCGCGGGGTGCTGCGCACCGACATGGCGATGCTCAACGCGGTCGCCGATGGCCGCGCCGAACGGGTCGAAGTGGAGCACTACAACGAGATCGACGGCATGGCCAATTCGCAGGCCAACGGCAGCTCCGGGCCCTCGGCGATTCTGCGCCAGGACGGCACCTTCTGGGTGGTGACCGCAGGCGGCTTGAGCACGGTCGATCCATTGCGCCTGCAGCGCTTCCGCGAGCGCCTGGCGCCGCCGGCGGTGATCGAGAACGTGCAGGTCGATGGCGCGCCCCTGCATTGGCAGGGCAGCAATCACAATTCGATTCCGGGCGGGCGCCGGCTGAGTGTGAGCTACGTCGGCCTCAGCTATCTGCTCTCCGAGCGGATCCGCTACCGCACCCGTCTGGATGGCCTGGACAAGGGGTGGATCGAACGTGGCCAGCAGCGCAGCGTGGAATTCATCGGCCTGCCGCCGGGCGACTACACGCTGCACGTTTCCGCCGCGCATCCAGGCGGTGTCTGGAGCGACAGCGAAGCGGTCTGGGAATTCACGGTAGAGCCGTTCCTGTGGCAGCGCCACAGCGTGCAGTTGATCGCTGCGCTGTTGTTGCTGGCTGGGCTGGTGGCGCTGTACCGGTATCTGATCAACCGGTACAAGGCCAGCAACGTGCGGCTGGCGCGGATGGTGCAGGAAGCCACCCTGGATCTGCAGACCCAGACGGTCAACCTGCAGGCACTCAATCAGGAGAAGACCGAACTGGCCGACCGCCTGGCGGTGCAGACCGAGGCGTTCGAGCGGCAGGCCCGCGAAGATGCGCTGACCGGTCTACCGAACCGGCGTGCATTCGATGAAGCACTGGCGCGCGACTTCGCCCGTTCGCAGCGCAGCCGTCACCCGCTGTGCCTGGTGGTGCTGGATATCGATCACTTCAAGGAAGTGAACGACCGGCACAGCCATTCGGTGGGCGACGTGGTGCTGGTGGAAGTGGCGCGTCTGTTGGCCTCGGCCTGCCGCGATTCGGACATGCCGGCGCGGACCGGTGGCGAGGAATTCGCACTGCTGCTCAACGACACCCGCCTGGATGAAGCGGCCCAGGTCTGCGCGCGCCTGCGCGGGCTGTTCCATGATCATCCGGACTGGGCCGGTATTCCGGGCCTGAAGGTCACTTTCAGTGCCGGTCTGGTCGAACTGGACGCTGCCGACCGCACCCCGATGCTGCTCTACCAGCGTGCCGATCGCGCGCTGTACCGCGCCAAGAGCGAGGGACGCGACAGGACCGCTATCGGGTGATGCCGCTCAGGGGCGCGGCCAGCTGTTGGCAACCTTGCAGAACAGTTTGGCGGTCTGCTCGGTGTCGTACACCGCGCTGTGCGCTTCATCGGCATCCCAGCCCAGCCCGGCGGCGGTGGCGGCGCGTGCCAGCACGGTCTGCCCATAGGCGATGCCGCCGAGAGTGACGGTGTCGAACACGCTGAAGGGATGGAACGGGTTGCGCTTGTGGCCGGTACGGTTGACGGCCGCATTGACGAAGCCCAGATCGAAGTGGGCGTTGTGCCCGACCAGGATCGCGCGCTGGCACCCGTACTTTTTCATCGCCGCCCGGATCGGGGCGAAGATGTGGTCCAGCGCATCGCGCTCGACCTTGGCCAGCCGGAACGGGTGATCCAGGATGATCCCGGTGATTTCCAGCGATTTGGGATCGATCTCCAGGCCTTCGGCCGGCACCACGTGCGCGCTGGCGGTCTGGCCGGGATAGAGCAGGCCGTTCTCGTCCATCTCGATCGGAACGGCGGCGATCTCCAGCAGGGCGTGGCGATCAGAATCGAATCCACCGGTCTCCACGTCCACCGCCACCGGCAGGAAGCCGCGGAAGCGGGTTGCCATCAAGCGCTGTGCAGCAGCGGGCAGTGCGTCGGCAGCAGCCGGCGCGTCGGAGCGGGGGAGGTCGTCAGTCATCGCACCAGTTTAGCAGAGCGGCCTGTACCCCCCCCTGCGCTCAGGCCAGGGCTGGGGTGCGCCCGCGGCCGCGGCGCAGTAGATGATCCAGGCTCAACGGGCCGGCACCCTGCACGGCCAGAGGCAGCAGCATGGCCATGAACAGCAGCGGCAGTTTGAAGTTGCCAAAGCCCTGATCGGTGATGACATAGCCCATCGCCAGCTCGGCCAGCCCATTCCAGTGCATCGGCCAGTGCACGGCGGCGGTGGCGACCACGGTCAGCACCAGCAGGCAGCTGGCGGCCAGGCGGGTCCCCAGCCCGAGCAGCAGGCAGGCTGCACCGACCAGCTCGAACCAGGTGGCCAGCTGCCAGTTGAGGGTGGCCGGCAGCTGGTCGAACGGAAACGGGAAGGCCTGCTGCAGGTCCTCGAACCAGTTCTGGCCACGCAGTTTTTCACGGCCGGACTCGAAATACTCCCAGCTCATCAGCAGGCGCAGGCCGAGCGGGGCCAACCACGGGCCGAGACGATCCAGCCGGTCGCGCAGGGCGACCAGGGGCGGTGACTTCATCGATGCGATTCCTTTGTGGAAGGGTCAGGAAACGGGCGCGGCGGGCCCGATCACGCCGTTGTCGTGGAACTGGCGCAGCAGGGCGGCGCCGGGCAGGCGCAAGGCATCGGCCGCCATGCCGTGCGCCTGCGCGAGCTGCTGCAGGTAAGTGGCCCCGGTGCTGCCGGGGTGCTGGCCGATCTGCTCCAGCAACTGCGCGGCCATGGGGCTGATCACGGCGAAGCGGACCTGGCCATCAGGGTCGCGCCGGACCAGCAGCCCGGTCGGCTCGGGGGCGGGCTGCGAGGGCGCGTCATGGGTGCCGAGCCGATGCACCGGCCAGTGATAGAGCAGTGGCCAGGCCAGCGGCGAGCGCTGCAGGGCAGCGTGCATCGGGTCCATGCCCGGCGAGGGCGGCAGGGGCTGCGTGTCCAACTGGTAGAGGGCCGTTTCCACCCACTCGTAATGGGCCAGTTCGGCCAACGCCGGGTGCGGCAGCGTGGCCTGGTGCTGCAACCACTCCACGAACTCGGCAGCCAGTTCGGTGAACAACGGGGTCTGCGCGGGGTGGCCGGCAAGGAAGCGCCGGACCAGGGTGGCCCACGCCGCGTCACCCAGCAGCTGCACGCAGACCGGGAAGCCGTTGCCGAGAAGCCCGAGCACGTTGTTGAACACCAACCGCTGGTAGATGCCCAGCCGGCGCGGGTCCATGCCGTCGGGTGCGGCGATACGGTCCGGGTCGCGCAGATGCGCGGTGAACGCCCTCTGCTGTGCGTGCAGGCGCGCCGGGGCGTCAGTCATGGCCGTTCCCGGCATGGGCGGCCATCAGCTGGCGGATGTGCTGCAGTTCGCCGCGCAGTTCGGCATACGGCGGGAAATTGAAATCACGTTCCAGCAGCGTCGGGCGCGCACCGATGCGCGCATAGGTGCGGGCGAGCAGGTCCCAGACCGGATCGATCACCGCACTGCCATGGGTGTCGATCTTCAGATCGGGCGCGTCGTCCAGATGGCCGGCCACATGCAGGCACACGATGCGCGCTGCCGGCAGCCCGGCGATGAACGCATCGGCGTCGTAGCCGTGGTTGCAGGCGTTGACGTAGACGTTGTTGACGTCCAGCAGCAGATCGCAATCGGCCTCTGCCAGCACGGCGTTGGTGAAGGCGAGTTCGTCCATGGCCGGTTCCGGGGCGAGGTAGTAGGACACGTTCTCCACTGCGATGCGGCGACCCAACAGGTCCTGCACGCGGGCAATGCGTGATGCAGTGTGGCGCACCGCTTCCTCGGTGAAGGGAATCGGCAGCAGGTCGTAGAGGTGGCCGTCATCGCTGCAGTAGCTCAGGTGTTCGCTGTACAGCGGCACGTTGTGCCGCGCCAGGAAGCGTCCTACCTGTTCCAGCAGCACGGTATCCAGCGGCGCGGTGCTGCCCAGCGAGAGCGACAGCCCATGGCAGGTGAGCGGCTGGCGCGCGGCCAGTTCGGCGAGTGCTTCACCGGCCGGCCCACCGACGCCGATCCAGTTTTCGGGCGCGCACTCAAGGAAGTCGATATCGCCGGCGGGCGCGTCACGCAGGTCCTGCAGCAGGGCGCGGCGCAAACCCAGTCCGGGGGCCGC
>NZ_JBHFHW010000025.1:18816-19456 GCF_057333975.1 Stenotrophomonas sp. AGC87
CGCCGCCGCAGGCAGCGGCGACGGGCCCAGGCCAGTGGCGAGGGCGTCAGTGCTTGGCACCGCACTTGCCTTCGCCGCATTTGCCTTCCGCCGTCTTCTTGTCGCCAGCGGTCGTTGCCTTGGCGCCAGCAGCCTTGCCCTTGTCGGCGCCGCACTTGCCTTCCCCACACTTGCCTTCGGCGGTCTTGGCACCGGTGGTCGCGGCCTTGTCGCCTGCCTTGGTGCCTGCCTTGTCGCCGTGCGCACCACATTTTCCTTCGCCACACTTGCCTTCGGCTGCCTTGGTCGCCGCTTGGCCGGCCACCAGGTAGCCCTGGGCCAGGTCGGTCATGCTCAACGCGGACGCCGAGGCGCTGACGCCCAGGCCTGCGGCCAGCGCAGTGGCCGCCAGCAGGGACAGCGAACGGGTGGGTGTGCTCATCGGGTAACTCTCCTTGGAATGGGCCGGGGCCCGGGATGGCTGCGTGGGGGCAGCAGGTGCGGCCATGGTGGCCCGGCCCAGCTCATCGAATCCTCACACAGGATTCAACGTTTCGTGAAGTGCAGTGCGTTGCGTTGGGTTATTCAACAGCGGTGGACGGGTCGGGGGCTGGGCCGCGATGCCCTTGTCGGCGAATGTCCCCCGGCGTCGGCCTGCGGC
>NZ_JBHFHW010000025.1:19513-23380 GCF_057333975.1 Stenotrophomonas sp. AGC87
CTCCTTGAGTTCGCCGACAAGGGCATCACGACCCAGCGACTCGAGACCCTGCGCGCCCACAGAAAGGCACGATTTCGCGGAGTCGTCCAACACGCGAGCCCCGTAGCGGCTGGCAGGCCCCTGGGCAAAATCAAGGAGGAGGCCGTCGCCGCGAGGCGTCGGCCGAGGGACATTTGCCGAGGGGCCCGCCGGTCGCTTCGGGGCGCTAACGCTCGCGCCAAGGCTCGAACGGAGACACCTGCAGCGCCCTCACCGCGCCAGGACTTTCCAGCCACAAAAAAGAAAACCGCCACCCGAAGGCAGCGGCGTTTGCTTTCCGTTTTTAAGGCATGCGCTCAGACGTGATCGGTACTGCTGGTCTCGTCGCGCTTCTCACGCGGCGGCAGCGCCTGCTCGCCATGCACCAGGAACCACACGTTCTCGGCGATGTTGGTCGCATGGTCGCCCACGCGCTCCAGGTTCTTGGCCATGAACAGCAGGTGCGTGCACGGGGTGATGTTGCGCGGGTCTTCCATCATGTACGTCAGCAGCTCGCGGAACAGCGCGGTGTACTGCGCGTCCAGACGGGCGTCATCGTCGCGCAGTTCCAGCGCCGCGGCGGCGTCGTTGTCGCGGTAGGCCTCGATCGCGCGGCGCACCTGCTGTGCGGCCAGCCGGCCCAGGGCGCGCAGGCCCTGGATCTGCGGCAGCGGTGGCACCTTGCTCAGGGCGATCGAGCGCTTGGCCACGTTGGCCGCGTAGTCGCCGATGCGTTCGATATCGGCCGGGATGCGCAGGCCGGCCAGGATCTCGCGCAGGTCGCGTGCCATCGGCCCGCGCAGCGCCAGGCGCATCACGTCGTGGCTGATGTGCTGCTCAAGCTGGTCGATGGCTTCATCGTTGGCGATGATGCGCTGGGCGGCGTTCTCGTCGCGCTTCTCGATGACGTCCATGGACGCCTCCAGCTGCGCGACCGCCATCTCGCCCATGCGCACGATCTCGGCCACCAGGCGCTGCTGTTCTTCGTCGTAGCTCTTGACGATGTGGTCGTTGGGAAGATTCATGGTCTGCAATCCGGGTAGTGCCAGGCCATGCCTGGCTGGGACATTCGGTGAGGGGACAGCACCGATCAGCCGAAGCGGCCGGTGATGTAGTCTTCGGTCTGCTGCTTGTTGGGCTGGGAGAAGATCACTTCGGTGCGGTCGTGTTCGATCAGGTCGCCCAGGTACATGAAGGCGGTGTAATCGGACACGCGCGCGGCCTGCTGCATGTTGTGGGTCACGATCACGATGGTGTAATCGTGCTTGAGCTCTTCGACCAGCTGCTCGATGCGGCTGGTGGAGATCGGGTCCAGCGCCGAGGTCGGCTCGTCGAGCAGCAGCACGTCCGGGCGCAGGGCCACGGCGCGCGCGATGCACAGGCGCTGCTGCTGGCCACCAGACAGGCCCAGCGCGCTCTGGTTGAGCTTGTCCTTCACCTCGTCCCACAGCGCGCCCTGGCGCAGGGCCTGCTCGACACGATCGGTCATCTCCGACTTGGAGAGCTTTTCGTGGTGACGGATGCCGTAGGCCACGTTCTCGAAGATGGTCATCGGGAACGGCACCGGCTTCTGGAACACCATGCCGACCTTGCTGCGCAGGCGGTTCATCGGGTACTTCGGCGAGAGGATGTTCTCCCCGTCCAGCATCACTTCACCACGCGCTTCCAGCTTGGGGTACAGCGCGTAGATGCGATTGAAGATGCGCAGCAGCGTGGACTTGCCGCAGCCGGAGGGACCGATCAGCGCGGTGACACGCTTTTCCGGAATCTCCAGGTCGATGCCCTTCAGCGCGTGGAACTTGTCGTAGTAGAAATCCAGCCCACGTGCGGCCAGCTTGATCGGCGCCGGGGTCTGCAGGCTTTCATGCGAGGCCGGGACCACGATGCGCTGCATCGGCACGGCGTTGGAGAGATCGTTCATGGCGATGTCCGTGGAAAGGTCAGTCATGGGAGATACGGTTGCGCAGCAGGATGCCGCGCGCGGAAAGGCTGACCAGCAGCACGAACACGGTCAGCACCAGCGCGCCGGCCCAGGCCAGTACCTGCCAGGATTCGTACGGGCTGCCGGCGAACTGGTTCATCACCACCGGCACCGACGCCATCGGCTGGAACACGTTGCTGTTCCAGTACTGGTTGCCGAAGGCGGTGAACAGCAGCGGGGCGGTTTCACCGGAGATGCGGGCCAGTGCCAGCAGGATGCCGGTCACGATGCCGGCGGCGGCGCTGCGGTACAGCACCTGCACCGTCACCTTCCACTGCGGGATGCCCAGCGACAGGGCCGCTTCACGCATCTGCGAAGGCACCAGGCGCAGCATTTCATCGGTGGTACGCACCACCACCGGCAGCACGATGAAGGCCAGCGAGAGCGCACCGGCGAAGGCCGAGAACTGGCCACCGGTCTGCATCACGTACAGCGTGTAGACGAACAGGCCCAGCACGATCGACGGCGCCGAGAGCAGGATGTCGTTGACGAAGCGGACCACCGTGCCGGTCTTGCGGAAGTTGCCGTACTCGGCCAGCCAGGTGCCGGCCAGCACGCCGAGCGGCGTCCCGATGGCGATGGCCAGGCCGCACATCACCGCGCTGCCGAAGAAGGCATTGGCCAGGCCACCGTCCTGCATCGGCGGCGGGGTCATCTTGGTGAACAGATCCAGGTTGATGCCGGCCAGGCCCTTGGAGGCCAGCGTCCACAGGATCCAGCCGAGGAAGAACAGGCCGAACAGCGCGGTCAGGCAGGACATCAGCAGTGCGACCACGTTGACGATGCGGCGGCGCAGGTACAGCGGTTGGGCGTTGGCGGTGGACATCAGTTGCCCTCCTTGCGGGCCAGGCGCATCAGCATCAGGCGGGCGATCGCCAGCACCACGAAGGTCACCAGGAACAGCACGAAGCCGAGCAGCAGCAGTGCCGAGCGGTAGGTTTCGGTGGCTTCGCCGAAATCGTTGGCGATCAGGGCGGCAATGGTGGTGCCCGGTTCAAGCAGCGACGGCGACAGGCGCACGCTGTTGCCGATCACGAAGGCCACCGCCATGGTTTCACCCAGGGCACGGCCGAGGCCGAGGAAGATGCCGCCGATCACCGCCGAGCGGGTGTAGGGCAGCACGATGTCCCAGCTCACTTCCCACTTGGTGGAACCCAGCGCATAGGCCGATTCCTTCAGGCGGGTCGGCACGGTCAGGAATACTTCGCGCATCACCGAGGAGATGAAGGGGATCACCATGATCGCCAGCACGAAGCCGGCGGTGAGCACGCCGATGCCCAGCGGCGGACCCTGGAACAGCGGGCCGATGATCGGCAGCGTGCCCAGGTGATCATTGAGGAACGGGGTGACGTACTCGGTCATTACCGGGACCAGCACGAACAGGCCCCACATGCCGTAGATGATCGAGGGGATACCGGCCAGCAGTTCGATGGCGGTACCGACCGGGCCACGCAGCCAGCGCGGGGCGACCTCGGTCAGGAAGAAGGCGATACCGAAGCTCACCGGCACCGCGATGACCATCGCGATCAGGGCCGTGACCAGGGTGCCGTAGATCGGTGCGAGTGCACCGAACTTGTTCTCGACCGGATTCCATTCGGAGGAGTAGAAGAAGCTCAGGCCCTGCTCCTGCAGGGCATGGCGGCCGCCCCACAGCATCGAGAGCGCGGCGCAGGCCAGGGCGACCAGCACCAGGATGACGGTGGCGATCAGGACCCAGCGGAACAGTTTGTCGTTGCGGGCATCACGCAGGTCGCGGAGGGACGGTGCGGGAACAGGCTGGGCGATGGCATTCATGGCTGAGGCGGGGGCCCGAGTGGTGGTTCGGCAGGGTGGTGCGGCGAGGAAAGCGGGGGGGGGGGATGCACAGG
>NZ_JBHFHW010000025.1:23408-30979 GCF_057333975.1 Stenotrophomonas sp. AGC87
GGCCTGCGCTATGCACAGGCCCGCTGTCTGGCTTACTTGAACTCGCTGGTCCAGTAGGCTTCGATCTGGGTGACCAGCTCGGCCGGCAGCGGCACGTAGTGCAGTTCGTTGGCCTGGGTCTGGCCCTTCTCGAAGGCCCACTTGAAGAACGCCAGGGTGTCCTTGCTGCGCTGCGCATCCTTGGGCTGCTTGTGCATCAGCATGAAGTTGGTGGCGGTGATCGGCCATGCCTGGTCGCCCGGGGCATTGGTGATGACCAGGTTGAAGTCCTTGGCGCTGGCCCAGTCGGCGCTGGCGGCTGCCGCGGCGAAGGTTTCCGCGCTCGGCTGCACCCAGTTGCCGGCGGCGTTCTGCATCGAGGCGTACGGCATGCCGTTCTGCAGCGCGTAAGCCAGCTCGACGTAGCCGATCGAACCCTTGATCTGCTTCACGTACGACGCCACGCCTTCATTACCCTTGCCACCCACACCGTCCGGCCACTGCACCGAGGTGCCTTCGCCGACCTTGCTCTTCCAGTCCGGGCTGACCTTGGACAGGTAGTTGGAGAAGTTGAATGTGGTGCCCGAGCCGTCCGAACGGTGGACCAGGGTGATCTTGCCGTCCGGCAGTGTGACGCCCGGGTTGGCGGCGACGATGGCCGGGTCGTTCCAGGTCTTGACCTTGCCCAGGAAGATATCGGCCAGCAGCGCGCCGCTCAGGCGCAGCTTGCCGGCTTCCAGGCCGTCGATGTTGACCACCGGCACCACGCCGCCGATCGCCGACGGGAACTGGCCGAGGCCGGCCTGGGCCAGCTCTTCGCTGCTCAGCGGCTTGTCGGAGGAACCGAAGTCAACGGTGCCGGCCTTGATCTGGGCGATGCCGCCACCCGACCCGATCGACTGGTAGTTGATCTTGGCGCCGGTGGCGGTGTTGTAGTCGGCCGACCACTTGGACACCAGCGGGAAGATGAAGGACGCACCGGCGCCGGAAATCTCGGCGGTCAGGCGGTCGCCAGCGGCCGGAGCAGCGGCAGGCGCGTCGGTGGCCGGCGCGGTAGCCTGGCCTTCAGCGCCCGGCTTGCAGGCGGAAAGACCCAGCGCGATGGCCAGGGAAAGGGCGGCGATGCTGGCCGTGTGCAGTTTCATGCGTCACTCCATAGCGGGATAAGGGCCGGTCTTTCCGGCGACGCGACTATGAAATGATGTTTTTGTTACAGCTTGATGACGCCGTGACCGAGCGCACGCAAAGCCTTGCGGCACAAGGGGCAGGCATTCTGCGGCAGGCAACAAAAAGGCGCGGAACCTTGCGGTCCGCGCCCGATGGCGCCGGAAGGGGAGAGAGGTCCCTCCGGCGCCATTGCCTCGTTGTGCGTACCGACCAAGGGTCGGTACCTACCGCCAGGTCACCACCGTGGGTGGTGGCTTCCTCAATATTTCAGGTTCTGCGACCAGTAGGTCTCGATCTGCTTGACCAGGGTGTCCGGCAGCGGAACGTAGTCGAGCTGCTTGGCCTGCGCATCGCCGCTCTTGTAGATCCAGCGGAAGAACTCCTGGGTGGCCTTGGCGTTGGCGACGTTCTTGGGCTGCTTGCGGACCAGGATGAAGTTGGTGGCGGTGATCGGCCACGCATCGGCGCCCGGGGCGTTGGTCATGACCAGGTAGAAGTCCTTGGAGCTGGCCCAGTCGGCGCTGGCGGCAGCGGCGGCGAAGGAGGTGTCGCTCGGCAGCACGATCTTGCCCGAGGCGTTCTTCATCGCGGCGTAGGACATCTTGTTCTGCAGTGCGTAGGACAGTTCGACGTAGCCGATGCCGCCCTTGATCTGCTTCACGTAAGCGGCAACGCCTTCGTTGCCCTTGCCGCCGATGCCGACCGGCCACTGGACCGAGGTGCCTTCACCGACCTTGGTCTTCCACTCCGGGTTGACCTTGGAGAGGTAGTTGACGAAGTTGAAGGTGGTGCCCGAACCGTCCGAGCGGTGCACGACGGTGATCTTGCCGTCGGACAGCTTCACGCCCGGGTTCAGCGCGGCGATCGCCGGGTCATTCCAGGTCTTGATCTTGCCCAGGAAGATGTTGCCCAGGGTCGGGCCATCGAGCTTCAGCGCGCCCGGGGCGATGCCGGCCACGTTGATCACCGGGACCACGCCGCCGATGACCGACGGGAACTGGGCCAGGCCGGCCGCAGCCAGTTCTTCCGGCTTCAGCGGGGCATCGGAGGAGCCGAAATCAACGGTCGCCGCCTTGATCTGGGCGATACCACCACCGGAACCGATGGACTGGTAGTTGACCTTCTTGCCGGTGGCAGTGCTGTAGTCGGCCGACCACTTGGACATGACCGGGTAGATGAACGAGGCGCCCGCGCCGGTCACATCGGCGGCGTTGGCGGCAAACACGGACGACGCGGCGAGGACGGCAACAGCGGCGCGCGACTTGAAGGCGTGGATCACGGGGTGGCTCCTGGGATGGATGAAGGTGCGGGGTGTCCCGCCCGGTGCTCATTCCATAACGGTTCGATGACAGCGCAGCGACTGTCATATGACCACCTCGTGACACGCCTTCTGGAGGCGATGTCACAACGGCTGCAGCGCCTCCGGGACCGCGTAGTGGCGGCCGTCGAAGCGCAGCACACGGCGCTCGCCGTCCACCGGCGTGTCCTGGTCGCGGCAGCTGTCGCCGTCCATCCAGCTGTGCGTGGTGACCCGCCGCTCACGCAGGATGAGGTCGGCCAAGCCGTGTTTGCCTTTGGGTCCAACGGCGACGGTGCGCGTTACGTCGGTGGAGTCGCCGGCGCAGCGGGTGTCCCACTCGGCCTGGAAACGACGCAACACCATCGGTGGGCCGAGCGTGCGCAGCGTGTCTGCCTGCACCGCCAGCAGATGCAATTGTTCTTCGCTGAACGGATTGGGCCCGGAGCCATTGCGGCGCTGCACGCGCAGGCCGAAGGCGAGGGTGTCCGGCGCAAGCTGGTAGCGCGCGGTATCCAGGTGCATGCCGTCGAAGAAGATCGCATCACTGTCGAGTGCGCCGGACAGCACCGTCCAAGCGCGCGTGGCGAGGGTGTCGGAATCGATCACCAACACCTCCACATCGCCATCGCGGGCGTCGTTGTCGCCGCCGTCGCGCCAGACCGGCGTGGCCACCAAGGTCAGCTCGGGGCGTGCCGGCCATCGACGGCAGACGCTGGCGGCGGTGTCGCGGGTATAGCCGGCGCGAACGGGCAGCACGTTGGGCGCTCGGACCGTGTATGCCTCCTGCGCTGCCGCCTGGGCGTCATAGCAGTCCTGGGCCTGGGCGGGCAGGGCGGCGGCACTGCACGCGGCGGCCAGCAACAGCGGGAGTGCGATACGCATCGGGTTCCATCCACGGGGCAGAGGGCGCACAGCATACCGGCGCGCGGGCACGAAAAAAGGCGCAGCCGAAGCTGCGCCTTTGTGTCACACGCGTGTTGCAGCGCTTACCAGAAGAACTGCAGGCGCGCTTCGAGGATGTTCGGGTCGTCGTTGACGAACGTGCGCGCGGTCGAGCTGTACTTCTTGCTGTCCACCATCACGTAGTTCAGCGCGAACTTGGTGTTGGAGCGCCAGTAGTAGTTCACGCCCACGGTCCAGATGTCCATCTTGCCGCCCAGCACGCCATCGACGATCGGCGGGCGACCGGCCACCGGGTTCGCCGACAGGTTGCCGTCGTTGAGGTCCATGTGGTCGTAACGCGCACCCAGCTGCCACATGCCGCGGCCCGGCTCGTCCGGCAGGCCGGTGGTCGGGGTGCCGCCCTTGTAGCCCCAGGTCTCGCCGGTGATGTTCCACAGGCCGCTGACGTAGTAACCGTCGCTGCTGTAGTTGTCGTGCGAGTAACGCTTGGCCTTGCTGGTGTAGTACTCGGCCTGGGCCTTGAACGGGCCGCCGATGTACATCGCTTCGGCGCCGATCGTGCTGACGCGGTCGGTATCGACCAGGTTGCCGCTGTCGACCAGGCGCACGGTGGCCAGATCCGCATTCGGGCGGGCACGCACGCGCAGGGTGTCGGCGTCGGTGTCGTAATCGACATAGCTCAGGCCGAAGTGCAGGACCTGGCCCTTTTCATTGATCGGGGCCCAGGTGCCACGCGCGCCGTAGCCGCTGCCGTGGGCGAGGTTGCGGGTCAGTTCGCGGCCGAAGGCGCTGGCGGTGACGGACCAGTTGTTGTCGCCGATGCTGTAGGCGCCACCGAGGCGGCGGGCCACGGCGTAGGTGTTGGTGACCGCAGCCTTGGAGATGAAGTCGTTGTTCTTGGTGCTGGACAGTTCTTCCAGGCTGTTGGGCTGCTTGAACTGGCCGAACTGCACGAAGTGGTTGGCGTTGCCGGCCAGCTTGTACTTCAGGTTGGTGTCCAGGAACTTGTCGGCCTTGGCGTCGTAGCCCACCACCCATTCCACATTGCCCGGGCCTTTGCCCTTGAGCACCAGCTCGGCGCGGCGCAGCTCGAATTCGCTGTTCTTGCCGTTGCCGGCGTCACCGCCGTTGAGGTCGGCCACATCGTTGTCGAACCAGTTGCCGTCAGCCTGGACCAGGCCTTCGAACGTGATTTCCGAACCGCCGATCACGTCGATGGCCACTTCAGCGTGAGCAGCCGGAACGAACAGCGCAGCCGCCACGGCCGCAGTAAGAAGTTGGCGATGCAGTTTCATGGAAGGAGCCTTGCAGGCAGGTGGGAAGATGCTGCGCAGGCTAATTAGTGAAGATTGCGTAAATGTGACAGTTTCGGACAAACCGTCATCGCCCGTATCCCAAGCGGCGTCAGGGGCTGCTATTGATGCCCGGCGCAGATGACCGCCGGGTTGCGTCCATATGGCAGTCGCGGCCCCCGTTCAGGCGGCGGTTTTTTCCTTGAAACGGCACAGGTCGCGGATCACGCATTGCGGGCAGTCCGGCTTGCGTGCCTTGCACACGTAGCGGCCATGCAGGATCAGCCAGTGGTGCGCGTCGAGCAGGAACTCGGCGGGGATCACCTTGATCAGCAGATCCTCCACCGCACGCACATCCTTGCCCGGCGCCAGACCGGTGCGGTTGGAGACGCGGAAGATGTGCGTGTCCACCGCCATCACCGGCTCGCCGAAGGCCGTGTTGAGCACGACATTGGCAGTCTTGCGGCCGACACCGGGCAGCGCCTCGAGTGCAGCACGATCACGCGGCACCTCGCCGCCGTGCTGTTCCACCAGCATCGCGCAGGCTGCAATCACGTTCTTCGCTTTCGCGTTGTACAGGCCGATGGTGGCGATGTACTTCTTCAAGCCGTCTTCACCGAGCGCAAGGATCGCCTGCGGAGTATTGGCGACCGGGAACAGTTTGCGCGTGGCCTTGTTGACGCCGACATCCGTGGCCTGCGCCGACAACGTGACCGCCACCAGCAGCTCGAACGGCGAGCTGTACTCCAGTTCGGTCTTGGGGTGCGGGTTGAGTTCGCGCAGGCGCGTGAACATTTCGATCACGTCGGCCTTGGGCATGCGCGCGGTGCGTGCGGCGGTTTTCTTCATCGTGGCCATCAGGATGTACGGCCCGCGGCCTTGGCCTTGGCGCGCGCGAGGATCGCGGCAGCGGCCGAGGGCAGGGCGGGTTTCTGGATCTCGGGTGTGGGGGGCGGTGCGCGGCGTGCATCGCGCTCGGCGGCGCGGCGCGCGAGCCGCTGCTGGCGCTGGCGGTAGCGCTCGCGCGCGGCCCAGGCACGTTGCAATTGCTGCTGTGCGTGCTGCAGCCGCTGTGGAAGATCGGGATGATCGGGCCGCAGCGCTTCGTCGCCCGGCTGCGCGACGTAGTCCATCAGCCCGGCGGCCAGCGCGGCATCCCATTGATCGTCGAGGACGAGTGCCAGCAGCTGCGCCGGCGAAGCGGTATCGGAAGGCGACATGGGGCTCAGCGGTTCTGGAACACCGGCGGCCGGCGCGCCAGGAACGCGCTGGTGCCTTCGCGCATGTCCTCGGTGGCGAACATCAGCCCGAACTGCGCGCTCTCGTATTCCAGGCCCTCGCCGAGCGAACACTCGCCGCCGATATGGATCGCATCGAGGATGCCGCGCAGCGCGAGAGGCGCGGCCGAGGCCAATTGCGACGCCAGTGCCTGGACGCGGGCATCCAGCTCCGCAGCCGGAACCACCTCATTGACGATGCCCAACTGCGCGGCACGCGCGGCGGTGATCGGGCTGCCCAGCAGGCACAGCTCCAGCGCGGCGGCGCGGCCGCACAGGCGCAGCAGCCGCTGGCTGCCACCGAAACCGGGGATCAGGCCCAGATGGATCTCCGGTTGCCCCACCTTGGCGGTCTCGGAGGCCACCCGCAGGTGGCAGGCCATGGCCAGCTCCAGCCCGCCGCCCAGCGCAAAACCGTTGATCTTGCCGATCACCGGCTTGGGCATGCGCTCGATCCGGCGCATCAATCCCTGGCCCAGCAACGAGAAATCACGACCCTGAACCGCGCTCAGGCCGTTCATTTCGGCGATGTCCGCGCCGGCCACGAAGGCCTTGGGACCGGCACCGGTCAGTACCACCACGCGAACGGCCGGGTCAGCTGCGGCCTCGGAGAAGGCGGTATCAAGGGCTTCCAGGGTCGCCCGGTTGAGGGCGTTGAGTTTGTCCGGGCGGTTGACCGTCACGGTGCGCACGGCGGCATCGTCCATAATCGAGATAAGGGCGTCGGCCACGGCAGGACTCCTGAAAACGTTAAAAAAAAGTGATTGTTGAACTCTTGAAACGAAGTCAGGTCAGAGCCTGCGTCGTTAGTGGCGGTTCAACGTTGCGGCGGCTATCCTAACCCGTCGCCTCAGGGCGGCCCAACGCGTCCTGAGTTACCACCCCTGGAGAAAAGTTTGATGAAGTTGCGTTCTATCGCGGTCGCCGTCGCGGCCCTGGCCCTGACGGGCAATGCCTTCGCCCAGGACACCTCGTCCGAAAAGGGCAAGCTGAGCTATTACTTCGGTTACGACTACGGTAACAACCTGGCTGAACTCACCGCACGCGGCGAGCAGCTGGACATCAACTCGGTGGTGAAGGGCCTGCAGGATGCCTACGCCAAGAAGCAGCCGTCGATCACGGCCGAGCAGTTGAAGCCCGCCGTCGAAGCCTTCCAGAAGCGTGAGCAGGGTCGTGCGCAGGCCGCCAAGGCTGAGTACGACAAGGCTGCCGCCGAGAACAAGACCAAGAGCGATCAGTTCCTGGCCCAGAACAAGGCCAAGACCGGCGTGCAGTCGCTTCCGAGCGGCGTGCAGTACCGTGTGATCGAAGCCGGCAAGGGTGCCAAGCCGACCCAGGCCAGCACCGTGCAGCTGGAAGTGGCCGGTCCGTACCCGTTCGGCACCCGTCCGGCCGAAGCGCGTCCGGCCCAGCAGATCCCGGGCATCAAGGTCAGCGAAGTCGAAATGAAGGCCATGCGTGAAGCCCTGCTGCAGATGCCGGCTGGCTCCAAGTGGGAAGTGACGCTGCCGCCGGATCAGGCCTATGGTGCCGATCCGCGCACGCCGTTCCCGCCGAACGTCGCGGTGCAGTTCGAAATCAAGCTCGTCAGCGTCAAGTAATTTCCGCAACATCAAGAACGCGCCGGTGGCAACACCGGCGCGGGTTTTTTTT
>NZ_JBHFHW010000025.1:31025-46983 GCF_057333975.1 Stenotrophomonas sp. AGC87
GCAAACACCGGCGCGTTTTTTGTTTCCGTGCATTCGCGTTACTGTTGACCGGTGCAATCGATAAAAGAATCCCCGCATGCCGTGCCCTCTCCCTGCATCGGAATCTGCGCGCTGGATCGCGCCGGTGTGTGCACGGGCTGCCTGCGCACCGTGGACGAAATCACCCGCTGGCGAACCATGAGCCGACCCGAACAGCACCACGTCATGCAGCACACGCTGCCCCTGCGCGAACAACTGCGGCAATCGCTGCGCGGTTCGCTGGCCGAACACGAGCGCCTGCTGCGCGCGCTGCATCCGCTGGACCAGCCGCCGCCTGGCGATGGCTGGAACCGCAGCGAACTGATCGATCTGTTGCCGCCCGGCCCGCCCGTTGAAGCGGCCGTGCTGGCCGGCATCATTCCGCGCGAGGGCGGCGCGCAGGTGCTGCTGACCCGGCGCACCGACACGCTGCGCCATCACGGGGGCCAGGTCGGTTTCCCCGGTGGCCGCAGGGAACCGGAGGACCGCGATGCCGTCGCTGCCGCGATCCGCGAGAGCGACGAGGAAATCGCACTCAAGCACGATCAGGTGCAGGTGCTTGGGTATCTGGATCCATTCGTGACGATTACGGGCTACCGGGTAATGCCGGTGGTGGCCGTGATCGATCCTGCCTTCGTGGCTGTGCCCGAGCCGGGCGAGGTCGCGGAAGTGTTCGAAGTGCCATTGTCCTACCTGATGGATCCGGCCAACCTGCACCACGTCGAGATCGACCACCGTGGCCGCATCCGCCACGTGCTCGAATACGGCTGGCCCGGGCAGCGGATCTGGGGGGCGACCGCCGCCATTCTCTACAACCTGCGTCGCCGCCTGGAGCAGACCGTATGACCACGCCGTTGATCGATGTCATCACCCTCGCACAGGCGTTGGACGAAGGCGCGACGCGCGTCATGGATGCGCGTGCGACGGCCAGTGCCGCCCCCTCGCTACGCGTGCTGGATGCGCGCTTCTCGTTGGCCGATCCGCAGTCCGGTGCGGCGTTGTATGCACAGGGCCATCTGCCCGGCGCGCTGTACGCCGATCTCAACCGGGATCTGTCCGATCTTGGCCGCACCGGGCATGGCCGTCATCCACTGCCGGACAGCGATACGTTCGCCGCGCGCCTGGGCACGTGGGGCATCGGGCCGCAGACCCAGGTCGTGGTCTACGACGCCGGCGACGGCAGCATGGCGGCCGCGCGCCTGTGGTGGCTGCTGCGGCTGATCGGGCATGCACAGGTACGCGTTCTCGATGGCGGGTTTGCGGCGTGGCAGGCCGCCGGTCTGCCGGTCACCGCAGTGCTGCCGCAGGTGACGGCATTGCCGCCGTACCCGGGGCAGTTCGACCGCAGTCGGATCGCCTCGGTGGAGGAGGTGCAGGCGCGTCTCACGCACGCGCCGGGCTGGCTGATCGATGCGCGGGCGGGCGAGCGTTTCCGGGGCGAAGTGGAACCCTTGGATCCGGTCGCCGGCCACGTGCCCGGCGCGGTCAATCGTCCGTTCGCCTTGAATGTGCATGATGGACGGTTGCGCCCTGCGGAGGATCTGCGCGCCGCGCTGCAGCCGCTGATCGGCACGCACGCACCGGACGAGGTCGTGCTCATGTGCGGCTCCGGCGTGACCGCCTGCCATCTGCTGCTGGCGATGGAAGCCGCCGGGCTGGAAGGGGCGCGGATCTATGCGGATTCGTGGAGCGGTTGGGTCAGCGACGCTTCGCGTCCTGTCGCAACCGGCTGATCATCACCCACGCAGTTCCTGCAGCGGCACCGCCGCCAGCACGCGTGGCCACGGGAACATCGGACCCGGATCGCGCTTGCGCGGCACCCGCCGCTCCGGATCGTCGCTGGCCACTTCCTCGCGCGTATCCAGCCACTCATGCCCTGCGATATGTGCCAACGCGGGCAGCGTCCCGCACAGGTGTTGCAGCAGGTCGATCAGCGCCGCGATCTGCGCATCCGGGTAGGTCTCGTCCATCGCCTGGTGGCGGGAATCCCACCAGTGTGGGTAGCGCCCGGTGTTGACCAGTTCGATCCCGATCGAGCGCGGGTTATAGCCACTGACCTGATGCGCGACGCGGTCCAATGACACGTACTGCACGATGCGCCCATCGCGGTCGATGTAGTAGTGGCCACTATTGCCGGTGCCGCTGTCATACAGCACGCGCTCGCCGTACTCGCGTGCCATCGCAAGGTCCGGCAGTTCGGTGCAGTGGATGACCACCAGATCGATCTCGTCGTGCGTGCGGGGCAGCAGCCTGTCCTGGTAGGGCAGGGGCTGTGCATCGATGGCGGGCGGGGCGCGGTCGGGCATGCGGCGATGCTAGCATTTGGGCATGAACGCTCCTATCGATTCCCGCGCGGTATGCGCATGAGCCGCGGCCACTGCATCCTCTCCCATGGCTTTGAAAGCGGCCCGGACGCCATCAAGGTGACCGCCCTGGCCGACGTGGCCGAGCGCCTGGGCTGGACCCACGAGCGCCCGGACTACACCGACCTGGACGCCCAGCGCGAGGTCAGCAGTCTGGGCGATGTACGTGCCCGCCTGCAGCGCCTGGTCACCCTGGCCACCGCCCGTGCCGCGCAGGGCCCGGTGGTGCTGGCCGGTTCCAGCCTGGGCTCGTACATCTCGGCCATCGCCTCGCTGCAGGTGCCGGTCCAGGGCCTGTTCCTGATGGTGCCGCCGACCCGGATGGGGCCGATGCCGGCGCTGGATGCCGCCCGCGTGCCGACCAGCGTGGTGCATGCCTGGCATGACGAGCTGATCCCGCCGGCCGAGGTGATCGCCTGGGCCCAGGCCCGCTCGGCCCGCCTGCTGATGGTGGACGACGGGCACCGCCTGACCGATCACGTGGAGGCCTCGAGCCGGGCCTTCGAGGAACTGCTGGCCTCGCTGTAACCGGGCGTTCCAGCCCACCTCACGTACAATGGCCCCCCGGACCCCGTGCCCGGCTGCTTGCCGTGCCCGTGGGCACCCCCTCTCCGCTGACCTGCGATACCGATTCCGTGAAATTCTTTGTTTCCTGCGCCAAGGGCCTGGAGTATCTGCTCGCCGACGAACTGTTGGCGCTCGGCCTGGACAAGGCCACCGCCACCATTTCCGGCGTCAACGCCGAGGGCGAGCTGGCGCAGGCGCAGCGCGTGGTGCTGTGGTCGCGCCTGGCCAGCCGGGTGCTGTGGCCGCTGGCCGAGTTCGAGTGCCCGGACGAGGGCTCGCTCTACCAGGGCGTCTCGGTGATGGCGTGGGAGCAGCACATCAGCCCCGAGCTGACCCTCTCGGTGGATGCGCATGTGTCCGGGACCGAGATCACGCACGCGCGCTTCGCCGCGCAGCGGGTCAAGGACGGCGTGGTCGACAGCCTGCGCGCGCAGGGCCTGGAGCGGCCGTCGGTGAACGTGGAGTTCCCGGACGTGCGCATCAACCTGTCGCTGCGCAAGGGCCGGGCCACGATCTCGATCGATCTCGGCGGTGGCCCGATGCATCGCCGCGGCTGGCGCATGGCACAGAACGAAGCGCCGCTGAAGGAAAATCTGGCCGCTGCCGTGCTGCTGCGCGCCAACTGGCCGAAGATCCACAGTGAAGGCGGTGGCCTGCTCGACCCGATGTGCGGCAGCGGCACGCTGCTGATCGAAGGCGCGCTGATGGCCGCCGATGTCGCCCCGGGCCTGCAGCGCCACGGCAGCATCCCGCCGAGCCGCTGGTTGGGCTTTGACCGCGAGAGCTGGAACACCTTGATGGCCGAAGCGCGCACGCGCGAAGAAGCCGGCCGCGGTGCGCTCAAGCAGGTCATCCACGGCAGCGATATCGACCCGCATGCGAGCCGCGCGGCCAAGGAAAATGCCGAGACCGCCGGCGTCTCGCACGCGATCTGGTTCGGCGTGCGCGACGTGGCCGATGTGCAGGTGCCCCTGCAGGAAACCGGCTGCGTGGTCTGCAACCCACCTTACGACGAGCGCTTGGCCGCCGATGCCCTGCTGTACCGCCGCCTCGGCGACGCGCTCAAGCGCGCGGTGCCGCAGTGGCGTGCCAGCCTGCTGTGCGGCAGCGCCGACCTGGCCTTCGCCACCGGCCTGCGCGCCAATAAGAAGTACCAGCTGTTCAACGGTGCCATCGAGTGCGCGCTGATCGTCTGCGACCCGATCGCGGTGCCGCAGCGCGAGAACACCGGCCAGCCGCGGGAGCTCAGCGAAGGCGCGCAGATGGTGGCCAACCGCCTGCGCAAGAACATCAAGAAGTTCAAGACGTGGCGGACGCGCGAAAGCATCACCTGCTACCGCGTTTACGATGCCGATCTGCCCGAGTACGCGGCCGCCATCGATGTCTATGAAGAAGACGGCGGTGCCCGCCGCACGTTCCTGCATGTGCAGGAATACGCGGCCCCGGCGACCATTCCGGATGTGGATGTGCGTCGCCGCCGCAACGAGCTGCTCTCGGCGGCGCGCGAGGTCTTCCAGGTGCCGGCCGAGCAGGTCGCGCTGAAGTCGCGCGAGCGTGGCAAGGGCGGCAGCAAGTACGGTCGTTTCGAGCAGCGCGGCGAGTTCGTGCTGGTGCGCGAGAACGATGCGCTGCTGCGCGTGAACCTGTTCGATTATCTGGATACCGGCCTGTTCCTGGACCATCGCCCGCTGCGCTGGCACATGGCGCAGGAAGCCCAGGGCAAGCGCTTCCTCAACCTGTTCTGCTACACCGGTGTCGCCTCGGTGCAGGCCGCCGTGGCCGGTGCGGCGACCACCACCAGCGTGGATCTGTCCGGTACGTACCTGCAGTGGTGCGCCGACAATCTCGCGTTGAACGGCAAGGGCGGCAGCCAGCACCAGCTGATCCAGGCCGATGCGCTGGCGTGGCTGGAAGCCGAACGTCACCGCTTCGACGTGATTTTCTGCGATCCGCCGACGTTCTCCAACTCCGCCCGCGCCGATGACTTCGACATCCAGCGCGAACACGTGCGCCTGCTGCGCGCGGCCGTGGCGCGCTTGAGCCCGGAAGGCGTACTGTATTTCTCCAACAACTTCCGCCGCTTCAAGCTGGACGACGAAGCGATCAAGGAATTCGCGGAGTGCAAGGAGATTTCGCCCGAGACCATCGGGGCGGACTTCGAGCGCAACCCGCGCATCCACCGCGCATGGGAACTGCGCCGCTACGGCGCCTGACCGACCGGGGGCTGACATGGACGACAGCCAGCTCCACGCCGACGGACTGCTGCTGCGTCCGTTCGAGGATCCCGACGCCGCCTCCTTTGCGGCGGCGGTGCGTGAATCGGCCGATGGCATGCGGCGCTGGATGCCGTGGAGCTCGGCCGACTACCGCGCCGAGCAGGCGCTGCAGTGGTTCCAAGCCTGCCGGGACGGCTGGGCGGCAGGCACGGCCTGCGAATACGGAATCTTCGACCAGGACACGGCCGCCTTCGTCGGCGGCGCGGGATTGAACAAGATCCTGCACGACCCCCGGTTCTGCAATCTGGGCTACTGGGTGCGGCAGTCGTGCCGTGGCCAGGGCGTGGCGCCCCGCGTCGTCCGGGCGCTGGCTACCCAGGCGTTCGGGCCGCTGGGCCTGCATCGGGTGGAGATCGTCGTGGCCGTGGGCAATCTGGCCAGCGAACGGGTGGCGGTGAAGGCAGGCGCCGTGCGCGAAGGCGTGGCGCGCAACCGATTGGTCATCGACGGCCGTCCTGTCGCCGCCCATATGTTTTCACTGGTGCCCTGATCGGCAGTCGCGATGCGGCTGCGCACCTGAGGGTGCGGCGGGCGCAGCGCAGCAATTGATCTGAAGGTAGCGCCACGCCATGCGCAGCTGCTCCCTCAGCGCGCGACCAGCGCCACCGCCAGCCCCACCACCGGCAACGCCCACGCCAGCGGCGCGATCCAGCGCGGGCGGTACGGGTACAGCCCGAACGCGATCAGCACGCCGCTGATCGTCAGCGCACCCAGCCACAACACCGGGCCGATCGCCCAGCCATGGTCCAGCACGCACAGCGCGAAGGCGACAGTCAGCAACGTCCACCCCACCCAGCGCCACACCCGCATACGGGAGGCGCTGGCGCCGGCTTTGCCGTGCAGCTCCAGCTGGTGCTTGTCCATGGCCAGCGACAACGCCGTGAATGCGGAGAACGTCAGCGTGATCGCGAACAGCATCATGCCGTGGCCCCCGCAGCAGCGGCCTGCTGGCGGCGCTTCTTCTCGGCCGCGCTCAACGGTGGCTGCCAGCGCTGCATGCGATGGCCGCAGTAGGCCAGCATCGCGCCGAACGCGAGCATGGTCAGATCGAACCCGGCCAGCACCCAGTCACCGGTGCGCAGGGTGACACCCAGATGCGCATGCGTGGTGACTGCGTTGACCACGGGAATCAACGCAAACAGCACGCCTCCCAGGTACAGCTGCCAGGTCCACATCATCCGCTTGGGCCAGAGGAAACCGGCCAGCAATGCGGCGGCCAATGCATAGAAGAACGCATTGACCTCGGCGTTGGCGCGCTCGGCCATCTGTACCGGCAGCAGACGATTGGCCAGGAAATAAGTGGCGAACGCGATCGGCAGGCCGGCCACTGCGCCGATGTTGAGCGCATCGACCAGACGCAGGCCGAAGCCGGTCTTGCCGGACTTGGCGTGCTTGGGGCGTTCCTTGACCGCCCACAGCACCACGCCGCTGGCGACCATCAGGCAGCCGACCAGGCCGGAGAGGAAAAACAGGGCACGCAGGCCCCAATCGGCGAAGCGCGCCAGGTGCAGGCCGTACATGACGCCGCGGGTCTGGGTGGCGCCGCCCGAGGCCGGGCTGGCTTCGATCAACTCGCCAGTCACCGCATTGAAGCGCAGCGACGGGGTATCCACCGACAGGCGCTTTCCATCGCGCTGGGTGATATCCACGATCGCGTTCGCCGCGCCCGGGTGGTACAGCGTGAAGCCAGCCACATCCGCACCCTTCCATTCGGCGCGTGCGCTGTCCAGCAACTGCTGGATCGGCAGCGGTGCGGCGCGTCCTTCGGCCGGCGTCTCGATCTCGGCCAGGCGAGCGAAAGCCTCGCTGAAGAACGCCTCCTCATCCTTGGGATAGGCCACGCTCACGCCCCATGGCAGGTACATGAACATCAACGTGACGATGCCGGTGTAGGTGATCATCGCGTGGTACGGCAGCGCCATGACCGCGCTGACGTTGTGGAAATCCAGCCACGAACGCAGGCCCTTTTCCGGGCGGAAGGTGAAGAAGTCCTTGAAGATCTTCTTGTGCGTGATCACGCCGGTGATGATTGCCACCAGCATGAACATCGCGCAGAAGCCGACCAGATAGCGCGCCCAGTACACCGGGATGTAGTGCAGGTCGAAATGCAGGCGGTAGAAGAAATCACCGCCGCGGGTTTCGCGTGCGGCGATTTCTTCGCCGGTGTTCGGATCGACCGTGGCATCGCCGAAGCGGCCACCGCCGCGCCGGCGGCGCTCGCCTTCCACCGGCGGCTTGACCATCGATTCGGGGTTGCGCCAGAACATGCGCATCGCCGGGTTGCGCGGGTCGGGCAGGGTGACGTTCCAGCTCTCGGCCTGCGGGGCCTTGTGCTGCAGGAAGGTCAGGGCGCGCTCGGCGGCCACATCGGCGGTGACGCTGCTGCGCGGCAGCTCCGGGCGCATCCAGCGGCTGATTTCCTCGCGGTAATAGCTGGCCGTGCCGGCCATGAAAATCAGCAGCAGCAGCCAGCCGACCAGCAGGCCGGTCCAGGTGTGCAGCCAGGCCATCGACTGGCGGAATCCGTTCTTCATGCGACCCCCTGCAGCAGGCGGGTGCCGATCCAGAACAGCGCGGTCGGGATCAGGATGCCGACCCACGCGCGCAGCGCGGTACGGGTAGCGAACGCCCACAGCGCCGCGCAGGCGCACAGCACGATCGCCACCAGCATGCCGGTCAGCACCGCTTGCCCGCGCGCGATCGGCAGCGCGACCGCGAAGAACATCGAGCAGGTCGCGGCCAGCGCGTAGCCGCCGAAGATCGCGGCGAGCGAACGTGACAGGACACCCAGCCAAGGGCGGGTGAAGAAGGAACCAAGACGGTTGAACCTGGCGCTGGCGTGCGGCGTGCTGTCCACGGAAACCTGCTGATCAATCGGGGAAACGGGCATCACCGGCCGCAGCCGGTGATGAGCAATAGTGGCCATCCCTGGCCGTGTTCACTGCGCGTCGCAGTGGTCCCTTGGAGCCGGTGTCAGAGCCTCCAGCGCAGGTTCAACATCACATTGCGCGGTTCGCCCCAGTACACGCCGTTGTAGAAACCGACGTTGCTGAAGTATTTCTTGTCGAGCAGGTTGTTGACGTTGAGCTGCGCGGAGAAATTGTCATTGAAGCGGTAACCGGCGAACACATTGACCAGGTAGAACGCGTCCTGGCTCATCACCGCCGATTCGGTACGGCCGCTGATCGCGTAGTCGGCGCGCGGCTTGGTGCTGTTGCGGTAGATCCGGCTCTGCCAGGTCACGCCGCCGCCCAGCGAGAGGCGGTTCCACTCACCGCTCGGGCGCCAGCTGGTGTTGAGCCGGAACGTGTCCACCGGGTTGGCGGTGTTCTGCGCCACGCCAGCCTGGTTGCGGATGGTGGTGTGCGCGAACCCGGCCGACAGGTTCCAGTTCTCGGTCAGGCTGCCCTGGGCCTCCAGTTCCCAGCCCTTGACCTTGTTGCCCTTGCCGGTGGACCGGTAGGCACTGCCGCCATCGGGCAGCGAGGCGGCCGGCACTGAATCGTCGAGTTCGGCGACATTGTCCTTCTCGCCCTTGAACACGGCGGCGGAGGTGTTCAGGCGGCCACCGAAGAATTCACCCTTCAGACCGGCCTCCCACATGTCGCCGACTACCGGCTCCAGGTAGTCGTTGTTCTTGTCGCGGTAGTCCTGCGGCTGGAAGATATCGGTGTAGCTGGCATAGGCGCTGAACTGCCTGCTGAAGTCGTAGATCAGGCCGACGTAGGGGGTCAGCGAATCGTCCGGCTTGTAGCCGCCGCGGGTGGTACCGGTGCGGTTGCCGGCCGCATCGTGGGTGTAGCGCCAGCTGCGGGTCTCCCAGCTGCCATAGCGCGCGCCGAGCACGGCCAGCAACGGATCGGCCAGCTGCAGGCGGGCGGCCACGTAGGCGGCTTTCTGCGTCAGCTCGTTCTCCGAGGCCAGCCAATCATGCCGGGTGAGCGGCAACGGGGCGACGTCACCGGTCCAGGTGCGCCAGTCCGGTACCACGTCGTAGCCCGGCGGCTGCGTGAATTCCGAGGCAGGCGATTCGCCCTTGCGAACCGACTGGCCCACACCGAGGACCAGCTCATGCTCGCGGCCGAACAGCTGGAAGGTGCCGCTGGCGTTGAGGTCGAACACGTTCATTTCGCTGCGCTCGGCGAAATGCGAGAGGTAGGCGCGCACACCGGTCCCATCCGGCGCGGGATAGCCCTGCGCGCCGTACCAGACGTCACCATCGGTGTTGCGCTTGGCCTGGGTCGCGCTGGCCTTCAACGACCAGCCATTGCCGAGCTGCTGCTCCAGACGCATGAAGGTGGTCTTTTCCAAGATCGGCCAGCTGCTCCAGCTTGCCGACAGGTTGGTCGAGCGCGGCAGGTTGGCCGGCGTGCCGTCCGGGCCCCAGTACGGCACCACGCCCCAGGTCACGCCCTTGGTTTCCGGCGACTGGTAGTCATAGCCCACTTCGAACAGGGTGCTGTCGGTCAGGTCGGCCTGCACGATGCCGTAGAACACATCCTTGTCCAGACGGTACACATCGCGGAAGGAATCGCTCTGCTGCTTGGCGGCGACGAAGCGCGCACGCACGCGGCCGTCCAGTGCGACCGGGCCGCCGATGTCCGCTTCCAGGCGCTGGTTGCCCCAGCGGCCCAGGGTCAGGCCGGCGCTCATCGCCATCTCCTGGGTCGGGCGCTTGCGGACCATGTTGATGGTGCCCGACGGGTCGCCGGCACCGGTGGTCAGGCCGGTCGCGCCGCGGACCACTTCGATGCGCTCGTAGATCGCGCTGTCGGTGTTGGTCTTGAGCGAGCCACCGAAGGTATTGAGCATCCCGTCGATCTGGAAATTGGTGATGCTGTAGCCACGCGAGATGTAGTTGATGCGCTCCGAATCGGTCACCGATACATGCACGCCGGTGACCTGGCCCATCACATCGGACAGCGCGTACAGGCCCATGTCGTCCAAGCGCTGGCGGGTCAGCACGGTGACCGACTGCGGGGTGTGGCGCAGCGACAGGTTCAACTTGGTGGCGGTGCTGGCCTGCTTGACCGTGTAGGCGTTCGGGATCTCGCCATCGGCGGTCACCTTGATCGTGTCCAGCGTGGTCGCATCGCTTGGTTCGGCCTCGGCGAACGCCGGCAGCGCCGGGCCGGCGAGGGCAGCAACGAGGGCGATCGCCAACAGCGATGGCCGGGACAACGGTGAAGCAGACGAGCAGGGCATGGCAACACTTCCAGTGTGGGAGAACGTCAGCGCGCCAGGCACAGCGGCGCTGCCGAAGGCAGCAGGGCAGGCAGGGCAGGCGGATCAGGAGGTGTACACGGGGCGTTGCGCGGGGAAGCCGTCATGCATCCGGGCGCGGATTGGCTGGGCGTACAGTCGATCAGCGAATGATAGTCATTATCATTTCGTTAGACAAGCGTTATGGCACTGTCCAACGCCATGCAAGGCCGTGCGCTGGCGTATGTGTGGAGGCCCGCAGCCACCGTCGTCTGCGTGTCACTGCCGGGCAACATCGCGTCAACAGACTGTGAGGATGTCGTGACACACCGTCGCGCCCACCCCCACTTGTTCGTTCGCGGAGTCGTCAGTGAATCGTTGTGTGCTTGCTGTAGCGGTGTTGTCCGTCCTTACCTTCGCCACGGCCGCCGATGCGCGCGCCGAGGCCGCCACGGCAGGGAATGCCGCGGCCCCCGCCACCCTGGACACGATGATCGTCACCGGCACGCGCGGCAGCAACCGCACGCAGTTCGACACGCTGGCCCCGGTGGACGTGTTCTCCCAAGAAGAGATCCAGGCGATCGAGTCCTCGGACCTCAACGATGTCCTGGCCCGGCTGGTGCCGTCGTTCGTGGTCCAGCGCATGCCGATGAACGACGGGCTGGTGTTCGTGCGGCCGGCCACGCTGCGCGGCCTTTCGCCGGACCAGACCCTGGTGCTGGTCAACGGCCGCCGCTTCCATCGCTCGGCGCTGCTGGGCGCGCGCGGCGCGCAGGGGCCGGACCTGGCCCAGATTCCGGTGCATGCCATCCAGCGCATCGAAGTGCTGCGCGATGGCGCGTCGGCGCAGTACGGCTCGGACGCCATCGCCGGGGTGATCAACATCATTCTGGATGACCGCGTCGGCGGTGAGCTGTCACTGGGCGTGTCCGAATACAGCGAAGGCGATGGGACCGGTCGCAAGATCGGCGGCCGCCACGGCTTCGCCTTGGGCGACAAGGGCAGCCTGTCGCTGTTCGCCGACTGGGACACATCCGATGCGACCTCGCGCAGCCGCCAGCGCGCCGATGCGATCGCCTTCCAGAACGCCCACCCGGATCTGGTCGTGCCCGATCCGGTGCAGCGCTGGGGTCAGCCGGACCTGGAAAACCGCCATTTCGGCTTCAACCTCAACCTGGCCTTGAACGACAGCGTCGACCTCTACGGCTTCGGTCTGTACGGGCACAGCGAGGGCGTCAGCGATTTCAACTGGCGCAATCCCGATGGCACTGCCTCGGTCTACAACCGCAGCCGTGTGTTCCCCGGCTGGGATGCGCGCAGCCTGTACCCGACCGGCTTCAGCCCGAAATACGGCAACGAACAGGACGACCTGCAGGGCGTGCTCGGTCTGCGCGGCTACTGGGGCGAACGCTGGCGCTGGGATGTAAGCGGCTCCTACGGGCGCAACCGCATCGACTACACGCTGGGCAACTCGATCAATGCCTCGCTCGGGCCGGACAGCCCCACCTCGTTCTACCTCGGTCGCCGCTCGCAGGAAGAGAAGAACCTCAACGCGGATATCGTCTATTCGCTGCCGGTCAGCGCGCTGGCCGCGCCGATCAACATCGCCTTCGGCGCGGAGACGCGCGAGGAAACCTACGGCGTGGATGCCGGCGATCCGGCCTCCTATGCGATCGGCCCGGGGGCGGTGACCGGCCTGGCTGGTGGCGCCAACGGTGCCCCGGGCTTCAGCGCGGCCAACGCCGGGCGCTGGAGCCAGCGCAGCCGCGCGGCCTACATCGATGTCGAAGCGCCGTTGACCGCACGCTGGACCGTGGGCGCGGCGACCCGTTACGAGCACTTCTCGGCCTTCGGCGAGAGCGTGGACGGCAAGCTTTCCAGCCGCTTCGAGTTCACCCCGGACCTGGCCGTGCGCGGTTCGGTCTCCACCGGTTTCCGCGCGCCAACGCCGGGCCAGTTGTACACCCAGAGCACCCAGCAGGGCCTGGATACCGTGACCTTGCAGGTGTTCACCACCGGCCGCCTCTCGCCCAGCGATCCGCTGGCGATCCAGCTCGGTGCCCAACCGCTCAAGCCGGAGCAATCGCGCACGGCCTCGCTCGGCCTGACCTGGAAGAACGACCTGGGCTTCTCCGGCTCGGTGGACCTGTACGACATCAAGGTCACCGACCGTTTCAGCCAGTCGGCCTCGTTCGCGGTGCCGGCCGGCGTGCCCAATCCGCTGGCGTACACCTCGGTGAGCTTCTACACCAACGATTTCGACACCACCACCCGCGGTGTCGATGTGGTGGCCAGCCACACCGCCGCACTCGGGGCGGGCCGGCTGAGCACCACGCTGGGCTACAACTACAACCAGACCCAGGTGGACAGCGGTGCCACCGGCGTGGCCACCAATGAAAGCCAGCGCCGCATCTTCGAAGAGCGTCTGCCGCGGCAGAAAGCCACGCTCAGCAGCACGTATGCGTGGGGTCGCTTCAGCGTACTCGGCAAGCTGCGATACTACGGGGCATGGACGGACTCTTCGGGCAACGCCACCGGCGACATCTTCCAGCGCTTCGGGGCGATGAGCTTCGTCGATCTGGCTGTGAGCTGGAATGTCACCGAGCAGCAGACGCTGCGGATCGGCGCGGACAACCTGTTCAACCGCTACCCGGACGAGGCCAGCTTCCAGGCCAGCCGTGGCCTGATCTACTCGCGGAACGCGCCGTATGACACCGACGGCCGCAACCTCTACGCCGAATACCGGATCCGCTACTGATGGACCGGCAACGACGCTATCTGCTGCGTGGCGCACTGGCCCTGCCAGTCGCCGCGGCGCTGTCCGGTGCGAACGCCATGGGCGCTGAGCCGCTGGCGCTGCCGGCCGTGGGCACGCGCACGCCGGCCGAGCTGGCCGCCGACGAAACCTGGTGGGCCCAGGTGCGCGCGCTGTATGACCTCACCGACGAGGTCGTGATGCTGGACAACGGCTACTGGGGCGCGATGGCGCGCCCGGTGCTGCAGGCCTACCAGCAGGCCACGGCCACGGTGAATGCCGGTAACGCCTGGTTCGGGCGGCTCGCGTTTCCACCGCTGTTTGAACAGGCCCGCGTGCGTCTGGCGCAGGTGTTGGGCGTGGAGACCGACGAGATCGTGCTCACCCGCGGTGCCACCGAGGCGATGCAGGTGTTGATCGGCAGCTACCGCGGGCTGTCGCCGGGCGATGGGGTGATGTACGCCGACACCGACTACGACAGCATGATCAGCGCGATGCAGTGGCTGCAGGCGCGGCGCGGCGTGCAGCCGGTGGCGATCACGCTGCCCGAGCCATTCGACCATGACAGCATCGTGGAGACGTACCGCCGCGCGCTGGCGGCCAACCCGCGCGTACGCCTGCTGCTGCTGACCCACGTCAACCACCGCAACGGCATGCTGCTGCCGGTGGCCGAGATCGCCGCGCTGGCCAGGGCGGCCGGCGTGGAGGTGGTACTCGACGCCGCGCACGGTATCGGCCAGGTGGACACGCCGCTGCGCGCGTTGGGCGTGGATTTCATCGGGATCAACCTGCACAAGTGGATCGGCGCGCCGGTCGGCGTCGGCGCGGTGTATGTCCGCCGCGGGCGGGTGCGCGATCTGGATCCGTACATGGGCGAACAGGACCACGACGACATCCGCACCCGCGTGCACACCGGCACGGTCAATTTCGCCGCTTACATGGCGCTGCCGGCCGCACTGGATCTGCACGAGCGCATCGGCGTGGCCAACAAGCGGGCGCGCCTGTTGCGCCTGCGCAATCAGTGGATGGATGCGTTGCGCGGCGACGAACGCCTCCAGCTGCTCGGCTCGGACGACCCGCGCCTGTCCAGTGCGATCACCTCGTTCCGGCTGCGTGGGCAGACCACGATGCGCGACAACACGGCCACCTCGCAGCGGATGGTGAAGCAGTCCGGCGTGTTCGTGGTACCGCGCGAAGGGCTGGCCTCGGGCGCCTGCCTGCGGGTGACGCCGGGCATCTTCAGCACGCCGGCGCAGATGGACGCACTGGTGGCGGCGGTACGCGCGGTCGCCGGCTGACGTACCCAACGGCGCTGGCGGTGTTTGCGCCAGCGTCGCCAGCGGTTATCGCGTTACCAGTGGAGCCACACCGTCAGCGCGTGCAGGATCACGCCGATCAGACCACCCACCAGGGTGCCGTTGAAGCGGATGAACTGCAGGTCGCGGCCGACACTCAGTTCCAGCTGCTCGACCAGATGGCGCTCGTCCCAGCTTTTGACGGTCTGCGCGATGTGCTCGGTCACGCCGCTGCGCAGCCGCGTGGTCAGGCGCTCGGCACCGTCCATCAGGTGCTGGTTGAGCGCTTCGCGCAGTGACGGGTCGGCCTGCAGCGCCTCGCCTACGGAGGCGAGGCTGCGGCGCAGATGGCCGGCCAGCGCGGAGTCTTCACTGGCCAGGTCGGCACGCAGGCTGGCGTGGATGCGTGCCCACAGGCCCTGCACGTACTCCTGCACGGCCGGGTGGTCGATCACCTGCTGCTTGAGCTGTTCCACCTTCTCGGCCAGGGCCGGGTCTTCGCGCAGCCGCTGGATGTAATCGCTCAGCCAGGTTTCGTAATCGCGCCGCAGCGGATGCTCGGGCTGGGCCAGGATCTGCTGCAGTTCTTCCAGCACCGCGTGCGCCAGGCGCTCGGCGAGGGTGTCGCCGATCTCATCGATCGGTTTGACCCAGTTGACCGTGCTGGCCAGCTTGGGCCACTCGCGCTGGATGTAGCCCACGATCAGGGTAGAGGCGCGGTCTTTGACCTTCTCGTTGCCCAGCCATTCGCTGATCCGGGTCAGGCCTTCGTCCAGCACGCGCTGGTGGCGGTTGTCGGCCGTGAGCAGGCCGAGCAGTTCGCCCGCGGTGGCCGCTGCATTCCACTGCCGCAGCTGCTGGATCACAAAGCCCTGGATGCTGCGCCGGACGGCGGCCTCATCGAGGAAGTCCAGCGCCTGCAGCGCCCAACCGCGCGCCATGTCGGCCAGCATGCGGGCCCGCGCCGGCTCGGCCAGCCAGCTGCCCAGGCGGCTGGCCGGATCGAACACCTGCAGCCGGGCCAGCAGGGCCTGCGGTTCCAGGAACTGGTCGCGCACGAACAGCGCCAGGCTGTCGGCAATGCGGTCCTTGCTGCGCGGGATGATCGCGGTATGCGGGATCGGCAGGCCGAGCGGGCGCCGGAACAGCGCCACCACGGCGAACCAGTCGGCCAGCGCGCCGACTGCGGCAGCCTCGCAGAAGGCCGAGACCCAGGCCCAGATGCCGCGTTCGCCGTGCCAGTGGCTGAGCGCGAAGCCGGCCAGCATCGCCACCAGCATGGCCAGGGCGATCAGTTTGAGCCGGCGCAGCTGGGCGCGGCGCGGGTCGGGAGGGGAGGTGGGCGTCATTGCGGCAGTTTAACGACCCCGGCATGAGCAACAGGTAGTGCCTGCCGCTGGCCGGCAACCAGAAACTCCGCGCAGAAGCCACGGTAGTGGGGGGGGGGGGGGGGGGGGGGGGGGGGGGGGGGAAGCCGTTGGC
>NZ_JBHFHW010000025.1:47039-55707 GCF_057333975.1 Stenotrophomonas sp. AGC87
CCCCCCCCCCCCCGGCCACTACCTCAGATGTCCGCCACCTGCTTGCGCAGCACGGCCAGCTGCAGGCGCAGGGTGTCGTTTTCCAGGGTCAGCGCGATGATGCGCTGGCGCAGTTCGCCCGGCCCTTCGCCCAGGGCGTTGAGCGCATCGGCGATCTCGGCGGCGCGGCTGGGGTCGATCTCGGCGTCGCCATCGGCACTGTGCAGTACCTCCTGGACCGGCTTGCGCGGCTTGCGCTTGGACTCGCGCACGCGCTTGGCGGCCTGCTTGAGCTCGTCCTTGCCGGCGGCGGCCGCGGCGCGCTGTTCGTCTTCGGGCAGGTCGGCCACGGCGGCCGCGGCGCTGATCGAGATCGCCCCGGTCTTGACCGCTTCCACCAGCTCCGGTGCGGCCTGCTTGTGGATGCGCTCGATCATCGTCACCTGGCTGCTGCTCAGGCGCGCTTCGCGCGCCATGTCGGCGCGGCTGACCTTCGGCGCGGCGGCCCACGGCGGGCTGTCCTCGTCACCGGCATCGGCCGGGCCGCTGATCTCGCCGTCGCTTTCCTTCTGCAGCTGGGCCTGATCGGCGCGGTGGCGCTCGGCCAGGATGTCGCGCTTGCGCAGCGCCAGCACGCCGCGCTGGAAATCGGAGACGCTGCGGCGGCCCAGGTGCTGTTCGATCATCCACAGGTGGACGTCGTCCATCGACTGGAAGCGGGTGTTCTGGATCGTCTGGAACGGCAGGCCGTGCTTCTGGCAGATGCCGTAGCGGTTGTGGCCGTCCACCAGCACCTCGCCCCACAGCACCAGCGCGTCGCGGCAGCCTTCGGCCAGGATGCTGCGCTCCAGCGCGTCGTGCTCGTCCGGGGTCAGCGGATCGATGTAGGCCTTGAGTTCTTCTTTGACGACAATGTCCATGCAATCCGGTACGCGAGCGAAACGTGACCGACCATTGTAAGGATCGCGGCGGCCGCCGTCGTCGCCGGCGGATTCAGCCTCAGCCGGTGGCGCGGATCATCTCGCCCAGCACGTCCATGATCCGGTCGATATGGCTGCGCTCCAGGATCAGCGGGGGCGACAGGGCGATGACATCGCCGGTGCAGCGCACCAGCAGCTGACCATCGCGGAAGCAGCGCTCGAACACCTCGTAGCCGCGGGCGCCCGGGGCATCCTTGCGCGGCATCAGCTCGACAGCACCGATCAGCCCGAAATTACGGATGTCGACCACATGCGGCAGCCCGCGCAGGCTGTGCAGCCGCGCCTGCCAGTAGTCGCCCAGCTCGATGGCGCGCTCGAACAGATGCTCCTCGGCGTAGGTATCCAGCGCCGCCAGGGCCGCTGCGCAGGCCAGCGGGTGGCCGGAATACGTATAGCCATGGAAGAACTCGATGGCGGCCGGTGGGCCCTGCATGAAGGCGCCGTGGATCGCGTCGCTGGCCAGCACCGCGCCCATCGGCACCGCGCCGTTGGTCAGCCCCTTGGCCAAGGTCATCAGGTCCGGGGTGACGCCGAAGCGCTGCGCGGCGAAGGCGTTGCCGAGCCGGCCGAAACCGGTGATCACCTCATCGAACACCAGCAGGATGCCGTGCTGGTCGCAGATCTCGCGCAGGCGCTGCAAGTAGCCCGGTGCGGGCAGGATCACCCCCGCCGAGCCGGCGATCGGTTCGACGAACACCGCCGCGATCGTGGACGCATCGTGCAGCGCGATCAGGCGTTCCAGGTCTTCTGCGAGTTCGGCGCCGTGGCGTGGCAGGCCGGGGCTGAAGGCATTGCGCTCCAGATCGAGCGTGTGGCGCAGGAAATCGCTGCCGGCCAGCAACGGCCCGAACGTCTTGCGGTTGTTGGGCAAGCCCCCGATCGACAGGCCGCCGAAGCCGACGCCGTGATAGGCCTTTTCCCGGCCGATGAAGCGGGTGCGCTGGCCCTCGCCGCGCAGGCGGTGGTACGCCAAGGCGATCTTCATCGCGGTGTCGACCGCTTCGGAGCCGGAGTTGGTGAAGAACACATGGTCCAGGCTGGCCGGTGCCAGTGCAGCCAAGCGCTCGGCCAGCACGAACGGCAACGGCGAGCCCATCTGGAACGGTGGCGCGAAATCCAGCGTGGCCGCCTGCTGCTGGATCGCCTGCACGATCCGCGGCCGCGCGTGGCCGGCGTTGCAGCACCATAGGCCGGCCGCGCCATCCAGGATCGGGCGGTCGTCGATGTCGTGGTAGTACATGCCCTCGGCGCGTACCAGCAGGCGCGGGGCGGCCTTGAACTGGCGGTTGGCGGTGAATGGCATCCAGTAGGCATCCAGGTCTGCGGGTGCCTGGCTGGCCAGGGTCGACAACGACGAATCGGGACGAGGCATGAGGCACTCCGCAAGGGCGCGATGGTCACGACTTTATCGCACTCGCCTCACGTCATCCCGTGACGGCGCCGGGTATAACCGCCTTACCCGAATGAGTGGATGAGGACGACGCCGATGACCACCGCACGCACCCGTGACGACTGGCAACGCCAGGCCGATGCACTGACCTTCCAAGGCCAGGCGTTCATCGATGGGCGCTACGTCGACGCAGCCAGCGGCGCACGTTACGACTGCGTCAGCCCCATCGATGGCCGCGTGCTGGTGCAGGTGGCCGACGCCGACACGACGGACGTTGATCGTGCAGTCGCCGCGGCGCGTCGCAGTTTCGATGCGGGCGACTGGTCGCGGGCGGCACCGTCGCACCGCAAGCAGGTGCTGCTGCGGCTGGCCGACCTGGTGGAACAACACGCCGATGCGCTCGCGCTGCTGGAGACCCTGGACATGGGCAAGCCCGTACGCGACGCGCGCCAAGGCGATCTTGCCGGTGTGTTGCGTTGCCTGCGCTGGACTGCCGAGGCGGTGGACAAGGTGTATGGCGAAGTCGCCCCGACCGCGCTCGATACGCTGGGCCTGATCACCCGCGAGCCGGTGGGCGTGGTGGCGGTGATCGTGCCGTGGAACTTCCCGCTGCTGATGGCGACGTGGAAGATCGCGCCCGCCTTGGCGGCGGGCAATTCCGTGGTGCTCAAGCCCTCCGAGCGCTCGCCGCTGAGCGCGATCCGGCTGGCCGCGCTGGTGGCCGAAGCGGGGGTGCCCGATGGCGTGTTCAACGTGCTTCCCGGCCATGGTGAGCGGACCGGCGAACCGTTGGCGTTGCACATGGATGTGGATGCGCTGGCGTTCACCGGCTCCACCGCCGTCGGTCGCCGGTTGCTGCAATGCGCCGGGAAATCGAATCTCAAGCGCACCTGGTTGGAGTGCGGCGGCAAGAGCCCGAACCTGGTGTTCGCCGACGCGCCCGATCTGGACAAGGCTGCGCAGGCGGCAGCCACCGCGATCTTCTACAACCAGGGCGAGGTGTGTACGGCTGGCTCGCGTTTGCTGGTGCAGCGCTCGATCAAGGATGCCTTCGTTGCACGGGTGCTGGCGCATGGCCGGCATATGCAGCCGCAGCATCCGTTCGAACCGGACGCCGCGATGGGCGCGCTGGTCGACGAGGCGCACGCCGGCCGGGTGCTGGATTACGTAGCACGTGGTGAGGCCGATGGCGCGCGCCTGCTGCTGGGCGGCAAGCGGCTGGAGGTGGTGCCCGGTGGGAGCTACGTGGAGCCGACGGTATTCGACGAGGTTGATCCGCAGCACACCATCGCCCGCGAGGAAATCTTCGGGCCGGTGCTGTCGGTGCTGACTTTCGATCATGAAGGCGACGCACTGCGCATGGCCAACGATTCCATCTACGGCTTGGCCGCCGGGGTGTGGACACGCGATCTGGGCCGTGCGCATCGGGTAGCACGCGGGCTGCGCGCGGGCAGTGTGTGGGTCAATCAATGGGATGGTGGCGACATGACCGCCCCGTTCGGTGGCTACAAGCAGTCCGGCATCGGCCGCGACAAATCCCTGCACGCCTTCGACAAGTACACCGAACTCAAGGCGACCTGGATCCATCTGGGCGGGTAACGCCGCTCAGCAGTCCTGGCTGTGGCGGATCAGCGACTCGCGCAGCAGGTCGCGGTCCATTTCATCCACGGCGTTGCGCAGGTAGTCGATCTGCTGCCGCGTCAGGCGGCACTGGTCCACCGTGTAGCCCGGGGGCCAGGCGCCGATCAGCTGGAAGATCCCGTGCACGATCTGCTCCGGGGTCATCCCGGCCTTCATACGGAAGCGCTTGGGTTTGGGCTGGAACGCCGGGTGTACCTCGCGGTTGCCCAGCACGCGCGGAACCAGCGAGGCGGCATCGATACCGCTGCCCGTCAGCGAGCCCGGCACGCTCAGGTCCAGTACGGCGCGTGGCGCCTGCGGATCCACCACCGCAGCAGGCGATGAGATGGTTTGCGTGGCCACACGTGGCACAGGCAGGCGCGGCGACGCCGGGGGCTGCGGTGCGGGTAGCGAGAGAGTCACCGAGGGTGGGGGAGCCGGCGCAGCCAGCGGCCGCGGCAGCCAGTACACCGCCAGGCGGGCCTCCTCGGCGGTGCCGTTGGGGGCCGGTGAACGCAGCAGCACGCCCAGCATCAGCCCGTGTACAACGATCACCACGGCGATGGCGGCCGGCTGCGCCCAGCGCGAGGGGGCGGCACTCTTCCGTGAGGCTGACATCCGTGACCGTCCTGGTGGGGTGACCGCGTTGAGACCTTGCGGTGCCGGGGAAGTTCCTGTCGGATGCGCAGGCCGCAGACCCGGTCACAGGCTGACAGTCTCGTCTGCAACCATCGCGGCAGCCATGGGGTGGGCATGGCAGAATCCGGCAGCTGCCTTTTTCTGCGTACCCGATGTCCACACCTGCTGTCGCCCCTGTCGTGAACTCTCCCCGCCGCATTCTGCTGGCGAGCCTGATCGGCACCACCATCGAGTTCTTCGATTTCTACATCTACGCCACGGCGGCGGTGCTGGTGTTCCCGCACCTGTTCTTCCCGGAGAGCAGCGATGGTGCGGCGATGCTGCAGTCGCTGGCGACCTTCGCGGTGGCCTTCATCGCGCGGCCGGTCGGCTCGGCGGTGTTCGGTCACTACGGTGACCGCATCGGGCGCAAGGCCACCCTGGTTGCTGCGCTGCTCACGATGGGCATCTCCACCGTGGCGATCGGCCTGCTGCCCACGCATGCCAGCATCGGGCTGGTGGCGCCGGCCCTGTTGGCGCTGTGCCGCTTCGGCCAAGGCCTGGGGCTGGGGGGGGAGTGGGGCGGCGCCGTGCTGCTGGCCACCGAGAATGCGCCGCCCGGCAAGCGCGCCTGGTACGGGATGTTCCCGCAGCTGGGCGCACCGCTGGGCTTCCTGCTTTCGGCCGGCATCTTCCTGCTGCTGGGCCGCGCGATGAGCGAGGCCGACTTCCTGCAGTGGGGGTGGCGCGTGCCATTCCTGGCCAGTTCGCTGCTGGTCGGCATCGGCCTGTGGGTGCGCTTGAACATCCACGAGACCCCGCAGTTCCAGGCCGCGCTGGACCGCAACGAGCGGGTCAAGCTGCCGATGTGGACGGTGCTGCGCGAACATCCGCTGACGCTGGTGCTGGGCACTCTGGGGGCGTTCGCCACCTTCGTGCTGTTCTACCTGATGACCGTGTTCACGCTCGGCCATGGCACCACCGTACTGGGTTACTCGCGCGAGCAGTTCCTGCTGCTGCAGATGGTCGGCATCCTGTTCTTCGCCGCCGGCATTCCCATTTCCGCGTTGTATGGCGACCGCTGGGGCACGCGCCGCACGATGATCGTGGCCAGCGGCCTGATCCTCGCCTTCGGCGTCGTGTTCGCGCCGCTGTTCCAGGCCGGCAGCCCATGGCTGGTGCTCGGGTTCCTGGCGCTGGGGCTGTTCCTGATGGGCCTGACCTACGGCCCGTGCGGTACCTTCCTGGCCGAGATCTACCCGGTGCAGGTGCGCTATACCGGCGCCTCCTTGTCGTTCAACCTGGCCGGCATTCTCGGTGCCGCACCGGCGCCGTATGTGGCGACGTGGCTGGCCGAGCGCTATGGCCTGGTCGCGGTGGGCTATTACCTGTGCGTGACCGCATTGATCACCATCGTCGCCTTGCTGGCGATGGGGCGGCGCGGGCGCTGATCAGCGGAAGAAGCGCTTGAGCGTGCGGCCCAGCCAGCTGCCCTGCTGGTGGTCGCGCGCGAACTGGTTGAGGTGTTGTTTGACCTGCGGCGCGTACGCTTTGTCATCGCCACGGATATGGTTGAACAGCCAGCGCGACAGCATCGTGCGCAGCTCCTCGGTGATGTCCTCACCGGCCTGGAAACGCAGCCGGTACTCGCTCACGCGCTTGCCGAAGATTTCGTGCACGCGCTTGTGCGCCGAGCAGAACGGATAGCCAGCTTCCTCCATCAGCTCTTCTTCGAAGGCGAAGTGGGACATCGTGTAGTCCACCAGTTCGTCGATGACCTCGGCCACGGCCAGCCGCTCCAGGCTTTTCTGGGCGACGTGCAGGTGGTTGAGCATCTCCACGATGCGCATGTGCTGGTGATCGATGACATCGATGCCGATGTTCAGATCGTCCTGCCAGACCAGAAGTGCCATGGTGCGTTCCCCGCGCTGTTCAACTGGGGGCGACTCTAGGCAGTCACGGCCGGGGCCGCGTTGATCTCGATCAAGGCGCCAGGGCAGGCTCGCGCTGGCGTGGGCCGGTCGCCACGGTGGCGCAGTGGACGCGATTGCGGCCGCCGGCCTTGGCCAGGTACAGCTGCCGATCGGCCTCGGAAATCAGCCGGTGCAGGGAATCGCGCTGCGGCCGCAGGCAGCACAGCCCGATGCTGACCGTCATGCGCAGGGTGGTGTGGCCCAGGTCGACCTCCAGCGCGGCGATGCGCTGGCGCAGTTCGTCGAAGTAATGCACGGCCTGCTCTTCATCCATGCCCGGTACCAGCAGACAGAACTCTTCGCCTCCGAAGCGCGCGATCAGATCGTTCTCGCGCGCATGCTGGGCGACCGCTGCGGCCACCGCGCGCAGCGCATCATCGCCGGCCTCGTGGCCATGGGTATCGTTGATGTGCTTGAAGTGGTCGATGTCGATCATCGCTACGGCCACCTGTTCGCCATCCAGGTGCAGCTGCGGCAGCTGGCGCTGACTCTGCTCCAGGAAGCAGCGACGATTCGGCAGGCCGGTCAGGAAATCGCGGGTGGCCAGGTCCTGCAGGGTGCCGATCAGCTCGAGCTGGTCCACGTTCTGCGAGACGCGGCAGAAGAACTCCTCGCGCGAGAAGGGCTTGCGCAGGAAATCGTTGGCGCCGTTCTTGAGGAAGCGCGGAATCAGCGACGGGTCGGTATTGCCGGAAATCCCGATCACGGCCAGCTTGTCGCGCGAGCGCATCGTGCGCAGGCGGCGGGTGAATTCCACGCCCTCCATGCCCGGCATCTCCTGATCGACCACCGCCAGCCGGATCGCCGGGTGCGCCTCGATGGCCTTCAGCCCCTCGGCGCCGTCGGCGGCCTCGTAGACATCATGCCCATACATGCGCAGCAAGGAGGCGGCGTACATCCGCGCGGACATCGAATCATCCACCACCAGCGCGGCAATGCGCCGGTTGCGCTCCAGCCGCTGCACCAGCCACACCAGATAATCGATGCTGCCCGGGGTGTTCTTGAGCACGTAATCGATGATCTGCTGCTGCAGCACGCGCTTGCGCAGATCCTCGTCATACACGCCGCTGACCACCACGGTGGGCAGCCCGCGCGAGAGGAAGTAGTCCACCACGGTATCGCGGTCGCCATCGGCCAGTACCAGGCCGGTCAGGACCAGGAACCAACCCTGCTCCTCATCCAGCAACCGCCCGGCCTCGGCCAGGCTGGTCGCCACCGAGACCGGCAGCTCCAGCCGCTGCTCGATCGCCTCACGCAGCATGCTGGTGAACGTGCGCGAGTTTTCCACCAGCAGGATCCGCTGGGGCAGGGCATCACCGTGGTCGCTGAGAACAGCGCCCTGCAACAGTGCCGGCATGAGGCGTACGCTCGGTTCCGAGTGGGTCGGGACTGGTAGCGGCGGTTTCACCGGTAACTTTAGGGGGAGGGGGTGCCGCGCAATGTCGCAGCCTCGGCCTGGTTGCCGGGTGGATCGTCGTCCTGTGCTGGCGGCTCAGGCGGACCCTGATGATCGATGGATGTCCGCTTACGGTTACTATCGCTGAAGTTCCCCTCAACGTTTTAATCAGGAGGTAAATGTGCGCATTCCAAGGATTGTTGGTGTTGTGGGTGTCGTTATTCTCGCGTCGGTTCCGATGGTTGGAATGGCGCAGTCAGATGATCACGGAGTCAAACTGGCGAAACGCGGATTGGGACAGACGCAGCCATTGGCAGCGAACCTTAGCCAGAATTCAAACTGGTTGGTGTATGGATTCGAGCGCGAAGGAATCACCTATTACCAGGTGAACGACCTTGCAGGGCGCGTGCACCTGATCATTGGAAACGCAGATGATGTGTTCTGGGCATTGCCGGCTGGCGATGTTCCCGCGCGAGTGTCGCTGCCGACGCTGCGCGTTCAGGCGCCGAGAGGCGCGAGGCGCTCCGAGGTATACCGCGGCCCGCGCTTCTCGCTGGTGCTTTACGGGAGCGGCACTGATGCTGTCTGGTCGGTCGAGCCAGTGACAGGCAGCAACTAGGCCATCTGCGACAACATCAGGTGCAGTTTCGTTACCGCCCGACGTGGGGCGTAACGCGGGCTCGGCTGATGACTCTATGGTGGAGGGGCAGGT
>NZ_JBHFHW010000025.1:55773-62885 GCF_057333975.1 Stenotrophomonas sp. AGC87
CAGGTGATGCGATCACCTGCAGGTCCAAGCCAAGAGGAGACTCAACATGCCACCGGCCGTTTCTCTAGCACTGTCCTGCTGTGTTCGTCCAAAGGACAGTTGATCCACGGGGTCTACAAGAATTCAGGTGAGGGCCTGACTACTGCCGCGATCCGTTGTTCTCTCGTATTCAACCGAGCTGCTATGCGTGGCCTCGTGGCGAGGGGGTGCCGGCATCTCCAGCAGCACCATCCTGACTCGATTGCGACGGCACTGCACCACGCCGCCATAGGCAAGGGCTCGCCCGGCGAGACGTTCAACCGCCATGGTCTCGGTAGCTTCGGACAGCGCACATGCGGCATCCAGCAACGCCACGGTCACGACGATGCCCTGATACCGACCAAACCTGCCACAGCGCGCCCGGACCTGGATCTGGCCCGATTCACTCTCCAGCAGCAGTGACACGGCATCGGTCATTGCACGGTAGGCAGCCAATTGCAGGCCGATACTCAATTGGCAGGGGTCGCCCTCCAGACGGGGGCGGGAGACGCGGTGGGTCAGATCCCACGCTTCGCGGACCCCGCCAGCCTGCAGAGCGACATACAGACCCAGATGATCCAGTGCTGTTGGATAGACCATGCTGGCCTGGGCTCGGAACTGCCGCGAATGCACGACAGCGGTATGGAGCAATCCCCCGGCGATCTCGTGGTGTCCCTGCTGCTTCAGCCAGCTCACAACTTCATTGAGGGATACGTCCATGCCATCCCCGATCTTTCTCAAGTGAAGCGCACGCTCGCGGAGCCCCATTTCGTTTGCCATGTGGGAACTGCGGGCCAGGTTGATCGCGTTCCTCTGGCCATCATCACGAATCTTGTAGTGATGGTAGTAGTGGGTGATGCGTGACCCGAGAACCAGCAGTGCGACGCCTGCGATGGCCATGATCAGCTGCGTGGTAAAGGCCGAAGGATCGAACGAGGATGGGTAAGGCTTTGGTGTAGTAAGCCCGATGATGAGGTTCAGCACCGGTACGGAGATGGCAGCGCCACGCCAGCCCAATATGCACGTCAGTGCGATCGCAGGAAGCGCCATCAATACCTGAAGGCTGGTTCTTGCGGTCGCTGATTCCGCAGGGAGGAGCGTTGCAGAAACACCCAGCAACATCATCAGCCCGAGTGCCATGCCAGTGGGCTTGAGAAATCCCGCCGCCCAGTCGGTTTCACTGCGCCGGCGTACCCATAGCAATGCAAGCGGGGCCACCGTCAATATGCCGATGAAGTCGCCGACAGCATAGCGCGCCACAGTCGCAACAAAGGGATTGTCCGGTGGCGTTGGCCAAAGGAACTGCGAGAAACTGCGGTTTAGCAAAGAGATGGCGATTGCGCAGGATGCCGCTACGGAGATCAGCCATACGTTCGTTGTGGATGCGATCATCTTGCGGTGAAGTTGCACGATCAGCGCCACGATGGGCATCAAGAATGCGGAGGCAAAGATGACCCACGCCACTCCATACTTGTCCACCATCGAGTAGCGCAGCTGTGCGAAATAGGCATATTCGCCGAGGATCAGATAAGGCCACAGTCGCGGAGGGCACAGCAACACCGCGGCGACACGTATGCCTGCTGGCAAGTAGAACTGATCAAGGGAAACTTGACGTGCGCCCCAGCACGCGAATGCATAGATGACGGCAAGGACAAGCCCGATCGGCTCGATGCGCAGATTCAACTGAAGTCCATTTTTCCACCATTCTCCTCGCACCGGCTCCCCCTGTTCGTGCCTTGAACGTCCCTGTGTATCAATGCCGCGATCAGATTGGACGGTATATACACGCGCCGGATTATGCAATTGCGCAAGTGGTCCGGCGTGATGGCGAGCACAGCGTATGGATTCACGCGCAGGAATGCGCCGCGCCCATGGGCGTGACACATATCTCATTTTTCTATGAAACTCTTCACGCCGGCCGTGGGGGCCGCATTCGAACTGCGCCGCGGACACCCAGACGATTCCCAGTGGTCGAGGCGCGGCCATCTCAGCCACTGCAGGCCTTGATATGACGCTTTCTCCACACGTCGTTGCGCTGTGACGCGCGGCGTGCACAGCAAGGGAAGCGCTCCCACACGGTCTGCTGGCACTCCCTGTTCTGGCGCTGCCGGTAAACGGAGCGCCCGCTTTCAGGTGTCGCGCCGTGTCTCAGTTTACCCGTGGCCCCCGAAAGCCCCCTAAGCCCTCACCACAACGCATCCCGCAGCTTGTACCAGGACATCGCCGCCACCAGCAACGGGGTCCGCAGCATTCGCCCGCCGGGGAACGGCCGGTGCGGAATGCGTTCAAACACATCCAGGCGCTCGGCCTGGCCGGCGATGGCCTCGGCCAGCACCTGGCCCGCCAGCCCCGCGGCGGCAACACCGTGGCCCGAGAAGCCCTGCGCGAAATAGACATTCGGGGTCAGTCGGCCCCAGTGCGGGGCGCGGTTGCGGGTGATGTCCACATAGCCGCCCCACACGTACTCCAGCTCCACGTCGGCCAGCTGCGGAAACACCGCGCGCATGCGCCGGGTCATCACGCCGCGCAGGCCAGGCGGGGGCAGGGCGGAGTAGCTGGCTTGGCCGCCGAACAGCAGGCGGTGATCGCGGCTGAGGCGGAAGTAGTCCAGTGCCCAGCTGACGTCGGCCACGGCCATGTCGTTGCGGATCAGCGATTGCGCCCGTGCTTGCCCGAGCACCGCACTGGCACCGATATAGGTGCCGACCGGCATGATCCGCGATTCCAGCTCCGGCGCGATGCCCTCCAGCCAGGCATTGCCGGCGATCACCACGTGGTCGGCGCTGACCGTGCCGTGCGCGGTGCGCAGCTGCGGCCGGGGCCCACGGATCAACTGCAGGACCGGGGACTGCTCGTGGATCACCGCGCCGGCCGCCTCCGCGGCACGGGCCAGGCCCTGCGCGTAGGCCAGCGGATGCAGATGGCCGCTGTGAGGATCGAACATCGCCCCGCGATAGCGCGGGCTGTCCAGCTGCCCGCGCAGCTGCGTGCGGTCCCACCATTGCAGCGGATAGTCGTAGCGCTGGGCCAGATCGATCAGCCCGGCGCGCAGCATGCGCTCCTGACGGGGTTTGATCGGCACGCTGGCGTGGCCGTCGCGCCAGTCGCACTCGATCTGGTGGCGGACGATGCGGTCACGCAGCAGGCGCATGCCATCGCGCGAGAACTCGAACAGCGCCCGCGCGTCTTCAGCACCCACCAGTTGCTCGAGCGTATCCACTTCGCAGCCGTAGCCGACGATCGCCTGGCCGCCGTTGCGGCCGGACGCACCCCAGCCCACGCGGTGCGCCTCCAGCAGGACGACGCGATAGCCGCGCTCGGCCAGGGTCAGGGCGGCGGATAGGCCGGTGTAGCCGGCACCCAGCACGCACACGTCGGCGCTCAGATCGCCCGTCAAGGGTTCACGTAGCGGCGCGCCCGGCACGCTGTCGGCGTACCAGCTGGGTGCATGCGCCTCGCCGGCGGCCGTCATGCCGGGCACCGGCGGGAAGAGGACAGGACAACAATCATGGACAAAGGATGCCAGCAACCGGCGCGCGGGACAGGGGTCAGTCTGTCGCAGCTACTGCCGCCGGCGTGTGAGGGGGGGGGCGCGCGCCGACGGTGGTGCGCTGTGTTGCGCGTGGTCTGCGCACGGGGGTAACGTGGCTGCAGGTCATCCGAGCATGACGCATGGTCTCGCCCCCTTGGGTCGGCCTGCCCACCGACAGCACGATGCTGGGCCATCACCGCTTTGCGGCGGCAGGTGAAAAGTACATTGACGCGCTGGTCCAGGCGGCCGGGGTTACCCCGGTGCTGCTGCCCAGTCTGCAGCCGCCGTTGCCGGCAGCGCCTTGGTTGGACCGCCTGCAAGGCCTGCTGCTGACCGGCGCGGTGAGCAATATCGAACCGCATCGGTATGCCGGGCCGCCGAGCTGGCCCGGCAACCGCCATGATCCGGCGCGCGATGCGAACGCGCTCTCCCTGTTGCATGAGGCGCTGACCCGCGACCTGCCCGTGCTGGCGATCTGTCGGGGTTTCCAGGAATTGAACGTCGCGCTCGGTGGCAGTCTGCACCCGCGCGTGCACGCGGTGCCGGGCATGAACGATCATCGTGAAGACCCGCAGGCGCCGGTCGAGGCGCAATATGGGCCGGCGCATGCGGTCCAGCTGTGTGAGGGCGGTTGGCTGGCCGGCTGGGCCGGCGCGCCCACGGCACGGGTCAATTCCGTGCACGGGCAGGGCATCGATCGTTTGGCCGAGGGCCTGCAGATCGAGGCCGTCGCTGAGGATGGCCTGATAGAAGCCGCCCGCAGCACCGCGCATCGTTTCGTGCTCGGGGTGCAGTGGCATCCGGAGTGGCGGGTGGCCGACAATTCGTTCTATCACAGCATTTTTCACGCTTTCGGCGATGCTTGTCGCCGCAACTCTCTTACAGCAGACCGGTCATGACCACCCGAACGCGTTCGCGCAAAGCCGCCGCCCCCAAGCCTGTTCCGCAGGAGAGCACGCTGCTGCGCTGGCTCAAGGACCGGCGCATCACCGAGGTGGAGTGCCTGGTGCCGGATATCACCGGCAACGCGCGCGGCAAGATCATTCCGGCCGACAAGTTCTCGCACGATTACGGCACCCGCCTGCCGGAGGGCATCTTCGCCACGACGGTCACCGGCGAGTTCCCGGACGACTACTACGAGCTGACCTCGCCCTCGGACTCGGACATGATCCTGCGCCCGGATGCCGATACGGTACGGATGGTGCCCTGGGCGACCGATCCCACCGCGCAGGTCATCCACGATTGTTTCACCAAAACCGGCGAGCCGCATGAGCTGGCCCCGCGCAACGTGCTGCGGCGCGTACTCAACGCCTATGCCGAACTGGGCCTGCGCCCGGTGGTGGCACCGGAGCTGGAGTTCTTCCTGGTCCAGAAGAACACCGACCCGGATTTCCCGCTGCTGCCCCCGGCCGGCCGCTCCGGGCGTCCTGAAACCGCGCGTCAGTCGTACTCGATCGATGCGGTCAACGAGTTCGATCCGATCCTCGATCTGATGTACGACTACTGCGATGCGATGAAGCTGGACGTGGATACGCTGATCCATGAATCCGGCGCCGCGCAGCTGGAGGTCAACTTCACCCACGCCAATGCGATGGATCTGGCCGACCAGGTGTTCCTGTTCAAGCGCACCATGCGTGAGTCCGCGATGCGCCACGGCATCTATGCCACCTTCCTGGCCAAGCCCATGGAGAACGAGCCGGGCAGTGCGATGCACATCCACCAGAGCCTGCTGCGGATCAGCGATGGCAGCAACGTGTTCACCGGCGAGCATGGCGGTGAGGATTTCAGCCCGTTGTTCGGCCATTACCTGGCTGGCCTGCAGAAGTACGTACCGGCGGCGATGGCGTTTTTCGCCCCGAACGTGAACTCCTACCGCCGGCTGATGTTCGGCGAGGTCTCCCCGAGCAACGTGCACTGGGGCTTCGACAACCGCACCTGCGGCCTGCGCGTGCCGCTGGATACGCCGGAGAACATGCGGGTGGAAAGCCGGTTCGCCGGCTCGGATGCCAACCCTTACCTGGCCATCGCCGCGACCCTGGCGGCCGGCCTGCTGGGCATCCGCGAGCAGGGCTCGCCGACTGCGCCGATCACCGGCAGCGCCAAGGAGCTGGGCTACGACCTGCCGCGCTCGCTGGGCGAGGCACTGGATGGGCTGGAAGCCTGCCCGGAACTGCGCGAGATGCTCGGCGAGCGCTTCTGCCGCGCCTATGTGTCGGTCAAGCGCAAGGAATACGAGACCTTCTTCCGGGTGATCAGCTCCTGGGAGCGCGAGTTCCTGCTGCTCAACGTTTGACCCCAGGCACCTGATCCGGCATGGCCGTGAGGGCCATGTGCTGGGAAAATGGGGGCATGCCCGGTAGGCTGGCACCCGTTGCGCCGGTCCGGCCGGTTCCCCCCAACTCGCACCTGACCTGTGGAGAGTCCGATGAAGCTGCGAATCCTCACCCTCGGCATTGCCGTATCCGTGCTGACCGCCTGTGGCGGCGGTGACAAGCAGGACGACGCCAAGGTGCTGAACGTCTACAACTACAGCGATTACATCGCCGAAGACACCATCCCGAACTTCGAGAAGGCCACCGGCACCAAGGTGACCTATGACGTGTTCGACAGTGATGAGATGGTGGAAACCAAGCTGTTGGCCGGCAACAGCGGCTACGACGTGGTGGTGCCGACGCTGAACTTCTTCGGCCGCCAGATCAAGGCCGGGGTGTTCCTGCCGCTGGACAAGAGCAAGATCCCGAACCTGGCCAATCTCGACCCGGAGGTGATGAAGCGCATCGCCCAGCAGGACCCGGGCAACGAGTACGGCGTGCCGTACATGATCGGCACCACCGGCATCGGCTACAACGTGGAGTTGCTCAAGCAGCGTTTTGGTGGCAGCACCGACATCGCCAACAGCTGGGATCTGATCTTCAAGCCCGAAAACATCGCCAAGATGAAGGACTGCGGGATCACGATCCTGGATACGCCTTCGGACATGATCCCGATCGCGCTGCATTACCTGGGCGAAGATCCGCACAGCCAGGACCCGGCCACGCTGGAGAAGGCCGCCGCGCTGCTCAAGACGATCCGCCCGTACGTGCAGAACTTCCACTCCTCGCAGTACGTGGGCTCGCTGGCCAACGGCGGTACCTGCCTGGTGGTGGGCTGGTCCGGTGACATCATCCAGGCCCGCGACCGTGCAGCCGAGGCGTCCAATGGCGTGACCGTGGCGTACTCGATCCCGCGCGAAGGTGGCCCGCAGTGGTTCGACATGCTGGCCATCCCCAAGGATGCCAAGCACCCGGAGGCCGCCTACGCCTTCATCAACTACCTGCTGGAGCCGAAGGTCGCCGCGGCCAACACCAACTTCATCCATTACGCCAACCCGGTGACCGCGGCCACGCCGCTGGTGGACGAATCGATCCGCACCGACCCGACCATCTACCCGCCGGCCGATGTGGCGGCGAAGATGTTCACCTATTCGATCAACACGCCGGAAGTGGACAAGCTCTACACCCGGTTGTGGACCGAGGTGAAAACCGGGCGCTGACCGCCCCCGCGGCGCCGGCCCCGTGCCGGC
>NZ_JBHFHW010000025.1:62906-67349 GCF_057333975.1 Stenotrophomonas sp. AGC87
GGCGTCGTCGTTTCAGGGGGTAGGACATGACGCGGCCACCACCGGTAAAATGGCATTCTCCCCCCGTCCCGCCGCCGCTCCCGGAGCCGCTGACCATGCCATTTGAAGCCAAGCCGGAAGGCGCGGTGCTCCCGGTCCTGGAACCGGGCTACCTGTCCATCCGCGCGCTGCGCAAGGAGTTCGACGGTTTCGTCGCGCTCGACGACGTCACCCTGGACGTGCGCAAAGGCGAGATATTCGCGCTGCTCGGTGGCTCGGGCAGCGGCAAATCGACGCTGCTGCGCTGCCTGGGCGGCTTCGAGACCCCCACCCAGGGGACCATCGATCTGGACGGCCAGCGCATCAACGCGCTGCCCCCGTACCAGCGCCCGATCAACATGATGTTCCAGTCCTACGCGCTGTTCCCGCACATGACGGTGGAGCAGAACATCGCCTTCGGCCTCAAGCAGGACGGCATGGCGCGCGATGCGATCAACCGCCGGGTCGGTGAAATGCTGGAACTGGTGCAGCTGGGCAAGCTGGCCAAGCGCAAGCCGCATCAGCTCTCTGGTGGCCAGCAGCAGCGCGTGGCGCTGGCGCGGTCGCTGGCCAAAGGCCCGAAGCTGCTGTTGCTGGATGAGCCGATGGGCGCGCTGGACAAGAAGCTGCGCTCGCAGATGCAGCTGGAGCTGGTCAACATCATCGAGACCACCGGCGTGACCTGCGTGATGGTCACCCACGATCAGGAAGAAGCCATGACCATGGCCACCCGGATCGCGGTCATGGATGCCGGCTGGATCCAGCAGGTCGGCAAGCCGGATGAAATCTACGAGCAGCCGGCCAACCGCTTCGTGGCCGAGTTCATCGGCTCGGTGAACCTGTTCGATGGCGTGCTTGATGAGGACCTGCCCGAATACGTCACCGTGCGTACGCCGCTGTTTCCTGCGCCGATCTACGTTGCCCACGGCATCACCGGATACGAAGGCCAGCCGGTGGCGTTCGCACTGCGCCCGGAGAAGGTGATGATCGGCAAGGACGAGCCGGCCGGGGACACCAACAAGGCCCAGGGCGTGATCGAGGAGATCGCCTACTTCGGCAGCCACTCGGTGTTCCATGTGCGCCTGCCGAGCGGGGCCAAGGTGCTGTCCAACTTCGCCAATTCGCAGCGCTGGGCCAGCGATGGCCTGACCTGGGGTGACACCGTGTGGGTGCACTGGCGCGACAACGATGGCGTGGTGCTGACCTCATGACCGCGACCGGCTGGAAGCGCTGGCTCCCGGGCACGCGCGCCGGCGTGATCGCCGCGCCGTACCTGTGGCTGCTGCTGTTCTTCGCGGTGCCGTTCGTGATCATCCTGATGATCTCCTTCGCGCGCACCCAGGTCGGCTCGCCGCCGTACACCTGGCTGCTGGAGTACGTGGATGGCGCCTTCTCGCTCAAGCTCAACCTTGGCAGCTACGCGGCCCTGGTCAAGGACAACCAGTACGCGCTGGCGTACCTGAGCTCGATCAAGATCGCGGTGATCTCGACCCTGCTCACGCTGCTGATCGGCTACCCGATGGCGTACGTGATCTCGCGGATGAGCCCGGCCGCGCGCAACGTGGCGATGATGCTGGTGGTGCTGCCCTCGTGGACCTCGTTCCTGATCCGCGTGTATGCGTGGATCGGCATCCTGGACCGCAACGGCCTGCTCAACCAGCTGTTGCTCAAGCTCGGCCTGATCGATGCGCCGCTGCAGATCCTGTACACCCCGACCGCCGCCTACATCGGCATCGTGTACTGCTACCTGCCGTTCATGGTGCTGCCGCTGTACGCCAACCTGGTCAAGCTGGACAACCGCCTGCTTGAAGCCGCCTACGATCTCGGTGCCAAGCCCTGGCAGGCCTTCATGCGGATCACGCTGCCGCTCTCGCGCACCGGCATCATCGCCGGCTGCATGCTGGTGATGATCCCGGCCGTGGGTGAGTTCGTGATTCCGGAAATGCTCGGCGGGCCGGATACGCTGATGATCGGCCGCGTGCTGTGGGGCGAGTTCTTCAACAACCGCGACTGGCCCACGGCCTCGGCGGTGGCGATCGTGATGCTGGCCCTGCTGCTGGTGCCGATCCTGCTGTTCAACCGCATGCAGCAGCGCGAGCTGGAAGGAAAGCTGGCATGAGCATGGTGCGCAGCAACCGCTGGCTGGGCTGGAGCCTGCTCGGGCTGGGCTTCGCCTTCCTGTACCTGCCGATCCTGTTGTTGATGGTGTATTCCTTCAACGCCTCCAAGCTGGCCACGGTATGGTCGGGCTTCTCCACGCGCTGGTACGGCGAGCTGTTCAACAACCGGCAGATCCTGGTTGCGCTGTGGATCAGCCTCAAGGTCGCGTTCTGGACGGCCTGTGCGGCCACCGTGCTCGGCACGATGGCGGCGATGGTGATGACCCGCATGCGCCGCTTCCCGGGCAAGACCGTGTTCGGTGCGTTGATCACCGCGCCGTTGGTGATGCCCGAAGTGATCCTGGGTTTCTCGCTGATGACCCTGCTGGTGGCGATGGGCGGCATTCCCGGTTTCCCCAGCCGCGGCGTGACCAGCATCTGGATCGCACATGTCACCTTCACCCTGTCCTTCGTGACGGTGGTGGTGTCCTCGCGCCTGCAGGAGCTGGACCGCTCGCTGGAGGAGGCCGCGATGGACCTCGGCGCGAGCCGGCTCAAGGTGTTCTTCCAGATCACGCTGCCGATCATCGCCCCGGCGCTGGTGGCCGGCTGGCTGCTGGCGTTCACGCTCTCGCTCGATGACGTGGTGATCGCCAGCTTCGTGGCCGGCCCCAACTCCACCACGCTGCCGATGAAGGTGTTTTCCTCGGTGCGGATGGGCATCAAGCCGGAGATCAACGCGCTTGCCACCTTGATGGTGCTGGCGGTGTCGATCGCGGCCGTGGTGGGCTGGTACATCACGGCCCGGGCCGAGAAGCGCCGCCAGCGCGACATGCAGATGGCGTTGCAGGACCCCGGCTGAACGTCATCCCGATCCGGCAACATCCGGCTCACGGGGCCGGGCGCACACTGCGGGTCTGACTTTTGGAGACCCACGATGACCGCTGACATCATCAATCCCGCGACCGGCCAGATCACGTATCGCCACGAACTGCTTACCGCCGAGGGGGTCGAGCAGCGCTTGGCCGCTGCCGCCGAGGCGTTCCCGGCCTGGTCTGCGCGTTCGCTGCAGGAGCGCGGGGCGATCCTGCGCGCCATCGCTGCCCAACTGCGCCAGCGCAAGGGTGACATCCAGCAGGCGATGACCACCGAGATGGGCAAGCTCAAGGTGGAAGCGCTGGGCGAGATCGAGAAGTGCGCCGAGGCCTGCGAGTTCTACGCCGACCACGCGGCGGACTACCTGAAGCCGCAGCTGATCGACACCGAAGCCCAGCGCAGCTACGTGCGCTACGAGCCTATCGGCTGTGTGTTCGCGGTGATGCCGTGGAACTTCCCGATCTGGCAGGTGTTTCGTTTCCTCGCGCCGGCGTTCATGGCCGGCAACGTGGCCCTGCTCAAGCACGCCAGCAACGTGCCGCAATGCGCCGACCTGATCCTGGCCGTGTGCCGTGATGGCGGCCTGCCCGAGGGCGTGTTCGATGTGCTGCATATCGACAACGACCAGGCCGCCGAGGTGCTGCGCGACAAGCGGGTCAAGGCGGTGACACTGACCGGCAGCGAGCGCGCCGGGCGGTCCATCGCGGCCAATGCCGGTGACCAGCTCAAAAAGTGCGTGATGGAACTGGGCGGCAGCGATGCCTTCGTGGTGCTGGAGGATGCAGACCTCGAGAAGACGGTCGCCGCCGCGGTGAAGTCACGCTTCGACAACAGCGGCCAGACCTGCATCGCGGCCAAGCGCTTCATCGTGGTCGATGCGATCGCCGATGCGTTCGTGGAGAAGTTCGCCGCCGCCGCCGGCAAGCGCGTCTACGGCGATCCGCAGGACGAAAAGACCACGCTCGCGCCGATGGCGCGCGCGGACCTGCGCGACGAGCTGCACAAGCAGGTGCAGGACAGCATCGCCAAGGGCGCCAAGCTGCTGCTGGGCGGCGAGCCGGTGGCCGGTTCGCACGCGGGTTACCCGGCCACGATCCTGGACAACGTGAGCCCCGGCATGCCGGCCTATGACGAAGAACTGTTCGGCCCGGCCGCCGCGATCCTGCGCGTCAGCGATGACGCTGAAGCACTGCGCGTGGCCAACGACACCAGCTTCGGCCTGGGCGGCAGCGTGTGGACCACCGATGCGGCGCGCGGCGAAGCCATCGCCCAGCAACTGGAATGTGGTGCCGCCTTCGTCAACGCCATCGTCAAAAGCGACGTCCGCCTCCCCTTCGGCGGCAGCAAACGCTCCGGCTTCGGCCGTGAACTCGCAGAACATGGCATCCATGAGTTCATGAACATCAAGACCGTTTACGTGGCCTGATGCCATGAACCGGGTAGTGGCCGG
>NZ_JBHFHW010000025.1:67391-69736 GCF_057333975.1 Stenotrophomonas sp. AGC87
GCTCACGCCCATTCCCCGGACGGCCGGGAGCATCAAATGAGGGTCATGCCACCGGAGGAGCCGGCCCCCCCCCCCCCACTACCCACCGTCGTGGCCAGCGGTCGCCCGCCGTAGCGAGCAACGGTCACCACCGTAGCGACCAACGGTCGCCTACCTACACCTACTACAACCAGCGCGCGCGCTTGAACAAACGGTACAGCCCCACGCATACCGCACCGACGCCGATGATCATCGCCGGGTAAGCCCACGGCTTGTCCAGCTCGGGCATGTGGGTGAAGTTCATGCCATACCAGCTGGTGATCAAGGTCGGGGCGGCCAGCAGCGCCGCCCAGGCGCCCAGGCGCTTCACGGTCTCACCCTGGGCCAGGGTCACCAGCGACAGGTTCACGCTCAGCGCGGTGCCCAGCATCTCGCGCAGGGTATCGATCACATCGCTGATCCGCACCGCGTGGTCGTGCACGTCGCGCAGATACAGCTTCACTTCGTCGGGCACCAGCTCGCCCTGATAGCGCTTGATCTGCGAGAGCATGTCCTGCAGCGGCGCGACCGCCATGCGCATCTTGTTGAGTTCGCGCTTGAGCTCGTACAGGCGTACCACGGTGTGGCGCTTGTAGTTGTCGGAGAAGATGTCCTTCTCCAGCAGCTCCAGCGTGTCACGGTAGCGCTGGGTGATCGGCAGGTAGTTGTCGACCACGAAATCCAGCACCGCATACAGGCAGTACGACGGGCCCATCGTGCGCAGCAGCTCCGGCTCGCGCTCCACGCGGGCGCGCGGGGCAGCATAGGACAGCGACGCACCATGGCGCACCGTGACCAGGAAGCGTGGCCCGAGGAAGGCATGCGTCTCCCCGTACTGGATGCGCTCGTCCACCATCTGCGCGGTGGTCACCACCACGAACAGCGAATTGCCGTAGGACTCGACCTTGGGCCGTTGATGCGCGTTGCGAGCGTCTTCGATGGCCAGTGAATGCAGGCCGAATTCTTCCTGCAGTTTCAACAGCACGCTGTCGTCGGGTTCGTACAGGCCCACCCAGACGAAGCCGTTGTCGCTGGCGATCACATCACTGATCGCATCCAGGCTGATGTCGTGGCGCTTGCCCTGGTCATCGTAGTGAACGCAGTTGATGACGCAGGCGGGGTTTTCAGGTGTGACGGTATCCATGGCGGGCATCGTGCGTCAGCGGCCCGTGACGGGCAGGTCACGGCGGCCCAGCACCCATGCCAGCGCCACGTGGATGGGCAGCAACAGCACGATCCACTGCAGGTTGTACTGCGCCTGCAAGGTCAGCCAATGCAGCACCAGGCCGAGCAGCGACATGCCGGCGACCGCCCACAGCACGATCCGGAACCACGCGCGCGGCGCGCGGCCGCGCAGCAGGGTGATCGCAGCGGGAACGATCAGCAGGCACAGCGGCGAGAGCTGCAGCAGGTTGCGGTTGGCCCAGGCAGCCTGGTGCGCACTGAAGCCCCACAGGTAGGTCACCAGGGCGCCACCAATGCCGCAGAACAGCCAGAACGGCAGTGCCAGGCCCCCCAGCAGGCGGCGTCGGCGGCGCAGTGCAACCACACCCGCAGCGGCGATCAGGCCGCACAGCAGCCACGGCCACCAGCTGCGCGGGGACTCGGTCGGCTCCGGGGCGATCCGGTGCGGCAGCAGTTCCTGCTCGGCCTGCACCAGCGGGCGGCCTTCGCTGTTGCGCACCTGGCGCAGCGCATCGGCCAAGCGCATCGGCACGAAGGCTTCCTGCCAGCGCGACAGCGGCTTGTCGGCGAACGGGCCTAGGCCGATATCGAAGCCCAGCCACATCCACGGCGAAGGCGAGGCCAGACGTACCGATTCACTGCGGTAGGTGTTGCCGCGTGAGCGCCCGGAGAGCTGTGAATGCAGCCCGCCGCCGAGCGCGCCATCGATCGCATCGCGGACCATGGTGGCGCAGTTGGCGGTGTAGTAATCGTAGTGATAACGCGCGTTCTCGGGCTTGGCGCGCTCGGCCAGTGACGCGGCCAGGGTGCGCGCCTGCGCGGGCGTCAGGTCCAGCCACTGCACGCTCGCGCCGCGGCCGCTCTCCTGGTAGTACGACAGGTCCTGCCCGAGCGGCAGCGCGACCAGGTAATACATCATGTCGCCGCGCACGAAGTTGCCGATGAAATCGGACTCGCTCGAGTCGAAGTAACCGAAGTTGTAGGAGGTGGCGTCGCCGGTGACCGGATCGACTACGACCAGTGCGTCATGCCCGAAGCGTTCGAAGAAGATCTCGCCCGGCTGCATGGTGACCACGCCGATGCGTGGCGCCTCGGTGGCAGGGGCCAGGGCGGCAGTGGCGGGCACGGCATCCTGCGCGGCC
>NZ_JBHFHW010000026.1:0-10582 GCF_057333975.1 Stenotrophomonas sp. AGC87
CACTACCGTAACCAGGGTCACACCATCCCGTTGTGCCGCAGCAGTGCGTCCACCGTCGGTGCGCGCCCACGGAACGCAGCGAAGTTTTCTGCCGCACTCCGGCTGCCGCCCCGCGAGAGCACTTCATCGCGGAACCGCTGACCGGTCTCGGTCACCTTGTCCGGCGCTTCCTCGAACGCGGCATAGGCATCGGCGCTGAGCACTTCGGCCCACTTGTAGCTGTAGTAGCCCGCCGCATAGCCACCGGCAAAAATGTGGCTGAACTGATTGGGGAAGCGATTCCAGGCCGGCGGCCGGTTGACCGCCACCTCATCGCGCACGCGCTCCAGCAGGGCCTGCACGCTGTCCTGGGTCGGGTCGAAATCGCTGTGCAACTGCATGTCGAACAGGGCGAACTCCAGCTGGCGCACGGTGAACATGCCGCTCTGGAAATTGCGTGCGGCCAGCATGCGGTCAAACAACGCACGCGGCAGCGGCTCGCCGGTAGTTACGTGTGCGGTCATCGCCTGCACGCGCTCCCATTCCCAGCAGAAGTTCTCCATGAACTGGCTCGGCAGTTCCACCGCGTCCCACTCCACGCCATTGATGCCGGCCACGCCGAGCTCGCCGATGCGGGTCAGCAACTGATGCAGCCCATGCCCCATTTCATGGAACAGCGTGGTCACATCGCTGTGGCTGAAGGTCGCCGGTTGCCCCGCGGCCCCCTTGCCGAAGTTGCAGACCAGGTACACCAGCGGCGTCTGCACACCGGCGGCGGTCTCGCGGCGGTTGCGGCAATCGTCCATCCACGCGCCACCGCGCTTGCCTTCGCGCGCGTACAGGTCGAGATAGAACTGACCCACCAGCACGCCCTGCCCATCGACCACCCGGAAGAAGCGCACGTCCGGGTGCCACACCGGCGCGCTGTCCGGCTGCACCTCCAGCCCGTAGAGGCTGCGGATCACGCTGAACAGGCCGTCCAACACCTTCGGCTCGGTGAAGTACTGCTTCACGTCCTGCTCGGAATAGCTGTAGCGCGCCTGCTTCAGCTTCTCCGCCGCGAAGGCCAGGTCCCACGCTTCCAGCGCGGCCAGGGCCAGTTCGTCGCGCGCGAAGGCCTCCAGCTCGGCACGGTCGCGCTGTGCATACGGTTTGGCACGCGCGGCCAGATCGCGCAGGAAGCCCAGCACCTGCGGCGCATCTTCGGCCATCTTGGTGGCGATCGAATACTCGGCGTAGTTGGCGAAGCCCAGCAGCGCGGCCAGCTCCGCACGCAGGGCCAGCACGCGATCAATGTTGCTGCTGTTGTCCAGCGCGGCGTCGCCGAATTCGGAGGCGCGGACCGCGTTGGCGCGATACAGCGCCTCACGCAGCGGGCGGTGTTCGGCGTAGGTCTGCACCGGGATGTAGCACGGCATCTGCAGGGTCAGCTTCCAGCCGGGCAGGCCATCCTTCTCTGCGGCAGCGCGGGCAGCGGCGATCACATCGTCCGGCAGGCCAGCCAGTTCGGCGCGGTCTTCCACGTGCAGCGACCAGGCATCGGTCGCATCGAGCACATTCTGCGAGAACGTCGCCGAGAGCGCGGACAGTTCTTCGCGGATCGCGCTGTAGCGCGCCTTGCCGGCGTCATCGAGTTCAGCACCGCCCAGGCGGAAATCACGCAGGGCGTTCTCCAGCACCTTGCGGCGTGCCGGATCGTACTGCGCCGCTTCCGGCGCAGCGGCCAGGGCGCGGTACTGCTGGTAGAGCGCCAGGTTCTGGCCCAGTGCGCTGCCGAAGCGCGTCACCTTGGGCAGGTTGGCGTTGTAGGCCTCGCGCAGTGCCGGGGTATTCACCACAGCCTGCAGGTGGCCCACCTGCCCCCATGCACGCCACAGGCGCTCGGTGGCATCGTCCAGCGGATCGGCGAAGGTCGCCCAGGTCACCGGGGTGACGGTCTCGGCGGTCTTTACCGCCGCCTCGGCCTCGGCCAGCAGGGCGTCGATCGCCGGGGCGATGTGCTCGGGCTGGATCGCATCGAAACGCGGCAGGCCGGAAAAATCGAGCAGGGGGTTGGTGGGGGTCACAGGCATCTCCAGACAACGGGGCCGCTGCAGCGGCATCACCCCACGATATGGCATTGCCCCCCGCCCCGCACAAGGCCCCGGCGTGCGCCGATGGGCCAGGTTCACGCCACGCCTGGTGCCCCGCTCAGTACAGCGCTTCCAGCGAGACGCAGGGCAGCACCGGCAACCCCTGCCCGGCCACCGCCGCGGCAAGCTGGGCGTCGGCGCCCTCCACGTCGATGCCCTGCTTCGGGTACCACTCCGGGTTGTAATAGCTGTGCGCGTAGCGCTCGCCGCTGTCGCACAGAATGGTGACGATCGAGCCACTGCGGCCGGCATCGCGCATCAGCTGCGCGGCCTGCAGCACGCCGATGAAATTGGTGCCGGTGGAGCCGCCCACGCGGCGACCCAGCTGGCGGCTGACGTGGCGCATCGCGGCCAGGCTCAGCGCGTCGGGCACCTTGACCATCGCATCGACGCTGGTCGGAATGAAGCTCGATTCCACCCGCGGCCGGCCGATGCCTTCCACGCGCGAGCCGCCACTGCAGGTCAGCTCACGCCAAGGCTGCCCGGCCAGCGCGGCGCAGTAGCCGTCGTAGAACACCGACACTTCCGGGTCCGCACACAGGATGCGCGTGTCATGCCGGCGGTAGCTCACGTAGCGCCCCAGCGTGGCCGCGGTACCGCCGGTGCCCGGGCTGCACACGATCCACTCCGGCACCGGGTGCGGCTCCTCGGCCATCTGCTTGAAGATCGATTCGGCGATGTTGTTGTTGGCACGCCAGTCGGTGGCGCGCTCGGCGTAGGTGAACTGGTCCATGAAGTGGCCGCCGGTTTCGCGGGCCAGTGCTTCGGAATCGCAGTTGAGGTCGCACGCACGTTCCACCAGATGGCAGCGGCCGCCATGGAACTCGATCGCCGCGATCTTCTCGGGCGAGGTGGTGGCCGGCATCACGGCGATGAACGGCAGGCCCAGCAGCCGGGCGAAATACGCCTCGGATACGGCCGTGGAGCCGCTGGACGCTTCGATCACCGGGCGCCCTTCACGCAGCCAGCCGTTGGTCAGCGCGTACAGGAACAGCGACCGGGCCAGGCGATGCTTCAGGCTGCCGGTGGGATGGCTGGACTCGTCCTTGAAATACAGGTCGATGCCATCGAACCCCGGCAGGTCCATCGGGATCAGGTGGGTATCGGCCGAACGGTTGAAATCGGCTTCGATCTTGCGGATGGCGGACGCCACCCATTCACGCTGAGACATGATGAACGCTGGTCAGGAAGACACACCATTCTACCCGCCACCCCGCCCGGCCGGGACCGGTAACATGACGTATCCGCCGCGCCGATGCGGCCCTGCCCCAGGATCCCCATGTCCCTTGCCGCTTTCCAGACCCAGCCGGGTGTCGCCCCCCAGCCGCCGGCCGAAACCACCGGCTTCGTGTTCAACCACACCATGCTCCGCGTGAAGAATGCTGCCGCCTCGCTGGCGTTCTACACCGGCGTGCTCGGCTTCCGCCTGATCGATCTGCGCCACTTCCCCGAGGCCGAATTCAGCCTGTACTTCCTGGCCCTGCTGCCGGCCGGCACCCAGATTCCGGAGGGCGACGAGGCCCGCCGCGTGTGGATGGCCGGGATTCCGGGCGTGCTGGAGCTGACCCACAACCACGGCACCGAAACTCAGGCCGGCGCGGTCTATCACGACGGCAACAGCGACCCGCGCGGCTTTGGCCATATCTGCGTGTCCGTGCCGGACATCCAGGCTGCCTGCAAGCGCTTCGATGCGCTGCAGGTGCCCTACCAGAAGCGCCTGGAAGACGGCCGCATGAAGCACCTGGCTTTCATCAAGGATCCGGATGGCTACTGGGTGGAGATCATCTCCAACACCCCGATCGCCTGATCCCGGCCGCTCCGCGATGCGCCGGCAGATACCGGCGCGTCGTGGGTGCTATGGCTGGACCTGGAACTCGAAGGCCACATGGAACGGCGCCTTCGGTGGCACGAACAACGTTTCCCCGGCAAATCCTGCGTCCACGCAGCGCGCGACCGCCTCCTCGCCTTCGCGCCAGGTCCGCACTACCTTGCCCTGAGCATCCAGTTGCAGCACCACCGTGAACGCGGCGAGCGTCTCCGGCGCGGGGGTCGGCAGGCAACGCGTAAAGCTGGCGCCTCCGACCCGGCTCATGCTGTCCACCATCTCCGTGTAGGCCGCCGGGGCCAGACTGGCTTCATCACGCTGCGCCAGTGCGCGCACCTGTTCATAGCCGACGTCGCCTGCGACCGCCTGGGCCATCATCACCATCCACAGCATCGTGCCTCCTCCGCCTGCGCGTTCATGACGCCAGCGCGCAGCGTAGGTCAGCGCGCGGGCAGGCGGAAGGGCCGTGGCCGACACAGGCCTGCACGTGGTCAGCAAGGTCGACCCTGCGGTAATGCCCCGGGCCGCCGCCAGTGGTATATCTGCGCCCGGTCCCACCACCCAACGGAGTCGATATGGAAACGATGGAACTGCACCGCGGCCGCCTGCTCGATCACCTGCAACTGGTGGTCCGGGATCTTGCCGCCAGCCGCCGCTTTTACCAGGCCGTGTTCGACACGATCGGCATTCCGATCGCCGGCGAAGGCGACACCTACTTCTGGGCCGATGAGCTGTTCATTTCCACGCCCGACAGCGAGGCAGCACTCGGCCAGCTCACCGGGCGCCATCATCTCGCCTTCCAGGCCCGCGACCGCGCCACCGTCGAGACCTTCCACCAGGCGGCACTGGCCAACGGTGGCAAGGACAACGGTGCGCCGGGCGAGCGGCCCTACCACCCCGGTTACTACGCAGCCTTCGCCCTGGACCCGGATGGCAACAACATCGAAGTGGTGTTCCATGGCCCGGCGACGTACAGCGCGGACTCGGTGAAAGTAACCTTCGAGGGCTGATGCGGAACCTGAATGCTTCAGGGCCTATGTGACGCGTCTCACTGGATGAGATCGTGCCTGGGTACGGTCTTTCCATGGAGACGATCCGCAAACTGGCCATCCTTGCCGATGCCGCGAAATACGATGCGTCCTGCGCCTCCAGCGGTGCGGGCAAGCGCGATTCGCGCACCTCCGGCGGCATCGGCAGCACCGAAGGGATGGGGATCTGCCACAGCTACACGCCCGATGGCCGATGCGTGTCGCTGCTGAAGATCCTGCTCACCAACTTCTGCATCTACGACTGCGCGTACTGCGTCAACCGCGTCTCCAGCAACGTGCAGCGGGCACGCTTCAGCGTGGAGGAAGTGGTCGCGCTGACGATGGATTTCTACAAACGCAACTACATCGAAGGCCTGTTTCTCTCCAGCGGCATCATTCGTAATGCCGATTACACGATGGAACAGATGGTGGAGATCGCGCGGGTGCTGCGAGAGGAGCGGCGCTTCCGTGGCTACATCCACCTCAAGACGATTCCGGAAGCCTCACCGGAACTGCTCGCGCTCGCCGGCCGCCATGCCGATCGGCTGTCGATCAATATCGAGCTGCCGACCGAGGCCGGGCTGGCCAGTTTCGCCCCGGAGAAATCGCTGCCGTCGATCCGGGGGGCGATGGGCGAGCTGCGCTGGCGCATTGAGGAGGCCAAGGAGGCAGGCAAGTCCGATGCAGGCACCGCCGCGACATCGGCCGCTTCACCGATGCCGGCACCCGCTGCGGGTGGCCGCCGGGCGCGCGCACCGCGCTTCGCGCCAGCCGGCCAGAGCACACAGATGATCGTGGGTGCCGACGGTGCCAGCGACCAGCAGATTCTCGGTGCAGCGGACAACCTCTACGGCAACTACCGGATGCGCCGGGTCTACTACTCCGCCTTCAGCCCCATCCCCGATGCCAGCAAGGCACTGCCGCTGCAGGCACCGCCGCTGGCACGCGAGCACCGCCTCTACCAGGCGGACTGGCTGCTGCGCTTCTACGGTTATGGCGTGGACGAGATCACCAGTACCACCCAGGGCGGCATGCTCGATCTGGACATCGACCCGAAGATGGCCTGGGCGATCCGCCATCCCGAGCGTTTCCCGGTCGACCTCAACCTGGCGCCGAAGGAACTGCTGCTGCGCGTGCCGGGCCTGGGCGTGCGCAACGTCAAGCGGGTGTTGATGGCACGCCGCCATGGGCGCTTGCGGGTAGCCGATGTGGCCCGCCTGCGCGCGCCGATGAGCAAGCTGCTGCCGTTCGTGCAGTTGGCCGACCACCATCCGCGCAAGCAGCTGGATGACCCGGCCACGCTGCGCGCGCGCCTGGCGCCGCCGCCGAAGCAGGGCGCGCTGTTCGATGCGGTGGCCCCGCACTGAGATGGCGCGCTGGAGCGTTCGTATTGACCCGCCGTGGTCGCTGCAGGCGTGGCGCGATGCCGCGCGCCTGGCCCTGCGCCACGCCGTGGCACCCGAGCAGCTGGACTGGCTGCACGGCGAAGAAGCCTCGCTGCTGGAGGCCCCGTCGCTGCAAGGCACCGACGCAGAGGCCAGCGCACCGCACGACGCTCCTACCTATGTGGCCAAGGCGTTCGTCGAACTGGCCGCCACCTGCCTGTGCCACCGCGACCCGCAGCGTTTGTCGCTGCTGTATCGCATGCTGTGGCGCATCGCCCACGGCGAGCGCAGCCTCCTCTCCAACCCCACCGACCCGGACGTGCTGCGCGCAATGGCACTGAGCCAGGCGGTGCGCCGCGACTCGCACAAGATGAAGGCCTTCGTGCGCTTCCGCGAGGTGCCGGGTGAACAGGATGCATTCATCGCCTGGTTCGAGCCGGAGCACCACATCGTCGATCGCGTCGCCCCGTTCTTCGCGCGCCGCTTCGCCGGGATGCGCTGGGCGATTCTCACGCCGGGGCGCAGCGCGCACTGGGATGGCCAGGCGCTGTCATTCGGCCCTGGTGGCCGGCAGAGCGATGCGCCAACCGAGGATGCCCGCGAGGAGTTGTGGCGGACCTACTACGCCAACATCTTCAATCCGGCGCGCCTGAACACCCGGATGATGCAGCAGGAGATGCCAGCGAAATACTGGAAGCATCTGCCCGAAGCCGCGTTGCTGCCGCAGCTGGTGCGTGATGCCGGTGACCGGGTGCAGGAGATGCACGACCGTGAAGCGCAGGCCCCCCGGCGGCGCATTCCTGTGCCCGCCACCGGCGCGCCAGCAGTGACGGACGCTGCACCGGCCACGCTCGGTGCACTGCGCGATGCCGCCTCGGCGTGCCGCCGCTGCCCGCTATGGGAACCGGCCACGCAGACGGTGTTTGGCGAGGGCCCGCCGAACGCCTCGATCATGCTGGTCGGCGAGCAACCCGGCGACAGCGAGGACCTCAGCGGCCACCCGTTCGTCGGCCCGGCTGGACAGCTGCTCGACCGTGCGCTACGTGAGCTCGGCATCGAGCGCAGCGCGCTGTACCTGACCAACGCGGTCAAGCACTTCCGCTTTGAACGGCGCGGCAAACGGCGCATCCACAGCAAGCCTCAGCTGACCCACGTCAACGCCTGCCGGCCGTGGCTGATGGGGGAAATCGAGAATGTGCGCCCGCAGGTGATCGTCTGCCTGGGCGCCACCGCGGCCACGGCCGTGTTCGGTGCCGGATTCAACCTGATGGCGAACCACGGACGCTGGCACGTGCTGGACGACGGCACGCGCGCATTCGCCACGGTGCATCCGTCGTGGGTCCTGCGGCAAACCGGCGATGAGGCGCGCGATGGCGCCTATCAGTTGCTGAAGAACGACCTTCAGCAGCTCGTCGAGATCAAACGCACACGCTGACCTCGTCGGGGGATGTACGGGGTTGGCGGCCCGCGGCCGGCAATGCCCGTCAACGCGCTTGGTGCAAGGTCAGTGCGCCGCCAGGTAGATGTCCTGCAGGACCGCCTTTTCCAGCTCCAGCTCGCTGAGCAGGTTCTTAACGATATCGCCCAGGCTCAGGATGCCGACCAGCTTGGCGCCCTCGGTCACCATCAGGTGACGATGGCGGGAGTACGTCATCAGTGCCATCGCCTGCTTGAGGGTGGCGTCCGGGCCGATGCCTTCCAGCCCTGCCGACGGCAAGCTGGAAATGACGCGTCGGCCGGCCTGGGGACCATCTTCCGCAAGGCTGCGCACGATGTCCTTCTCGGACACGATCCGTACCGGCGCATCGTCCTTCATCACCACCAGGGCGGCGATCTTGTGCGCGCTCATCTTGTGCGCGGCGGCACCGATGGTGTCTTCCACATCGATGGTGACGATGGCTTCTTTCTTGGATTGCAGGAGTTCGCGGACGTTCATTCTTGTTTCCTGTTACAGGTTACTGAAGTCGAGAGAGGCGCCTGGTTGCAGCGAGGTCGGTGGCAGTGCCACGCGGTCCTCGGTCACTCGATTCTACGACCGCACCCTGGGCCAGGAGTTTGCAAATCTGGGACGGTTCGTCGTGGAAAGCGTGAACGACCCTGAGAATGGCACCGTGACTAAAACCGTCGCTGAATGCCGCCGCAGGGCACGACTAAAGTTCCAGTGCCGACGGCCGGGTGGCTCCCGCAGCCACCCATGGGGTGGCTCTACAAGCGGGTGATCGCATAAAAAAGGGTGGCCCCGCAGAGCCACCCTGGATACGTGTCAGCGCCGCCTCGGCGGCGGGCGCCTCACTCCACCGTCACGCTCTTGGCCAGGTTGCGCGGCTTGTCCACGTCTGTCCCGCGGGCCAGTGCGGTGTGGTACGCCAGCAGCTGCACCGGCAGCGTGTGCACGATCGGGCTGAGCACGCCGGCATGGCGCGGGGTACGGATCACATGCACGCCTTCGGACTCGACGAAGTTGCTGTCCTGGTCGGCGAAGACGAACAGCTCACCGCCACGGGCGCGCACTTCCTGCATGTTGGATTTGACCTTCTCCAGCAGGCTGTCGTTCGGGGCGATCACCACCACCGGCATGTCTTCATCCACCAGCGCCAGCGGGCCGTGCTTGAGCTCACCGGCCGGATACGCCTCGGCGTGGATATAGGTGATCTCCTTGAGCTTGAGCGCGCCTTCCAGCGCGATCGGGTAGTGCAGGCCACGGCCCAGGAACAGTGCACTGCTCTTGCGTGCGAAGCGTTCGGCCCACGCGGCGATCTGCGGTTCCATGTTCAGCGCGTGCTGCACGCTGCCCGGCAGGAAGCGCAGCTGCTCCAGGTAGTCCGCTTCCTGCACGGCGTCGATGCGGCCATGCAGCTTGCCCAGCACCACGGTGAGCTGGAACAACGCCGCCAGCTGCGTGGTGAAGGCCTTGGTCGAGGCGACACCGATCTCGGCACCGGCACGGGTGTAGCAGACCAGTTCACTGGCGCGCGGAATCGCACTCTCGGGCACGTTGCAGATCGAGAGCGTGTGCAGGTGGCCGAGCGACTTGGCGTACTTGAGCGCTTCCATCGTATCCAGCGTTTCGCCGGACTGGGAGATGGTGACGATCAGGTGCTTGGGATTCGCATAGGCAGCGCGGTAACGGTATTCGCTGGCGATTTCCACGCTGCACGGCAGGCCGGCGATGGATTCGATCCAGTAACGCGCGGTCAGGCCGGCGTAATAGCTGGTGCCACAGGCGAGGATCTGCACGCCTTCGATACCCGACAGCACGGCTTCGGCGTTCTTGCCGAACAGGGTGGCCGGGAAGCCACCGGCGTCGATCGCCGCCTCGATGGTGTCGCCAAGCGCGCGCGGCTGCTCGTGGATCTCCTTCTGCATGAAGTGGCGGTACGGGCCCAGCTCCAGCGAGGCCAGCGACACATCGGACAGGTGCACATCCCGGACGATCGGCTGGTTGTGCTCGTCATAGACCTGCACACCGTCGCGGCGGATGTCGGCGGTGTCGCCCTCTTCCAGGAAGATCACGGTGCGGGTGGCCTGGAGGATCGCCGAGACATCGGAGGCGACGAAGTTCTCGCCCTCGCCCACGCCGACCAGCAGTGGGCAGCCCATGCGCGCGCAGACGAAGTGGTCCGGCTCGGCACGGCTCATCACCGCCAGCGCGTAGGCGCCGGTCAGTTCCTTGACCGTGCGCTGCAGCGCGGACAGCAGGCTGTCGCCCTCCTTGAGGTGATGGTGCATCAGGTGCGCGATCACTTCGGTGTCGGTCTGCGACTCGAAGGTGTAGCCCAGCGCGCGCAGCTTCTCGCGCTGCTCTTCATGGTTCTCGATGATGCCGTTGTGCACCAGCGCCACGCCGTGGCTGATGTGGGGGTGCGCATTGGCCTCGGTCACGCCACCGTGGGTGGCCCAGCGGGTGTGGCCGATCCCGAGCAGCGACTGGAAGCCTTCGCTCGTGGCGGCCTTCTCCATCTCGGCCACGCGGCCGGTACGGCGCACACGACGGACGTCAGCTTCGGCGGCGGCGGTATCGATCACGGCAATGCCCGAGGAGTCGTAGCCCCGGTATTCCAGTCGCTTCAGGCCTTCGATGAGTACCGGTACCACGTCGCGATGGGCGATCGCTCCCACAATGCCGCACATAGATTCAGATCCCTGCTGGTTAGCCTCGCATTCTAGCGTGGCCGCCCCGGCGGCTTGGGCGCTGTCGGCTTAACGAAAGTGTCCGGTCCGGGGTGCGCGGAC
>NZ_JBHFHW010000026.1:10626-18527 GCF_057333975.1 Stenotrophomonas sp. AGC87
CCCCCCCCCCCCCCCCCCCCCGCCACCCCGTTCGCAAGCCATTGTTTTAAAAGGGTGAAAAGTTGGCACGAAGTCTGCTTTGGTACTTCACAACCCAACCGCGAACGAGCCCCATGATCCGCGACACTTCCGCCCAGGACCAGACCCTTTCCTCGCATGCCGCGCCCGCCCCGTGGAAGCGCTGGCTGTGGCCGGCGGTCGCCGCGCTGGTCGTGCTGCTGGCGACCGGCTTCGCCGCCCGCGCCTGGCTCGGCGCCAGCCGCTCGTTCGACAGCGCCCGTGTCCGGGTGGCCGAGGTCACCCGGGGCGACATGGTCCGCGACATCGCCGCGGACGGCCGTGTGATCGCGGCCAACAACCCGGTGCTGTATGCGATCTCCGCCGGCAACGTGGACCTGAAGGTCGTGGCCGGTGATGTGGTCAAGCAGGGCCAGGAGCTGGCCGTGATCGACAGCCCGGAACTGCGCAGCAAACTGGCCCAGGAACAGGCCACGCTGGCCGGCCTGCAGGCCGAGGCCAGCCGCGCCACCTTGGATGCCACGCTGGCCCGCGCCACTGCACAGAAAGACACCGACCAGGCCGTGATCGAACGCCAGGCCGCAGTGCGCGATCTGGAGCGTTACAAGCGGGGCTTCGATGGCGGCGCGGTGCCGCAGGTGGATGTCGCCAAGGCCGAAGACACGGTCAAGAAGAGCGACATCCAGCTCGAACACGCCCGCAAGGATGCGATGCTCAAGGCTCAGGGCGCCGATCTGGACGCGCGCAACAAGCGCCTGCTGGCCGATCGCCAGCGCTCGGTGGTCACCGAGGTCGAGCGTCAGGTCGACGCGCTCACCCTGCGTGCCCCGTTCGATGGCCAGGTCGGCCAGGTGCAGGCCACCCAGCACACCAACGTGGTCGCCAATGCGCCGATCCTGGGCGTGGTCGATCTGTCCCGCTTCGAGATCGAGATCAAGGTGCCGGAGAGCTTCGCGCGCGAGCTGTCGATCGGCATGCCCGCACAGCTGACCGGCGGCAGCGGCCAGTTCGCCGGTGAGATCTCCGCGGTGTCCCCGGAAGTGGTCGCCGGTGAGGTCAACGCCCGCATCCGCTTTGCCGACAAGCAACCGCAGGGCCTGCGCCAGAGCCAGCGGATGCAGGCGCGCGTGCTGCTCGATACCCGCCGCAACGCCCTCAAGATCGAGCGCGGCCCGTTCGTCGAGCAGGGCAACGGCTACGCCTACGTCATGGACGGCAGCAGTGCCGTCCGCCGCCCGGTCAAGCTCGGTGTAAGCAGCCTGGGCGAAGTGGAAATCCTCTCTGGCCTGCAGCCCGGCGATCGTGTCGTGGTGTCCGGCAGCGATCTGTTCGGCGATGCCGAGCGCGTCTCCATCAATTGATTCAGCCCCTTTCCATCTTCTCGACCCTCAAAGGAAAACAGCCATGCTTGAAATGCGCTCGGTCGCCAAAGTCTTCCGCACCGAACAGGTGGAAACCCATGCCCTGCGGTCGCTGGACCTGCATGTCCGCGAAGGGGAGTTCGTCGCCGTGACCGGTCCGTCCGGTTCGGGCAAGACCACCTTCCTCAACATCGCCGGCCTGCTGGAGACCTTCACCAGCGGCACCTATCTGCTCGATGGCCAGGACGTCAGCCAGCTCGGCGATGACGCCCGCAGCCGCCTGCGCAACCAGAAGATCGGCTTCATCTTCCAGGGCTTCAACCTGATCTCCGATCTGAACCTGTTCGACAACGTCGATGTGCCGCTGCGCTACCGCGGCATGCCCGCGGCCGAACGCAAGCAGCGCATCGAGCATGCGCTTGGCCAGGTGGGCCTGGGCTCGCGCATGAAGCACTACCCGGCCGAACTGTCCGGTGGTCAGCAGCAGCGCGCCGCGATCGCACGAGCACTGGCCGGTAGCCCGCGCCTGCTGCTGGCCGATGAACCGACCGGCAACCTGGACAGCCAGATGGCCCGGGGCGTGATGGAGCTGCTGGAGGAGATCAATGCCAAGGGCACCACGATCGTGATGGTCACCCACGATCCGGAACTGGCCGCCCGCGCCAAGCGCAACGTGCACATCGTCGATGGCCAGGTCACCGACCTGCTGCGCGACCCGGTGCTTGCCACGCCGCGCCCCGCGGTTGCCGCTGCCATCGCCAACGACTGAGGCCGGCCATGATTGCTTACTACTTCCGACTGGCCCTGCGCAGCTTCCGGCGCAACAAGGTGCTGACCGCGCTGATGGTGATCGCCATCGCGCTGGGTATCGGCGCGTCGATGACCACGCTGACCGTGTTCCATGTGCTGTCCGGTGATCCGATTCCGCAGAAGAGCGATCGGCTCTTCAGCGTGCAGATTGATCCGCAGTCGGCGCTTGGCTACCAGCCTGGCGAAGAACCGGCCGACCAATTGACCCGCTTCGATGCCACCAAACTGCTGAGCGAGAAGCATGCCAAGCGCCAGGCAATGATGACCGGTGGCGGCGTCACCATCGAGCCGGACGGCAGCACGTTGCGTCCATTCTCTACCGATTCACGCTACACCTCGGGCGACTTCTTCCCGATGTTCGATTCCACCTTCCTGTATGGACAGGGCTGGAAGGAAACGGATGATGAAGGTCGCGCTCGCGTCGCGGTGATCTCCAAGACGCTCAACCAGAAGCTGTTTGATGGCGCCAACAGCGTCGGCAAGTCGCTGCGCATCAATGGCAACACGATGACTGTGGTAGGCGTGCTGGACGACTGGCACCCCAATCCGCACTTCTACGATCTCAATACCGGCCGCTATGGCGACAGCGAGGATGTATTCGTTCCGTTCACCACGGCCATCGAGCTGAAGTTCGACCGTAGCGGCAGCATGGACTGCTTCGGCCGCCGCAACGAACCCGACCCGACCGGCCCGACCGCCAGCTGCACCTGGATCCAGTACTGGGTGGAGCTGGAGAACGCCGGGCAGGCTGCGGAATATCGCCGCTACCTGGAAAACTACTCCGACCAGCAGCGTGCGGCCGGCCGCTTCGAGCGCCCCAACAACGTGCGCCTGCGCAATGTCATGGAGTGGCTGGACTACAAGAAGGTGGTCCCCGGTGATGTACGCCTGCAGCTATGGTTGGCGATGGGCTTCCTGCTGGTCTGCCTGATCAATACCGTGGGCCTGCTGCTGGCCAAGTTCCTGCGCCGGAGCGGTGAGATCGGCGTGCGTCGGGCACTGGGTGCCAGCCGCGGCCAGATATTCATGCAATCGCTCATCGAAGCCGGCACCGTCGGCTTGGCCGGTGGCCTGCTTGGCCTGGTACTGGCCATGCTGGGCCTGTACGCGGTGCGCCAGCAGCCGGTGGACTACGCCAAGCTGGCCACGCTGGATGGGCAGATGCTGCTGATGACCTTCGCGCTGACCCTGGTCGCCAGCCTGCTGGCCGGCTTCCTGCCGGCGCTGCGCGCCATGCAGGTCACGCCCGCCATCCAACTCAAATCGCAGTAAGGATCCGGAGCACATCATGGATATCCGTCCCATCCTCTCCACCCTGCGCCGGCACAAGACCGCCGCAGCGCTCATCGTGCTCGAGATCGCACTGACCTGCGCCATCGTCTGCAATGCGCTGTTCCTGATCGGGCAGCGCATCGAAAAGATCAACCAGCCCAGCGGCATCGCGGAGAGCGAATTGGTCGAAGTCCGCCTGGGCGGCATCGGCACCCAGGTCAACGCCGCAGCGCGCACCCGCGAAGACCTGGCGGCATTGCACGCCATTCCCGGCGTCAAGAGTGCCGTCACCCTGAACCAGATTCCGTTCCGCAACAGCTCCTGGAACACGGGGCTGGGACTGACAGCCAACCAGGAACGCTCGACGCTCAATACCTCCCAGTACTTCGCCCGCGAAGGCGCGCTGGAGACACTGGGCGTGGAACTGGTCGCCGGCCGCGATTTCCAGAGCGACGAGTACCGCGACGCAGCGGATGCCCTGACCGACGAAGACGCTGAGAAGTCCGGCTCGGCGGTCATCGTGACAAAAGCGATTGCCGACAAGATGTTCCCCGGTGGTGATGCTTTGGGCAAGACGGTCTACAGCGGTTCCATGCCGTTGCGCATCATCGGCATCGTCAAGGTGTTGGCCCGCCCGAATGCGGTTGACGGAGATATGCAGTATTCGATCATGCTGCCGCTGCGAGCTACCTATGAGGAAGGCTTCTACTTGATCCGTGTCACCGATCCCGCGCGTCGGGATGAAGTGATCAAAGCGGCGGTGACGGCACTGGAACGTGTCGATTCGAGCCGATTGATCCGCAGCAAATCCACCTACGAGGAGCAACGCAGGAAGTACTTCGCCAATGACCGCGCCATGGTCGGCCTGCTGATCACCGTGTGCGTTGCCCTGCTGGTGGTGACGGCACTGGGTATCGTTGGTCTGGCCAGTTTCTGGGTGCAGCAGCGGACCAAGCAGATCGGCATCCGCCGGGCGCTGGGCGCGACGCGCAGCCAGATCCTGCGCTACTTCCAGACCGAGAACTTCCTGTTGGCCACGGTCGGCATCGTGCTGGGCATGTTGATGGCCTACACGATCAATCTGTGGCTGATGAACAACTACGAGCTGCCGCGCATGCCCATCAGTTACCTGCCCATCGGCGCGGTACTGCTGTGGCTGCTGGGCCAGATCGCTGTCTTCGGCCCGGCGCGTCGCGCCGCCGCCGTCCCCCCTGCCGTTGCCACCCGGAGTGCCTGAAATGCGCCAGACCAAGACCAGGATCACGACCCTGTTGTTGTCCCTCCTGCTGGCCAGCGCACCTGCGCTGCCGCCACCCAGACCGATACCGCACGCCTGGAGTGGCGTGATGCCGGCCACCATCTGGTGGTGGATGCCCGGGATGGCATCGTGCGCGTCACCACCACCGAACCGAGCAGCTACTTCGGTGTGCGCAGCGGCGATCGGATCCTGCGCGTGGATGGCCAGCCCGTACGGCGCATGGCCGACCTCACCCATGCACTGGTCGGCAACAAGGCCACCCGTGTACCGGTCACCGTGCTGCGCAAGGGCAACCAGGTGACCGTGGATGTCGACACCGCCGCCTGGAGCGAGGTGCTGGCGGTCGAGACACCGCCCATCCCCCAGCCCGCAACGCCGCCACGCGCCGGCGGCTGAGGCCCGCCACGCCGGGCCATCTGCCCCTTGGCCCGGCGCTCCGGTACTCTTGATTCCACTTCCGGTCCTACGTTGCCGCATGCCCTCGATCCTGATCATTGACGACAACGCCAGCGTCGGCACCGCACTCGACGTGCTGTTCTCGCTGCACGACATCGATACCCTGCACGCGCTCTCGCCCGAGCAGGGCCTGGCGCTGCTGGAACAACAGCCGGTGGATCTGGTCATCCAGGACATGAACTTCACCGAGGACACCACCTCCGGCGAAGAGGGCGAAGCCCTGTTCCAGCAGATCCGCGCGCGCCATCCGGATCTGCCGGTGATCCTGTTGACCGCCTGGACACATCTGAGCAGCGCGGTCGATCTGGTCAAGGCGGGCGCGGCGGACTACCTGGCCAAGCCATGGGACGACCGCAAGCTGCTGATCACGGTCAACAACCTGCTGGAGCTCTCCGAAACCCGCCGCGAACTGGACCGCCGCCGCGACCGCGAGCAACGCGATCGCTCGGCGCTGGAGGCCCGCTACGATCTGCGCGGTGCCGTGGTGGCCGATCCGGCCAGCGAGCGCGTGGTCAACCTGGCCTGCCAGGTGGCACGCTCGGCACTGCCGGTGCTGATCACCGGCCCCAACGGCGCGGGCAAGGAGAAGATCGCCGAGATCATCCAGGCCAACTCGCTGGTGGCCAAGGGGCCGTTCGTCGCGCTCAACTGCGGCGCGATTCCGTCCGAGCTGATCGAGGCGGAGCTGTTCGGTGCCGAGGCCGGCGCCTACACCGGTGCCAACAAGGCACGCGAAGGCAAGTTCGAGGCCGCCGATGGCGGCACCCTGTTCCTGGATGAGATCGGCAATCTCTCTGCCAGTGGACAGATGAAACTGCTGCGCGTGCTGGAAACCGGCCGCTTCGAACGGCTGGGTTCCAACCGCGAGCGGCAGGTGAAGGTCCGCGTCATCAGCGCGACCAACGCCGACCTGCCCGCGATGATCCGCGATGGCCAGTTCCGCGAGGATCTGTATTACCGCCTCAACACCGTCGAGCTGGCGCTGCCGCCCTTGGCCGACCGCCCCGGCGACATCCTGCCGCTGGCCGAACGCTTCCTGGACAGTGGCAAGCCACTGTCCACCGCGGCGGCCACCGCGCTTCAGCGGCATGCCTGGCCGGGCAATGTGCGCGAGCTGCGCAACGTACTGCAGCGCGCCCAACTGTTCGCAACAGGACCGCGCATCGAGGCAGGCGATCTCAACCTGCCGCGCGCCGCGGCCCCGCGCGCGGCCAGCCCGGCCGTGGACCCGGACCGCAGCCGGATCGAAACCGCACTGGCGCATAACCACGGCATCATTGCCCAGACCGCTGCCGAACTCGGGCTCAGCCGCCAGGCGCTGTACCGGCGCATGGACCGTTACGGCATCCCGCGCGAATGAAGCGGCGCTCGTTCACCTTCCGGCTGTTCCTGCGCCTGCTGCCGGTCCTGGCACTGGCGGCTGCGTTCCCGTGGTATCTGGCGTTCTGGCTGGACCATGGTTGGGCGGTCACCTGCATTTCGGTTGTCGTGCTGCTGGCGCTGATGTGGTGGAGCCTGCGCCGCGCGACCGCACCGATCCGCTCGTTGCTGCGCGCCCTGTCCGGCACCACCAGCAGCTACCGCGACGGCGAATACAACTTCGGCATTTATTGGCCCTCCAATGATGAGCTGGGCGATCTGGTCCAGGCCCACCGCGAACTCGGCGATGTGCTGCGTGCGCAACGCCAGGACCTGGTCCAGCGCGAGCTGCTGCTGGACACCATGGTGCAGAACACGCCGGTGTCGATGCTGTTGCTGGCGCATGGGGGCGACGGCGTGCAGCGCGTGGTGTTCTCCAACCTGGCGGCGCGCAAGTTGCTGCACAGCGGTTGGAAGCTGGAGGGCCAGCGCATGGACGACGTCATGGCGACGATGCCGATCGAGCTGCGCGACGCCATCGCCCGCGGGGGCGACAGCCTCTTCGCGGTGCGTGGCGAAGGCCAGGACAGCGACGATGAGCGCGATGAAGACGACGAGCAGATCTATCACCTGTCACGCCGCAATTTCCATCTCAACGGCCGCCCGCACGATCTGCTGTTGATCCGCCTGCTGACCGCCGAACTGCGCCGCCAGGAAGTGCAGACCTGGAAGAAGGTGATCCGGGTGATCAGCCACGAGTTGAACAATTCGCTGGCGCCGATCGCCTCGCTGGCGCATTCCGGTGGCGAGCTGGTCCGGCGCGGCAAGACCGAGCGGCTCGAAGAGGTATTCGCCACCATCGAGGAGCGCGCGCGTCATCTGGAAGGCTTCATCCGCGGCTATGCGCGGTTCGCCAAGCTGCCACAGCCGCAGTTGCAGACCGTGCAGTGGAACCTGTTCCTGGGCGGGCTGCAGCACCAGATTCCGTTCCGGATGGCGGAGGTACCCGACGATCTGCAGAGCCGCGTGGACATCGCCCAGCTCGGGCAGGCGCTGTTGAACCTGCTCAAGAACGCGCATGAAGCCTGCGCTGATGCCGAACCGCCGAATGAAGATGTCGAGGTGCGGCTGACCCGACTGCCGCAGTGGCTGCGGCTGGAGGTATTGGACCGCGGCAAGGGCATGAACGAAGCGGTGCTGCAGAACGCGTTGATGCCGTTCTATTCAACCAAGCGCAACGGCACCGGGTTGGGCCTGGCGCTGACGCGCGAGATCGTCGAAGCGCACGGCGGCCGCATTTCATTGCAGAACCGCCGCGAAGGTGGCCTGTGCGTGGCGGTGTTCCTGCCGGCCGACGCCCGGTAGTG
>NZ_JBHFHW010000026.1:18567-24215 GCF_057333975.1 Stenotrophomonas sp. AGC87
CCCCCCGCCACTACTTCTTCGTCGGGCGCTTCCAGCCGTCGATGGTTTCCTGACGCGCGCGGGCGACGGTCAGCTTGTCCGCGGGGGCGCCGCGAGTGATCACCGAGCCAGCGGCGACGGTTGCGCCTTCACCGATCACGACCGGCGCGACCAGCGAGCTGTTGGATCCGATGAAGGCACGATCGCCGATCGTGGTCTGCGACTTGTTCACCCCGTCGTAGTTGCAGGTGATGGTGCCCGCACCGATGTTGACCTTGCTGCCGATCACCGCATCACCCAGATAGGTGAGGTGGTTGGCCTTGCTGCCGGCACCGAGCACGACTTTCTTGGTTTCCACGAAGTTGCCCACGTGCGAGCCCTCCCCCAGCACGGTGCCGGGGCGCAGCCTGGCGAACGGACCGATGTCTGCCGCACCTTCGCTGACCACGCCCTCCAGATCGCAGTGCGGCTTGACCACGGTACCCGCGGCCAGGGAAACATCCTTGAGCCGGGTGAACGCGCCGATACTGACGCCATCGCCCAGCACCACACGACCTTCCAGGATCACGTTGACGTCGATCTGCACGTCGCTGCCGACAGTGACAGTGCCACGGATATCCAGCCGTGCCGGGTCCAGTACGCGCGCGCCCTGCGCGCACAGCGCACGCACTTCGCGCAGCTGCCAGGCGCGTTCGAGTTGGGCCAACTGCCATGGATCGTTGGCACCTTCGGCGTCCTGCGGGTCCTGCACGAACGCCATCTCGGCCGGCGTGTAATCGCTGGCCGCCGCGGCAAAGATGTCGGTCAGGTAATACTCGCCCTGCGCGTTCGCATTGGAGAGCTGCGACAACCAACGGCGCAGTGCCGTGGATTCGGCGGTGATGATGCCGGTATTGATGGTGCGGATGCTGCGCTGTTCGTCGGTGGCGTCTTTCTGCTCGACGATCGCGCCGACCTTGCCCTCGGCATTGCGCACGATGCGCCCGTAGCCCGTCGGGTCGGCGACCTCGGCCACCAGCACGGCCAAGCGGCCCGGCTGCGACAACAGGTGGCGCAACGTCTCGCCGCGGATCAACGGCACATCACCGTACAACACCAGAACGGTTGCCGCATCCGGCACTTCCGGCATGGCCTGCAGCACGGCATGCCCGGTGCCCAGCTGCTCGCTCTGCTCCGCCCAGCGCAGATCGGGCTGATCGGCGAATGCCTGCCGGACCGCTTCACCGCCGTGGCCGTAAACGACATGGATTGCTTCGGGCTGCAGCTGACGCGCGGTATCGATGACGTGGGCGAGCATCGGGCGCCCGGCGATCGGCTGCAGTACCTTGGGCAGGGCCGATTTCATGCGCTTGCCGGCGCCGGCGGCGAGGATGATGACGTGCAGGGCTTGGGTCATGGCGATGTTCCGCTCGCAGCGGGCAGACGTGGACAGGCTGGTAGCATAGCCGAGCCTCTCCTTCGCACGATATGAAGCATGACGTCACTTAAGGATCGATTGACCCGCGGGTTGCCATGGATTGGCCCGTTGCTGCTGATCATCGGGCTGTGCTCAACGCCGCTTTTGTCGCGGCTGCCGGAAAACCGTGCCGCCGAATTGCTGGCACTGTCGCTCCTCGCCTCCGGGGGGGCTTGGCTGCTGCGTCGCGCATTGGGCTGGTCATTCGCAAGCGCGCTGGCCGTGCTGTGGACCGTCGTGCTGCCGGTGTTCGCGGGGGTGCTGCCGGTACTGTCCAGCCTGTTGATGCTGTTTTCCGCCCTTGCGTTGGGCGGTGCGCTGTTTCCGCGCCGCCCCCCAGCGTTGCAGGCGATCATCGGATTGGTCCTGCTGGCAGCCCTGCTGGGTTGGCTGGTGCAGGTGCCGGTGCACTTCCAGTGGAGCTACCTGCTGCTGTGCGCGGCCCTGGTAGCTTGGCGATACCCTGCGCTTCGCGGCGGTTTGCCAGCGACCGCTGAGCAGTGGCGCACGGCCGTCTCGGCCTCGCCGCGATTGGCTGCCTTCGCCGTCATGGTGATGGGGCTGGCCAGTACGGCCTGCTGGCTGCCGACCCTGCAATACGACGACCTGGCCTACCACTTGCGACTCCCCTGGCAGTTGCTGGAACTGGGCGCGTATTACCCCGCACCGCAGCAGCAGATCTGGGCATTGGCGCCGTGGGCGACGGATGTCTTGCAGGCCATGCCGCAGGTAATGGCGGGCACCGAGGCACGCGGCCCGGTGAACGCGATCTGGCTGGCCCTGCTGGCCACTGGCAGTTGGCAGCTGGCGACTCAGCTGGGCGCACCCGCCCGTTCCGGCTGGCTGGCCGTGGCACTGGTGGCAAGCCTGCCGTTGACCCCCGGGCTCGCCACCAGCATGCAGACCGAACTGCCCAGCGCAGCGCTGCTCGTGTGGATGGCGGCCGTCGTCGCGATGCCACGCGATGGCCGGCTGGTGACCTGGATGCTGCTGGCTGTGCTGACCGGAGGGTTGGCTGCCAGCAAGCTGACCGCTGCAGTGATGGCGGTGCCTGTGCTGCTATGGGCATTGGCCCGGCACCCCTGGCCGTCGCCGCTGCGTATCGTTGCAGTGCTATGCGTCGGAGTGTTGGTCGGAGGCGCAAGTTATGCCCAGGCTGCGTGGATGACGGGCAACCCGGTACTGCCACTGTTCAATGGCGTGTTCCGTTCGGCCTACTACGCACCGGTCAATTTCATCGACCCGCTGTACAAGATCGGCTTCGGTGCCGATCTCCCCTGGGCGCTGACCTTCCATAGCTCGCGCTACTTCGAATCACATGATGGCGCCGCCGGCGTCGTGCTGGTGGCACTGGCCGGGCTGTGGGGGCTGGCATTGCTCCGCCCCGCCACTCGAGTGCCGGCTCTCGTGGCCACTGCTGCGTTCATCGCACCTTTGCTGCCCGTGCAGTATCTGCGTTATGCGTATCCCGGCATCGCCCTGTTGTGCGTGGTGCTGGTGGTCGCGGCCAGCGAGGGACCGCGCAAATCGATGACGGGACTGCTGCTGGCAGTGTGCATCCTCAATATCGGCTTCCATGCAACCGGCAACTGGATGTTGAGAAACGGAGCACTAAAAGACACCCTGCGCACTGGCGGAAGCGACGCGGCATTGTTCGAGCGCTTCGCACCAGAGCGCACACTGGCCGCAGCCATCCGACAATCAGAGGAGTCCGATGGCACGGTACTCGTGCTGGACTCCAAAGACGCGCTCTTCGCGGAGTTCGGTGATCGGGGGCGAACCCTCAGCTGGTACGCACCCACGTTGGAAGCGGCGGCCCAGCAGGCTGCGCATGATACGTCCGGCCTGCAGTTCGCCTCGCTGTTGCGCGACCAGCAGGTGCGTCATGTGATATCGCGTAGCAGCACGCTGCGCCCGGCCGAGCAGGCGGGACTGCAGCACAGCGGGGCCGTTCTGCGCCAGGAGACCGGTGGACGCCAATGGTGGAGCCTTCCCACCGCGTCCAGCACCTCCCAGGCCAGCCAGCCATGAGTACAGCCATCTCCACAGGTCACCTGGAGCACGTTGCCACCATGCATGTCGCCCCCCGCATCGCCGTTGTGATTCCCTGCTATCGCGTGCGCGCGCAGATCCTGCAGGTCGTCTCTGGCATCGGCCCGGAGGTTGGCTGGATCATCGCCGTCGACGATGCCTGCCCCGAGCAGAGCGGCGGATGGCTGCGCGCGCACTGCAAGGACCCCCGCCTGACTGTGATCGAGCATGCCCAGAATCAGGGCGTCGGCGGGGCGACCATGACCGGCTACCAGCACGTGCTGGACACCACCCCTGCCGAGGTGGTCGTCAAGCTGGACGGCGATGGCCAAATGGATTCGGCGCTTTTGCCACGCTTCGCCAGCCCGCTGCTGGCCGGGCATGCGGACTACGCCAAGGGCAACCGGTTCCATCGCATCGGCTTCGTGCGGGATATGCCGCTCATGCGGCTGGCAGGCAACGCGGCACTTTCATTTCTGACCAAAATTTCCAGTGGCTACTGGCAGGTGGCCGATCCCACCAACGGCTACACGGCCATTCGGCGCGAGCTTGTGCATGAGCTTGAACTGGACCGGATTGCAAAGCGCTACTTCTTCGAATCCGACCTGCTCTACCATCTCAATCAGTTGCGTGCAGTGGTCGTGGACGTACCGATGCGCGCGCGCTACGAGGACGAGACGAGCAGCCTGCAGCCAGCGCGCATGATTGCCCCGTTCCTGTTCAACCACCTGCGAAATACATTCCGTCGGGTCGGATACAGCTACGGGATCCGGGGCTTCTCAGTCGCCAGCGTCGAGCTGATGCTGGGTTCGCTGCTCCTGACAGCCGGTGCCGGTTTCGGCCTTTGGCGCTGGATTCTATCGGTGGACAGCGGGGTCCCGGCTACCGCAGGTACCGTCATGGCTGCCGCGCTGCCAATCATCCTGGGCGTGCAGATGCTGTTGTCCTGGCTGAACTTCGATGTCGCCAGTGAACCGCGGCGTCCAATACATGGACTGATCGCCGATCGCCAGGCGGCTGGCGAAGCTCCACCGTGAGCCTCATCCGCCAAGGCAGCAGTTACCTGGTCATCGGTCTGATCCAGCTTGCGCTGGACTGGGCCGTGTTCGTGGCAGCCACCGCACTGGGAATGCCAGCGGCACCCGGCAACCTGCTGGGGCGCGTGAGCGGCATGCTGCTCGGCTTCTGGCTCAATGGCCGCTACACGTTTGCCCGCGATGGTGAGCATCGTCTGGGCTGGCCGCGCTTTGCGCGCTTCCTGCTGCTGTGGGCCTTGCTGACCGCGATCAGCACGCTGCTGGTGACCCTGGCCGCCGAGCACCTGGGGCTGCGCTATGCGTGGCTGGCCAAACCGTTGGTGGAAGGTGGCCTGGCAGCGGTGTCGTTCCTGCTGATGCGGACGCTTATCTTCCGCTGAGGCGGGCTCAACCGCCGCCTGGTCGCCCCGCGTCGCGCCAGAGCACCAAGGGACGATAGTTGAATACCACGACGCCCTCACCCTGCGGTACACAGACCGCGCGGAAGAGACCATTGGCGCGCTCGATCGGCAGGATCGTACTGCCCACCCGAGCTTCCCAGCCCGGTGCGGCCAATTCGTTGACCACCAGCCAGGCGGCGGCGTCGGCACGGTAACGCACGCTCAGGTGGCTGGCCTGGTACGTGATCTCACCCAGCTGGACGGCACCACCGCCAACGTCCGGACAACGCGGCGATGCCGTGGCCGGCAACCAGACCACCTGCTCGAAATCGGTGGCCGAGAACGCCGTTGCCGGCGGGAACCTCGACGCATGGCGCTGGACCGTTCGCGGGTTCAGCACACGTGGCAGAACCGTCTCGCGCCGGCTCACCTGGATGAACGCGTCATACGCCCGGGAACCTGGAAACGCTTGCTGCGCGACAACCCAACGCAGGCCAAGCAGGTCGTAGACCGGTGCATCCAGGTCCGGCGCCCATGCCGTGGGGAGTTTGTCCTGCACGTTGTCCAGCGGATAGGCGGGCATGCCGACGAAAGCGAGATAGTCCGCCGAAACCCACGGGTTGTAGCCGTTCACCAGCGGAAGATGGTAGGCAGCGGCGCCGTTGGTCAGCGACCCGATACCGAACACCGCGGCGCGTTCGGGAATGCCTTCAGTCGGCGCAGCATGTAACAGCCGCCATGCACTTTGGGTCGGGGCGTCGCGCC
>NZ_JBHFHW010000026.1:24279-25239 GCF_057333975.1 Stenotrophomonas sp. AGC87
TTTGGGGCGGCCCGGCGCGCCGGGCCGTCGGCACCGATTTAGTCGCGCTCGCGGCATTGAACGCCGTGCCGGCGTTGAAGATCAGCAGATCCATCACCGTCAGCACGATGAGCATGCGCCCGGCACGCGGTGCCGGCAACGCGGCGCGGCGCAGCACATAGATCGCGCCAGCACCGATGGCGGCACTGAGCAGCAGCCAGATCAGCGCCAGCGGATGCCAGGTTTGTGCCAGCGCGAGCCACAGGCTGTAGCCCAACACCGCCAGTACCACCACCACCGAGGGCCAGTGTGGGCGCAGTGCTTTTCCCTCCAGGGCTGTCTGCGCTGCGTGCGCGGACAGCCAGGCAGCCGGCGGAATCAGCACGAACAGTGCATCGGCCGGGCGACGGAACAGGTCCAGGCCCGGCAGCGCATGGAAGAGCCATGCAAACAACGGCGTGCGACCGCCCAGCGCGAACGCCGCGGCGAGAACGATCAGGGCCAGGGCCACCCGGCTGCGCACCGGCTGCAGGGTCACCACCGCCCTGCCCCAGCACAGCCACAGGGCCAACGGCACTGCGCCCAGATACAGGTAGTCCTGGCTGATGTCGCCCCAGCCCCAATAATCACCGCGGCCCTGCGAAAGGAAGTTGCCTGACAGCAGGGTGGACAGCACCGGCCAACCGATCGAACCTGCCAGCGCTTCCTGCAGGCTGATGGTGGCGCGGTTGGTCTGTGGCAGGTAGGCCAGCGTGGAAAGCCATTGCGGCGCACTGATCACTGCGGCCAGACCCGCGACCGCCCCCAGCCCTGCAATCAGCCGCATGCGTCGGGCCGGCGGCGCACGCATCAACGCCAGCGAACCGTACGCCCCGCAACCGACGATGATGAAGTACGTGACCTGCGTCAGTTGCAACGCGCACAGCCCGCCGGTGATACCCGCCAACCAGATGTCACGGTTGCGGCCTTCATGCCGCAACC
>NZ_JBHFHW010000026.1:25297-26429 GCF_057333975.1 Stenotrophomonas sp. AGC87
ACACGCCCAACCACAGCCATGGCAGGAGTGAAAAGCTCACGATCATCGGGGTGTGCTGCAACCGCGATGCGGCCACCGCACCGAACATCCACATCAGCGCGAACAGCAACTGCGGCACGGCATCCAGCCGGTAGTGGCGGGCCAGCCGCATCGCGCCGAAGCCGCCCGCCAACAGGTGCAACAGGACCACCACATTGAACCAGTGCAGTGACCCCGGCCACAGCATCATGGGCAGCACCATGGTCGGCTGGAAGGTCATCATCTGCGGGTCAGCCAACTGCGGATAGCCGGCGTAGAGCCATGGATTCCACCACGGCGCCTGCCAGTGTCGAAGCTGCTCGGCGCTGAAACTCACGGCGGGGAAAAACTGCTGAACCGCATCGAACGGGAGGGTCTTTATGCCCGACAGCCAAGGCAGGCAGAGCAGGCTCCACGCCATGATCAGCCAACCGCCGGGGGTGGCCAGTACCGCCTTCCAGCCTTGACCGCGATGTCCATTGACCGTGTGGATGTGCTGCATTCCCTGCCCCTGTTGTGGATCTCAAAAAAAAAACGCCGGCAAGCCGGCGTTTTCCCCTTCGCGGATGGCGCCGTCGCGCCGCCCCGCTTAGTGCTTGAGGTTCTTGCGCAGGCGCTCAAGCGCCTGCAGCTGGGCGGACACTTCCGCCAGGCGCTGCTGCGCTTCGGCCACTTCCATTGCTTCACCACGGTTGGCCAGGATGCGCTCGGCTTCTTCCTTGGCCTTGCGGACCGAGGCTTCGTCGATGTCCTGGGCACGGATCGCGGTGTCGGCCAGCACGGTCACGACCTGCGGCTGCACTTCGAGAATGCCGCCGGAGATGGCGAAGTCGATCTGCTCGCCGCTCGGCGTGGTCACCACCACCTTGCCCGGCTTCAGGCGGGTGATCAGCGGGGCGTGCTTGGGCGCGATGCCCAGCTCACCCAGCTCACCGGTGGCCACGACCAGGGTCGCCTCACCACGGAAGATTTCCTGCTCGGCGCTGACGATGTCGCAACGGATGGTGCTCATGAAACTCTTCTCGCTTTAGGGCGGGCTCGCGCCCACCGCAGGATGTCCTCAGCGGTGGGCCTGCGCCCACCCCGTGTGACGGGTCGGGGGGGGCATGTCGCC
>NZ_JBHFHW010000026.1:26509-47306 GCF_057333975.1 Stenotrophomonas sp. AGC87
CCCCCCCCCCCCCGCCGCATCAGGCCTTTTCAGCCATCTTCTTGGCCTTCTCGACCGCTTCTTCGATGCTGCCGACCATGTAGAACGCCTGTTCCGGCAGGTGGTCGTATTCGCCATCGACGATGGCCTTGAAGCCACGGATGGTGTCCTTCAGCGACACGTACTTGCCCGGCGAACCGGTGAACACTTCGGCCACATGGAACGGCTGGCTGAAGAAGCGCTCGATCTTGCGGGCGCGGGTCACGGCCTGCTTGTCTTCTTCGGACAGTTCGTCCATGCCCAGGATGGCGATGATGTCCTTCAGTTCCTTGTACTTCTGCAAGGTCTGCTGGACGCGCTGGGCGGTGTCGTAATGCTCGTGGCCGATGACCAGCGGGTCCATCTGGCGGCTGGTCGAATCGAGCGGATCCACGGCCGGGTAGATACCCAGCGAGGCGATCGAACGCGACAGGGTCACGGTCGAATCCAAGTGGGCGAACGTGGTGGCCGGCGACGGATCGGTCAAGTCATCGGCGGGCACGTAGACGGCCTGGATCGAGGTGATCGAGCCGTTCTTGGTGGAGGTGATGCGCTCCTGCAGGACGCCCATTTCCTCGGCCAGGGTCGGCTGGTAACCCACGGCCGACGGCATACGGCCCAGCAGTGCCGACACTTCGGTACCGGCCAGGGTGTAGCGGTAGATGTTGTCGACGAACAGCAGCACGTCCTTGCCCTTGCCGTTTTCGTCCTTCTCATCGCGGAAGTACTCGGCCATGGTCAGGCCGGTCAGGGCGACGCGCAGACGGTTGCCCGGCGGCTCGTTCATCTGGCCGTACACCATCGCGACCTTGTCCAGGACGTTGGAGTCCTTCATCTCGTGGTAGAAGTCGTTGCCCTCACGGGTACGCTCACCCACGCCGGCGAACACGGACAGACCGCTGTGCGCCTTGGCGATGTTGTTGATCAGTTCCATCATGTTGACGGTCTTGCCGACGCCGGCGCCGCCGAACAGGCCGACCTTGCCGCCCTTGGCGAACGGGCACATCAGATCGATGACCTTGATGCCGGTTTCCAGCAGCTCGGTGGCCGGGGACTGGTCTTCGTACGACGGCGCGGCACGATGGATTTCCCAGGTGTCACTGGCGGTGACCGGACCGGCTTCGTCGATCGGGCGACCCAGCACGTCCATGATGCGGCCCAGCGTGCCCGCGCCGACCGGCACCGAGATGGCGCGTTCGGTGTTGGTGGCGACCAGGTTGCGCTTCAGGCCGTCGGTGGAGCCCAGCGCGATGCAACGGACCACGCCGTCGCCCAGCTGCTGCTGCACTTCCAGCGTGATTTCGGTGTTGTCCACCTTCAGCGCGTGGTACACCTTCGGCACCGACTCGCGGGGGAATTCGACGTCGACGACGGCGCCGATGATCTGAACGATCTTGCCCTGACTCATTGCTGCAATCCTCTAATGTGTGCTTTGACTGTGCGCGTCAGACTGCTGCCGCGCCGCCGACGATTTCGGAGATTTCCTGGGTGATCGCTGCCTGGCGGGCCTTGTTGTAGACCAGCTGCAGGGTTCCGATCAGCTTGTTCGCGTTGTCACTGGCCGACTTCATCGCGACCATGCGGGCTGCATGCTCGGACGCGACGTTTTCCAGCACCGCCTGGTACACCAGCGACTCGACGTACCGCGTCATCACGTGCTCGAGCACGGTCGCAGCGTCGGGTTCGTAGAGGTAGTCCCAGTCGTGATGCGCGACCTGCTTCTCAGCAGCCGGCAACGGCAGCAGCTGATCGAAGCTGGCTTTCTGCGTCATCGTATTGATGAAGCGGTTGTAGACCAGGTAGACGCGGTCGACCTTGCCCTCGGTGAAGGCATCGAGCATGACCTTGATCACGCCGATCAGCTGTTCCAGGTGCGGCACATCGCCCATGTGGGTGACGGTGCCGACCATGTTGACCTTGACGCGGCGGAAGAAGGTCGAGGCCTTCTGGCCGACGGTGACCACGTCGATGTCGGCGCCCTTGTCCTGCCACTGGCGCATTTCGCCCAGCATCTTGCGGAACAGGTTGTTGTTCAGGCCGCCGGCCAGACCGCGGTCGGAGGAGACCACGATGTAACCGACGCGCTTGACCTCGTCACGCTGGACCAGGAACGGATGCTGGTAGTCGGTGCTGGCCTGGGCCAGGTGACCGATCACCTGCTTCATCGCCTGCGCGTACGGACGCGACGTCTTCATCCGCTCCTGCGCCTTGCGGATTTTGGAGGCCGAGACCATTTCGAGCGCACGCGTCACCTTGCGGGTGTTCTGCACGCTCTTGATCTTGGTTTTGATTTCGCGTCCGCTTGCCATCTCTTATTCCCGTAGAGCGAAGGGGTGCTCCGCTTTGTCACAGTGAAGCGGGGCAACGCCCCGCTCTACATGCGGCTTACCAGCTGCCGGTGGTCTTGAACTCGGTGATGCCCTTCTTGAAGGCAGCCTCGATATCGTTGTCCCAGCCGCCGGTCGCGTTGATCTTGTTGATCAGCTCGCCCTGGGTGTTGGCGAAGTGGGCATGCAGACCTTCTTCCAGCGCCAGCAGCTTGTTGACCGGCACGTCGTCGAGGTAACCCTCGTTGACGGCGTAGATCGACAGCGCCTGGTTGGCGATGGACATCGGGGCGTACTGCTTCTGCTTCATCAGCTCGGTGACGCGCTGACCGCGCTCAAGCTGCTTGCGGGTGGCTTCGTCCAGATCCGAGGCGAACTGCGCGAACGCCGCCAGCTCACGGTACTGGGCCAGCGAGATACGGATGCCGCCGGACAGCTTCTTGATGATCTTGGTCTGGGCTGCACCACCGACGCGCGACACCGAGATACCGGCGTTCACGGCCGGGCGGATGCCCGAGTTGAACAGATCGGTTTCCAGGAAGATCTGGCCGTCGGTGATCGAGATCACGTTGGTCGGCACGAATGCCGAGACGTCACCGGCCTGGGTTTCAATGATCGGCAGCGCGGTGAGCGAGCCGGTCTTGCCCTTGACGGCGCCGTTGGTGAACTTTTCCACATACTCTTCGGACACGCGGGCAGCGCGCTCGAGCAGGCGGGAGTGCAGGTAGAACACGTCACCCGGGTAGGCTTCACGGCCCGGCGGACGCTTCAGCAGCAGCGAGATCTGGCGGTAGGCCACGGCCTGCTTGGACAGATCGTCGTACACGATCAGCGCGTCTTCGCCGCGGTCCATGAAGTACTCACCCATGGTGCAGCCCGAGTAGGCGCTGATGTACTGCATCGCGGCCGATTCAGATGCGGTCGCAGCGACCACCACGGTGTGCGCCAGGGCGCCGTTCTCTTCCAGCTTGCGCACGATGTTGGCCACGGTCGACGCCTTCTGGCCGATCGCGACGTACACGCACTTGATGCCGGTTTCTTTCTGGTTGATCACCGCATCGATGGCCAGGGCGGTCTTGCCGGTCTGGCGGTCACCGATGACCAGCTCGCGCTGGCCGCGGCCGATCGGGATCATCGAGTCGACGGACTTGTAACCGGTCTGCACCGGCTGGTCGACCGACTTGCGCCAGATCACGCCCGGAGCAACGCGCTCCACCGGCGCGGTGGCCTTGGCCGCGATCGGACCCTTGCCGTCGATCGGCTCGCCGAGCGCGTTCACGACGCGGCCCAGCATTTCCGGACCGACCGGCACTTCCAGGATGCGACCGGTGGTCTTGGCAACATCGCCTTCGCGCAGGTTCTGGTAATCACCCAGGACCACGGCGCCGACCGAATCGCGCTCCAGGTTCAGGGCCAGGGCGAAGGTGTTGTTCGGCAGTTCGATCATTTCGCCCTGCATCACGTCGGCCAGACCGAAGATGCGCACGATGCCGTCGGACACGCTGGTCACGGTGCCTTCGTTGCGCGATTCCGCGGCCAGCTTGACCTTCTCGATGCGGTTCTTGATCAGTTCGCTGATTTCGGAGGGGTTGAGCGTGGTTGCCATCGTCAAGTCCTAGTGCCGGCGATCACGCCGGACGTTAAATGAATTCAGTTAGCGAGCGCGGTCTGCAGGCGCGACAGCTTGCCCTTGAGCGAGCCATCAATGACCACATCGCCGGCGTCGATCACGGCACCGCCGATCAACGACGCATCCACTGCGGTCGTCACATCCACCTCGGCGCCGAAGCGCTTGCGCAGCGCGGCCTTGATGGCGTCCAGTTCGGCGCCGGACAATTCGGTGGCCGAGGTCACCGTGGCCTTGACCACGTGTTCGGCTTCAGCGCGCAGCTGGTCGTACATGCCGGCGATTTCCGGCAGCAGCGGCAGACGGTGCGCATCGGCCAGGATGGCCAGGAAGCGACCGAAGGTCTCGCTGGACGATTCCGGCACCAGCATCGCGACGGCATCGCCGCGATCCAGTTCCGGGTTCGACAGCAAGGCCGCCACGCGCGGGTCGGCAGCTACGTGGGCAGAGAACGCAAGCGCGTCCGACCACGGCGCGAACGTGCCTTCGTCGCGCGCGGTCGCGAACGCGGCGCGGGCATACGGGCGTGCAAGCGTGAGGGCCTGGCTCATCGATCAGATCTCCGAGGCCAGCTCGTCGAGCAGCGCCTTGTGGGCGTTGGCGTCGATTTCGCGCTTGAGCAGCTTTTCGGCACCGCTTACGGCCAGTGCGGACACCTGCTTGCGCAGATCTTCACGGGCACGGTTGGCGGCAGCGTCGATCTCGGCGTAGGCCAGATCTTTCTGGCGGTTGGCTTCGACGATGGCTTCATTTTTGGCGGCATCAACGATCTGGTTGGCGCGTGCATGGGCCTGATCGATGATCTCGTTGGCCTTGGTGCGCGCATCCTTCAGTGCATCGTTGACCTTTTCCTGGGCCTGGGCCAGATCTTTCTGGCTGCGGTCAGCAGCGGCAAGGCCTTCAGCGATCTTCTGCTGACGCTCTTCGATGGCGTTCATCAACGGCGGCCAGATCTTGGTCGCGATGATCCAGATCAGTCCGGCAAACGCCAGTGCCTGGGCAACGAGGGTAAAACCGATATCCATGGGGTTCGCTCAATCTGGGGTGATGGGGTGGTTGCGCCGCCCAAAGCGGCGCAGCCGTCCTTCATCCGCGATCAGGCGCACAAGGCGCCTGATCGTTTCGCTTTCGCTGGATCAGCCCGCAACGGCCGGCAGACGTGCAACGAACTCGCCGATGGTCGGGTTGGCGAAGGCCAGCAGCAGGCCGACGGCGACCGAGATGATGAACGCGGCATCGATCAGGCCGGCGGTGATGAACATGCGGACCTGCAGCACCGGAATCAGTTCCGGCTGGCGCGCGGCCGATTCCAGGAACTTACCGGACATGATGGCCAGACCGAGACCGGCACCCAGCGCGGCCAGGCCGATCATGATGCCGACGGCGAGGACGGTGGAGCTCTGGACTTGGGCGAGGTTGGTCAGGACGGCGAAGTACATGGTTTTCTCCTGGAACTTTGGATAACTAAGGGTTTAGAAACAAACGGATGAAGGGTGAAGCGAAACTCAGTGAGCGTCTTCCGACAGGCTCAGGTACACGATGGACAACATCATGAAGATGAACGCCTGCAGCGGAATCACCAGCAGGTGGAACAGCATCCAGCCCAGACCGAATGCACCGCCTGCGATGGCACCGGCGATACCCGCACCGCCCAGCACCCAGATCAGCAGGAAGACAATCTCACCGCCGAACATGTTGCCGAACAGTCGCATCGCCAGCGAAATCGGCTTGCTCAGCCACTCGACGATGTTGAGGATCAGGTTGAACGGGAGCATCCACTTGCCGAACGGCGCCGTCAGGAATTCCTTGGTGAAGCCACCCAGGCCCTTGGAGCGCAGCGCGAAGAACAGCATCAGGAAGAACACGCTGATCGACATGCCCAGGGTGGCATTGACGTCGGCGGTGGGAACCGGCTTCCAGTACGGCACGCCCATCATCTCAAGCGGCTTGGCGATGAAATCGGCCGGGATCATCTTGATGAGATTCATCATGAGGATCCAGAAGAACAGGGTGATCGCGATCGGGGTCACCAGCTTGCTGGTGCCGTGGTAGGTGTCCTTGGCCTGGCGGTCAACGAACTCCAGGCAGATCTCGACGAACGCCTGCCACTTGCCTGGGACGCCGGCCGTCGCCTTGCGGGTTGCCATCCAGAAGCCAAACACCATCAACAAACCCATCAGGACCGAAGTCACAATGGTGTCGACGTGAATCGCCCAGAAACCACCTTCCTGCATATGGAACGTCAGGTTGTGCAGGTGATGTTGGATGTAGGAGGTGGGTGTCAGCGCCTCGCCTGCCATGTGTCCGGAACCTTGAGTTAAATAAATTGGATCAGCGCCTGGCCAGAGCCAGGACCTGGAACATCAACCCGACGGCGATACCGGCCAGCAGCGCCAGTGCAGGCAGCTTGAAGACCAGGAACCCCACCATCAGGACGCCGAATACGAGCACCCACTTTGCCACTACCGCCAGGATCAGGCGGGTCATCGCCGAGCCAGCCGCCTGCACCCCGCCGCCCAGCGCCATCCGCGCGGCGACCCAGCCGGCCGCAGAAACCGCCACACCGGAGAGCAGCGCCCCCAGAGCGGCCTTCGGGCCTCCCCACAGCAGCAGGGCAAGAGCCAGGACAGCCACTGCAGCCAGCGGGTAAACCGCTGCGCGCAGCATCAGTCGCCGACCCGCGTCAACGGAGTTCAGCACGTGAATGTCCTGCATGGTTGTGAGTAGGAAAGGCCGAGGCCGCAAGCCAGCGCCTCGTCGAGCCGCCAAATTATAGCAATGGGACAATTTGAGAGACAACCGCTGCCTGTTCATCCCGGATGTAAGCCCGCCGTTGGGGGCTTGTGGAACGCTGTTCCGCTCTCGGGCCAATCCCACTGCGCAAAGGGGCGTCCTATGCGGCAGTGCAGCATGTTGAACTTTGGTCGCACATCCCGGTCAGACCCATCAGCCTGCCGTTGAATCCTCGTCGGCGTCCCGCGCGCAGGCCAGTACGGGGTGGCCCCGAAGCCCTCTCCGGGGCCACCCTCTTTTGCGGTGCTGGCGGAATCATCCAGAGCCAGTTCAATCGCGACCGGTCGTGAACGGTGATTCGACCCGAAAACGGCCACCGCACTGACCTGCGGGCGCTTGGCACGCATGAACGGTACACACTGCGTCCACCATACCTTCACGAATGGTGGACGTCGCAGTGGGCAATGTGACGGCACATCACTAGAACCACCGCAAGGACCCCCGATGCGCCCGATGCTCTCCCTGCTTGCCGTGCCAGTCGCTCTGGCCGCACTCTCCTACGCCGCTCCGTCCCATGCCGCCGAAGGCGATGACCGCTTCGCCCTGCGCCTGGGTGCGATGCAGATCGATTCGGACAACACGATCCGTGGCAATACCAACATCGCGGGTCAGGACGTTGGCTTCTCCGAAGATTTCGGCCTCGGTGGCAAGGAATGGGAGCCGCGCATTGACGGCATGTTCCGTATCAGCAACCGCCAGCGCCTGCTGTTCAACTACTTCAAGTACGACAAGGATCGCCGCGAGACCCTCGACGAGGGCGTGAGCTTCGGCGACACCAACGTGCCGGCCGGCAGCTTCATCAAAGGTGAGCTGAAGTACCAGGTCGCCAGCCTGGTGTACGACTATTCGGTGGTGGACACCGAGAAGTTCGACCTCGGCCTGCAGCTGGGTGCGGAGTACGCGAAGGTCAGCACCACCGCCTACGCCGATGTTGGCGACCTGTACCAGGGCCGTTTCCTGGACGAGAAGGCCGACGGTGTGGCGCCGGTGGTCGGTGCACGCCTGAGCTTCACCCCGTCCGAGAAGTGGATGATCACGTTCCAGGGCCAGTACCTGAACACCAAGTGGGGCAACTTCGACGATTACGATGGTGATCTGAGCCGCGCCAACGCGATTGTCGATTACCGCTTCACCAAGAACTTCGGCGTGTTCGCCGGCTACGACTGGTTCAAGCTGGACGTGGACCAGAGCGGCAGCGATGGCACGATCGGTCTGAAGCAGGAGTTCAAGGGTCCAGTGGCAGGCGTCAGCTTCGTCTTCTAAGCCCTTCGCACTACCTCTTTCCAAGCGCGGCCTCCGGTGTATCGGGGGCCGCGTTTTTTGTGCGCTTAGGGTTTAAGGGCGGCTTGGTCGAGTGGCGGGCACGGATACCCTGTCGGGCGAATGTCCCCCGGCGACGACCTATGGCCGTCACCTCCTCCTTGATTTCGCCCCACAGGGTATCCATGCCCGCCCGGCGAAAATTACGCTGGCCGCTCGCAGGAGAGCATCAGACGCTCGCTGCGCAGGCCGGGGCCCGCCGCGGCCGGTAGGCCGTTGGGCAAAATCAAGGAGGAGGCAGCCGCCACCAGGCGGATGCCGGGGGACATTTGCCGAACGGCCTGCCGGCCGCGGCGGGCCCTGGCCTGTGCAGCGAAGCGGCGCCAAGAGATGCTGCTTCGCCAGCCTCAGCTTCAGCAACAAAAAACCCCGGCTTTCACCGGGGTTTTTCGTTGAACCGGCGTCACCACCCAGGGCGGTGACCGCCGATTACTTCTTCTTCGGCATGTACAGATCGGTGATCGTGCCGTCGTAGATTTCCGCGGCCATCGCCACCGATTCGCTCAGCGTCGGATGGGCGTGGATGGTGTGGCCGATGTCTTCGGCCTCGGCACCCATCTCGATCGCCAGGCCGATCTCGGCCAGCAGGTCACCGGCATGCACGCCGACGATCGCACCACCGATGATGCGGTGGGTCTCTTCGTCGAAGATCAGCTTGGTGAAGCCCTCGGTACGGCCGATGCCGATCGCGCGGCCGCTGGCGGCCCACGGGAACTTGGCCACGCCGACCTTCAGGCCCTTGGCCTTGGCTTCGGTTTCGGTCACGCCGACCCACGCGATTTCCGGATTGGTGTAGGCCACCGACGGAATCACACGCGCCACCCATTCCTTCTTCTCGCCGGCAGCCACTTCCGCGGCCAGCTTGCCCTCGTGCGTGGCCTTATGGGCCAGCATCGGGTTGCCGACGATGTCGCCGATCGCAAAGATGTGCGGCACGTTGGTGCGCATCTGGCGGTCGGCCGGAATGAAGCCACGGTCGGTGACCTGCACGCCGGCCTTCTCGGCATCGATCTTCTTGCCGTTCGGCGAGCGGCCCACCGCGACCAGCACGCGGTCGAAGGTGCTGGCGTCCAGACCCGGCTTTTCGCCTTCCACGGCCGCTTCGAAGGACACGGTGATGCCGGCCTTGTCGGCCTTGACGTCGGTCGCCTTGGTCTTCAGGTGGACCTCGACGCCCTGCTTCTTCAGGCGATCAGCCAGCGGCTTGACCAGGTCCTTGTCGGCGCCCGGCATCAGCTGGTCCATGAACTCGACCACGGTCACCTTGCTGCCCAGCGCCGCATACACCGTCGCCATTTCCAGGCCGATGATGCCGCCACCGACCACCAGCAGCGAACCCGGCACGTCGGCCAGTTCCAGCGCATCGGTGGAATCCATCACGCGCTTGTCGTCCCACGGGAAGTTCGGCAGCTTCACCGCCTGCGAACCGGCCGCGATGATGCACTGCTCAAAGCGCAGCAGCTGGGTCTTGCCGTCGTCGCCGACGATCTCCAGCTCATTGGCCGAGACGAACTTGGCCAGGCCCTGCACGGTGCGCACCTTGCGCTGCTTGGCCATGCCGGCCAGGCCCTTGGTCAGCTGGGTGACCACCTTTTCCTTGTAGCCGCGCAGCTTGTCCAGGGTGATCGTCGGCTTGCCGAACTCCACGCCGAAATCACCGGCATGGGCGACCTCATCGATCACCGCGGCGGCATGCAACAGCGCCTTGGACGGAATGCAGCCCACGTTGAGGCAGACGCCGCCGAGGCTGGCGTAACGCTCGATCAGCACGGTGTCCACGCCCAGGTCGGCCGAACGGAAGGCGGCGGTGTAACCGCCCGGGCCTGCGCCCAGCACCACCATCTTGCATTCGATATCGGCCGGCTTGCCCGAGGACAACGCCGGCTGCGGCGCGGCCGGTTCGGCCGGGGCGCGGTGCGACGGGGTCACCGGCGGCTTGCTGGCCGGGGCGGCCTCGGCCTTCGGCGCTTCCGCCTTGGCCGGCGCGGCGGCCTCGCCTTCGGCTTCCAGCAGCAGTACCACGTCGCCTTCGGAGAGGTTGTCGCCGAGCTTGACCTTGATTTCCTTGACCACACCGGCGGCCGAGGACGGCACTTCCAGCGTTGCCTTGTCCGATTCCAGCGTGACCAGACCCTGGTCCTTCTTCACCGTGTCACCCACGGCGACCAGCAGTTCGATCACCGGGACACCGCTGTAATCGCCGATGTCGGGAACCTTGATTTCAATTGCGGCCATTCGTGTTCTCCTGGTGCTCAGCCGGCCTTGCCGCCGAGCAGTTGCTGCAGTTCGTCGAGCGACTCGTCCAGATCTTTCCAGCGACGGTCGAGCTTCTTTTCCTTGGTGTCGCTGGCTTCGATCAGCAGCGCCACCTGTTTCATCATCAGCCGGCCCGCGCCGCACGCCGGCCGGGTGCCGCTGTAACGCTGGCCGTCCACGGTGAAGGACAGCACGTCACCGTCCAGCACCGGCGCCTTGCGGTCGCCCGGCACCTGCGCGGCCAGCGCGGCCTGCCAGCTGTGCAGCAACCGCTGCGCCAACGGCGCCGGGATGCTGACCTGGTACTGGTCCGGGGCCTGGTCCACACGCAGTTCCACGCCGCCCTGGCGGGCGCCGCTGTTCCAGTTGTAGACGCGCTTGTCGGCCCGGCTGTAGCGCAGGGTCCATGCCTGGTCCTGGGGAGCGGGCAGCAAGGCGACGCCGGTCTCCACACCACTCTTGGGCAGGCTCACCAGCGACAGCGCGGGCTGCACCTTGCCGTCGAACAGGGTTTCCACCGCCTGGCCATAGTTGCCGACCGCCGGTGGCCAGCCATGGCCCAGGTCGGACGCGCATTCGCGCGCGCCCGCCTGCGCCAACGGCAGCGCCATCAGCAGCCCGGCCAGGACCAGGCCCTGCTTCACAGCAGGACGCGCCGCATGTCGGCCAGCACCTGCGAGAGGTAGGTGGTGAAGCGGGCGGCCAGTGCGCCGTCGATGACGCGGTGGTCATAGCTCAGCGACAGCGGCAGCATCAGCTTCGGGGCGAACTCCTTGCCATTCCAGACCGGCTGGATCGACGACTTGGACACGCCCAGGATGGCCACTTCCGGTGCATTGACGATCGGGGTGAACGCCGTGCCACCGATGCCACCCAGCGAGCTGATCGAGAAGCAGCCACCGCTCATGTCGGCCGGGCCGAGCTTGCCGTCGCGGGCCTTCTTGGCCAGTTCGCCGGATTCCTGCGCGATCTGCACCACACCCTTCTTGTCGACGTCGCGGATCACCGGCACGACCAGGCCGCTCGGCGTATCGGCCGCGAAACCGATGTTGAAGTACTTCTTCAGGGTCAGGTTTTCGCCGCTGGCATCCAGCGAGGCGTTGAACTCCGGGAACTTCTTCAGCGCCGCGGCGCTGGCCTTGACCAGGAAGGCGAGCATGGTCAGCTTGATGCCGGCCTTCTCGTTTTCCTTGTTCAGCGCCACGCGCAGGGCTTCCAGCTCGGTGATGTCGGCCTGCTCGAACTGGGTGACATGCGGAATCATCGCCCAGTTGCGGGCCAGGTTCGCGCCGGAGATCTTCTTGATCCGCGACAGCGGCTGGACCTCGACCTCACCGAACTTGCTGAAGTCCACCTTCGGCCAGGGCAGCAGGTTCAGACCGCCACCGGCCGCCACGGTACCGCCGGTGGCAGCGCCGCCGCCGGCCAGGGCCGACTTGACGAACTTCTGCACGTCGGACTTGGTGATGCGGCCACCCTTCTCGGTGCCGCTCAGCTGGTTCAGGTCCACGCCCAGCTCGCGGGCGAACACGCGCACGGCCGGCGAAGCGTAGGGCACCTTCTGCGGCAGCACGCTGTCGGCGTTGAAGGCCACCGGCGGGCTGGGCGGCGAGCCACCCGACGGGGCGGCGGCGGCCGGGGCCGGCTGGGTCGGCTTGGCAGCGGACTGCTCGATATCACGGGCGGCCAGCTTGTCCGGCTCGGCCTGGGTGGCGACCGGCTCGACCTTGGTCGCGGTCTCGGCGGCTTCGGCCTTGGCAGCGGGGGCCGGGGCAGCAGCAGCGGCCGGCGCGGCGGCCTCTTCGCTGACTTCGATCAGGGCCACAAGCTTGCCCTCGGAGAGGTTGTCGCCGATCTTGACCTTGATTTCCTTGACGATACCGGCCACCGAGGACGGCACTTCCATCGTGGCCTTGTCCGATTCCAGCGTCACCAGACCCTGGTCTTTCTTGACGGTATCTCCAACGGCGACCAGCACCTCGATTACCGGGATATCGCTGTAGTCACCGATATCGGGGACAAGTGCTTCCTTGATTTCGGCCATGGGGAAAACTCCGGCAATCTGGTGTAGGGAATCGCCTATTGTGGGGGCTTCGCGCGCCAGCGCCAACCAGCTTGGCGAATTTTCAGCGCCGCTGTCCCGGGACAGGCTGTTGCAGGCATCTGCTTTGGCCGGATTGGGCTTGGCACAGTGCAAAGCGGAATTTTCCAGTCGGTACCGTATTGTCCGGCACTGTCCCCGCCTCAGCGCCGGATGGCCTCGGCCAGCGGTTGCCATGCCTCCACCAGCCGGGACAACGGCCAGGCCGCGTTGGCCGGGCTGGTGGAGGGCAGCGACCAGACCGGCACCTCGCGCGCCGCATCAAGCAGCGCCGGCACGATGAACCGCTGGAACGCCCGGTAGGCGGTGCCGCCATTGCAGGCGATCGCGCGCAGCGCAGGCAATCCGTCGATCAGTGCCCCAAGCGCATTGGGCACTTCACTGCCGCGCACGATCGACGCATCCAGGCTGCCGCGTCGCTCGCACTGCCCGATCACATCCCACACGCCCACACCGCGCGCGTTCAATGCGCGCACGCGCTCCGGATAAGCAAGCGTCGCGTCGATCCCGCACAACTCGCCCATCAGCGGCCAGAAACGATTGCGCGGATGGGCGTAGTACTGCGCCGCCTGCAGCGATGCGACACCCGGCATCGAGCCGAGTACCAGCACGCGGCAGCCGGTGTTCAGCTGCGCAGGGAAGCCGATGCAGGTTGTCGTTTCCATCACACCATCACCAGATGCATGAATGTCAGAAGTCGCATGATCGCCCGTAAATACAGCGGTTTCGCACTGATCGCTGAATGGAAACAACTAAATTTTAACGTGCGTCGGATGCGATTCAGATTGCGGGGACTACGGTTGCCTCGCCCCACGACACCGGGGCCCAGAACAAAAACATCCTGAGGAGATTCCCCCATGCGCTCCATCCGTACCCTGACCCTGGCTACCCTGACTGCTCTTGCTTTTGCGCCGGCTGCTTTCGCGCAGGACAGCACTGTTGATACCGCTTCTGGCAAGCACTTCGCCGTGGTCGGCGGCGTGTCGCTGCTGCAGCCCAAGAACGATCCGCTTGATGGCGTGCGCAAGGTGGACGGCGGCCCGGCCCCGACCCTGAGCTTCAGCTACTACATCAACGACAACTGGGCCGTGGAACTGTGGGGCGCAGCCGACAAGTTCGATCACCGCGTGCGCGGCACCGATGGCGCCCGCCTGGGCACGGTCGAGCAGCAGCCGATCGCGTTGAGCGGCCAGTACCACTTCGGCCAGGCCGACAACGTGTTCCGTCCGTTCGTGGGCGCCGGTTACTACGAGTCCAACTTCAGCAATGAAGACCTCTCCAGCGACATCGGCCACATCGGCGTCAAGACCGCCAAGGGCGCGATCGGCACCGTCGGCGTGGACATGAACATCAACAGCACCTGGTTCGCCCGTGCCGATGCCCGCTACATGCATTCGCGCCCGGAGCTGACCGTCAACGGTGAAGGTACCGGCGACAAGGCCAAGCTGGATCCGTGGACCGTGGGCTTCGGCATCGGCGCGCGCTTCTAAGCACGCCGCTGCGCTTCCACGCAGTACGCACAACGGGCCCCTCGCGGGCCCGTTGTCGTTGTGGGGCCCGCCACTTTCATCGGGCGTTGCCGGCCGGTGGCCGACACTGGGGTGACGATGGACCCGACCGGTCCACCCCGGGGAGCCGATGAGCGAATCCTTCGACGTGCTGGTGGTGGGCGGGGGCATCAACGGCGCCGGCATCGCCCGCGACGCAGCGGGACGTGGCCTGTCGGTCTGCCTGTGCGAGCAGGATGACCTGGCCGCGCATACCTCCAGCGCCAGCACCAAGCTGATCCATGGCGGCCTGCGCTACCTGCAGCAGGGCGAGTTCGCGCTGGTGCGCAAGGCGCTCAACGAGCGCGAAACGCTGCGCCAGCTTGCACCGCACCTGATCGCCCCGACCCGCTTCGTGCTGCCGCATGCACGCCACCTGCGCCCGGCGTGGCTGCTGCGCGCGGGGCTGTGGCTCTACGACCACCTTGGCCACGCCACTCCCCATTTCCCGCGCTCGCAGCGCATCGACCTGCGGCGCGATCCGAGCGGCGCTGCATTGCAGCCCGGCTACCGGACCGGCTTCACCTATGCCGATGCGCGCGTCAACGATGCCCGGCTGGTGGTGCTCAACGCGCTCGATGCGCATGAGCGCGGCGCCGACATCCGCACACGCACCCGCTGCGAACAATTGATCCGCCACCGCGATCACTGGTGGGCCGTACTGCGCACCGCCAACGGCGACGTGCAGCGCGTCCGCGCCCGCTGCGTGGTCAATGCCAGTGGGCCGTGGGCCGGTACCGTGCTGGAACGGGCGGGACTCGATGCCCCGTTGGGAGTGCGGCTGGTGCAGGGCAGCCACCTGGTGGTGCCGCGCCTGTTTGCCCATGACAGTGCGTACCTGTTCCAGCAACCTGACCAGCGCGTGGTGTTCGCGATTCCGTTCGAACAGGACTTCACCCTGATCGGCACCACCGATACCGACTACGACGGCGACCCGGCGCAGGTACAGACCCGCGCCGACGAACAGACCTATCTGCTCGAGGCGGTGAACCGGTTCGTGCGCGTTCCGGTGCGCGCCGAGGACATCGTCTGGCGCTACAGCGGGGTGCGCCCCCTGTTGGCCGATCATCACCGCGATGCATCGCGGGTCACGCGCGACTACCGGCTGGCGCTGGATACGGCCGGCGCGCCGCTGCTGAGCGTGCTGGGCGGCAAGCTCACTACCTACCGCGCACTGGCCGAGGAAGCACTGGGGCGGCTCTCACCCGCGCTGCCGGAGATGGGCGCGGCGTGGACCGCCGGTGGGCCGCCGTTGCCGGGGGGCGATGGCGGCACGGCCGCTGAAATGGCCGAGGCGCTGCAGCGTGACCACCCTCGCCTGCCCCCTGCCCTGCTGCAGCGCCTGGCCCGCAGCTACGGCACCCGTGCGGTTGGGCTGCTCGCCGGCGCACAGACACTCGACGCGCTGGGCCAGGACCACGGCGGCGGCCTCTACGACCGCGAACTGGACTACCTCATCGCGCACGAATGGGCCCGCACCACCGACGACGTGCTGTGGCGCCGCAGCCACCTGGGCTTGCGCGTGGACGCGGCACAGCGAGAAGCGCTGACCGCCACCCTGCAGGCGCGTGTTTCGATGCCGTAGGCTGTACGCCTGTCACGCCTCACGGCATCGATTTCCACGGAGCAGACCATGGACAAGCACTACGTGCTCGCCATCGACCAGGGCACGACCAGTTCGCGCGCCATCCTGTTCGATCATGCCGGGCGCATCGCCGGCAGCGCGCAACGCGAGTTCACCCAGATCTTCCCGCAGCCGGGCTGGGTCGAACATGACCCGCGCGAGATCCTGACCAGCGTCTACACCACGATCACCGAGCTGTTGAACCGCTACCAGGTGGACCCGCGCACGATCGCCGGCATCGGCATCACCAACCAGCGCGAGACCACGGTGGTCTGGGACAAGGCCACCGGCCAGCCGATCCACAACGCCGTGGTATGGCAGTCGCGGCAGAGCCATGCGATCTGCGAACAGCTCAAGGCCGATGGCCACGAGCCGCTGATCCGGCGCAAGACCGGGCTGTTGATCGATGCCTATTTTTCCGCGACCAAGATCCGCTGGATCCTCGATCACGTGGAGGGCGCCCAGGCACGTGCCGAGCGCGGCGAGCTGCTGTTCGGCACCATCGACAGCTGGTTGATCTGGAACCTCAGCGGCGGCCAGGCGCACGTCACCGATGTCACCAATGCCGCGCGCACGCTGCTGTTCGATATCCATGCGCTGCAGTGGGACGATGAACTGCTGGCGCTGTCCAACATCCCGCGCGCGATGCTGCCGCAGGTGCGCAGTTCCAGCGAGGTGTATGCCACCACCCAGGCGCAGTTCTTCTTCGACCAGCACCTGCCCATTGCCGGCATCGCCGGCGACCAGCAGGCCGCGCTGTTCGGTCAGGCCTGCTTCGAACCGGGCATGGCCAAGAACACCTACGGCACCGGCTGTTTCATGCTGATGAACACCGGCGAGAAGGCAGTGGTATCCGAGAACGGCCTGCTGACCACCATCGCGTGGGGCATTGATGGGCATGTGGAGTACGCGCTGGAAGGCTCGATTTTCGTCGCCGGCTCGGTGGTGCAATGGCTGCGCGACGGGCTGCGCATGTTCGGCAAATCCAGCGATTGCCAAGCCTACGCCGAGCGTGCCGCGGACAATGGCGGTGTGTACCTGGTGCCCGCGTTCGTCGGACTTGGGGCGCCGTACTGGCGCAGCGATGTGCGCGGCGCGATGTTCGGACTGACCCGCGGCACCACCAAGGAGCACTTCATCCGCGCGGCGGTGGAATCGATGGCGTACCAGACCCGCGACGTGCTGGCGGCAATGCAGGCCGACGCGGGGATCGAACTGAAGGAGCTGCGCGCCGATGGTGGCGCGATCGCCAACGACTTCATGGCGCAGTTCCAGAGCGACATCCTGGGCGTGCCGGTGCTGCGCCCGCAGGTGGCCGAAACCACCGCGCTGGGCGCGGCCTATCTGGCCGGGCTGGCCACCGGCTTCTGGCGCAGCCGGGCGGAGATCGCCGAGCAATGGGCGGTGGACCGCCGCTTCACCCCGCAGATGCCGGTGGATCAGCGCGAGGCGCTGTACACCGGCTGGCAGCAGGCGGTGGAGGCGACGATGGGGTTCCGCGTGGGGTGAGGCCCGCGTCGGTGATCATTGCCGCGCGGGCGCAGCCAGCCACGCATGGCGTGGCTCTACCTCGGCACGCAGGTCCATCGGTCAATACCTGCCAAAGCCCGGTGCGCAGGTTCATCGGTAGGAGCCGACCGTTGGTCGGCTCGCTTGGGTACCGGTCAGAATGCCGGGAGGACCGCGCCCTTGTACTTTTCGGCGATGAAGGCCTTCACTTCCGGGCCGGTCAGAGCCTTGGCCAGCTGCTGCACGCGGGCATCGTCCTTGTTGTCCGGGCGGGCCACGAGGAAGTTCACGTACGGCGAATCCTTGCTTTCGATCGCCAGCGCATCCTGGGTCGGATTGAGCCCGGCATCCAGCGCGTAGTTGGTGTTGATCAGGGCCAGATCCACCTGGTCCAGCACGCGCGGCAGCATCGCCGAGTCCAGCTCGCGGAACTTGAGCTGCTTCGGGTTGGCGATGATGTCGCGCTGGGTTGCCAACGCATTGGTCGGGTCCTTGAGCGTGATCACGCCAGCCTTGTGCAGCAGGATCAGCGCGCGGCTGTTGTTGCTCGGGTCGTTGGGGATCACCACGTCGGCACCGTTGGGCAGCGCATCCAGTGATTTGAAACGCCGCGAATAGGCACCGAAGGGCTCGATATGCACGCCGATCACCTTGACCAGGTCGGTCTTGCGGTCACGGTTGTAGGCGTCCAGATAGGGCTCGGTCTGGAAGTAGTTCACGTCAACCTGCTTCTGCACCAGCTGGTCGTTGGGCTGCACGTAGTCATTGAAGACGCGCACGTCCAGGGTCAGGCCTTCCTTTTCCAGGATCGGCTTGACCACGGCGAGGATCTCGGCGTGCGGCACCGCGGTGGCGGCAACCACCAGCTTCTTGGAATCATTGGCCGGCTTGCCGCAGGCGGCCAGAGCCAGCGAAGCGGCAAGCAACGGGAGCAGCAGGTACTTTTTCATGGGGGCAGCGGGATCCATAAGGGCAGCAACGCCCCACGATACCGCACGCCCCGGCCCTTGCGGAATCCGGGGCATATGACCCCACGGCATGAGCCGATGCCGGCCGGGCCGGCTTACTCGTAACTGGTCAGCGCCAGTGCCAGCAGCGCCTTGGCCTGCTCGCGCAGCATCACCGGCTCGACGATTTCCGCGTCCGAGCCGTAGTGCAGCACGTCCATCAGCAGCTCGCGCGAGACGCTGTAAGGCAGTTTCAGCTCATAGCGGCCATCGGGCAGGAAGCGGCCCTGCTGCTTGGAATGCCAGTGCTCATCGGCCACCCAGCGCGCAGCCTTGGCACTGAACACGATGGTGGCCCAGCCCTTGGGCGGCCCGGAGAAGATGCCGTAGCTGGCGCCCAGCTGTTCGTCCAGCTCGGTCTCATCCACATCGCGCGCGGTGGTATCGATCACGCGTGCCTTGTAGATGCGGTCCACCGCAAAGCTGCGCAGGCCTTCGCGGCCGTGATCCCACGCATCCAGGTACCAGTTGTCGCGGTAGTGGGTCATGCGCTGCGGCGACACGGTGCGCTGGGTCGCCTCATCGGTGGAGCGGGCCCGGTACTCGAAGGCCAGCTGCTTGCGCTCCAGTACCGCCGAGGCGACGGCGCGGAAGCTGGCTTCATCGAACTTGCGGCCGCGGTGCGGAATCACCCGCACCCGATCAACCGGCCAGGTCGAGACGCCGGCCTGTGCGGCCAGCAGGCCTTCGATGCGCTGCTGCAGCGGGGCCAGCACCGAGGACAGCACGCCGCCCCCCGTGCGCGAGAGCAGATGCTGGGAGGCCAGCAGCGCGTGCAGTTCTTCCGAGCTGAGCCACAGGCCCGGCAGCTCGAAGCGGTCGCTTTCGTCGGCCTGGTAGCGGAAGCCCGCCTCGCCGTCGCCTTCCACCGGCGCCATCAGCGCATCGCGCAGGAAGGCCAGGTCGCGGTAGACAGTCGCGCGGGAACACTCCAGTTTTTCCTGCAGGGCCGCCACCGTTACCGGGTAACGGGCGGACTTGAGCAGGCGATGCAGGGCGTTGATGCGTTCATATCGGTCCATGACCCGATTATGTCCGAGTCGCCGTCGTTGTGGCGGCTTCGGCTGCATCTTCGGCTATCGTGGAGCCCCCACCGCCTGCTGCCGCCCGTCATGCGCCTGTTGCCCGCCCTTGCCCTGTCCGCCGCCGCCCTGCTGCTCAGTGGCTGCGGACGCAGTGAAACGCCCGCAGCTGCGGTGCCTGCCGCGACGGCGACGACACCCGCCACCGATCCGGTGGCCACCGTGCTGGCCGCCAGCCAGCGCTTCGGCCAGCTGCGCAGCTTCCACGCGGTGATGAAGATGCAGGGCCCGCGCGCCCTGGAGGCGCAGATGGACTACGTGGCCCCGGACCGCTACCGATTGATCACCGACGATGGCCCGCAGACCATCGTCGGCGGCACGTTCTTCCTGCAGCGTGCTGGCGAAGTGCGCCAGATCCCGGTGCCCGAAGGGATGCTGGCGCAGTGGCGCAACCCGCTGCCGGACGATCTGGAGCCGGCGCAGCTGCAGGTGCGCGACCTCGGCGAAGACCGCGCGGGTGGCCAGCGCGCGCACAAATACGAGGTGCGCCATGCAACCGCCGCGCCGGATGGCCTGCTGTACTGGGTCAATGCACAGGGCCTGCCGGTGCAGATCGAGCGCAAGGGTGAAACCAACGGGCAGCCGTTCCGGATCACCGTGACCTATTCGCGCTTCGACGACGCCTCACTGCGCATCGATATTCCCTGAACAGGGGCCGAGGCCGAACGTGCCCTAAAGCCGGGGCCCGTCGCCGAATGTGACGCAGAACGCATCAAGTATCATCCCCCCCTTGTTGTCCCTCCCCCTTGTCCGATCACGGAGAACCGTTGATGTCCCTGCGCGTTTCGTTGCTTGTTCCCCTGCTGCTCTGCGCCCCGGCGGTTTATGCACAGGACGCTGCCGAACTGGCAGCGATGACCTCCCCCTGGAGCGGCAGTGGCGGTGAACTGGGCTTTGCCTCGGCCCGCGGCAACAGCAACACCGAGAGCTTCAATGGTCGTCTGCGCCTGCGCTACACCGACGATGACTGGGTGCACAGCATGGACCTGTTCGGCCTGCGCTCGCGCTCGGAATACACCGATACCAATGACGACGGCACCACCATCCGCCGCCGCAACACCACCGCCAACCGTTACACCGGCAGTGCCGGCAGCGCGCTGCAGCTGGGTGAACACCGCCAGATCACCGCCACGGTGCGTTACGAGCGCGACGACTTCGCCACCTATGACCGCCAGAGCTCGTTCGGTCTGGGTTACGGCACCCGGATCATCGATGCCGAGCGCTTCTACATGGATGCGCAGATCGGCCCCGGTGTGCGCCGCACCCACAACACCGAAGACGACGCGACCCGCACCGGCCTGATCGGCCGCGGCCTGTTCGATCTCAAGTACACGCTGACCCCGAACACCGACCTGGTGAACACGCTGCTGGTCGAGTCGGGCTCGTACAACACCTTCGCGCAGAACGATTTCGGTGTGTCGGTGAGCATGAACGAACATCTGGCGCTGAAAGCCGGCTGGCAGGCGCGCCACAACAGCGACGTCGCCGATGACAAGCGCAAGACCGACACGCTGACCACCATGAACGTGGTCTACAAGTTCAAGTAATCGCTGCGGGCGCCTGTGCGCCCGCCGTCGTGGTGTTTT
>NZ_JBHFHW010000026.1:47397-70785 GCF_057333975.1 Stenotrophomonas sp. AGC87
AGGTTCCCGGGTAGCCGGCCAGCGGCCGGCACTACACCGCGAGCAGTTCCCCGGCACCGGCATCGAGCAGGCCGCGCGCCACGCGCTGGCCCAGCGTCTCCGGATCACTGGCCGGGCCACGCGCTTCAGCGCGCACGATGCGGCCATCGGCCACGCCGCCGACCAGGCCCTGCAGGAACAGATCCTCGCCTTCCCATTGCGCAAAGCCGGCGACCGGCACGTGGCAACTGCCATGCAGCGCGCGGTTCATGGCGCGCTCGGCTTCCACGCACGCGCGCGTGTCGGCATCGTCGAGCGCTGCGAACAGGCCCATCACCGCCGCGTCCTCACCGTTGCATTCCACCGTCACCGCGCCCTGCGCCGGGGCCGGCAGCCAGTCCGGTGCCGCCAGGCGCGCCACGATGCGGTTGCCCAGGCCGAGCCGCTCCAGCCCCGCCACGGCCAGCACGATCGCGTCGTAGCCGCCGTTGTCCAGCTTGGCCAGGCGCGTGTTGACGTTGCCGCGCAGGTCCTGCAGCTCCAGGTCGGGGCGCAGCGCGCGCAGCTGGGCCTGGCGGCGCAGCGACGAGGTGCCTACCCGCGCGCCGATCGGCAGCGCGTCCAGCGAGGCGTACAGATTGGAGATGAAACCATCGGCCGCGTCATGACGGGTCAACATCGCCGGTAGCGCGAACGGCGCATCCAGCTCCATCGGCACGTCCTTGAGCGAATGCACGGCGCAGTCCGCTTCGCCGCGCAGCATGGCCAGTTCCAGTTCCTTGAGGAACAGGCCCTTGCCGCCGATCGCGGCGAGCGAACGATCCAGCACCTCGTCGCCGCGTGTACTCATCGGGACCAGCACCACGTCCAGACCGGGATGCGCCTGGCGCAGGCGGTCGGCAACATATTCGCTCTGCCACAGGGCAAGCGGGCTCTTTCGGGTGGCGATGCGCAGGGTCTTCATGGCGCCATTATCGACGCACAGGGGCGTATCGACCAACGGTCGCGCGCACCCCCACTTACAGGTACTTGAGATCCTGCTTGAGGCTGGCCACGCAACGGCGGCTGACTTCCAGCGGCCCGTGGCCATGCCGCAATACCGCCTGGACCTGGCCTGCGCCATTTCGTCGCAGCTCGACCAGTTCGTGCCGGGCGACCAGGCAATTGCGGTGGATGCGCACGAAGCGGTTGCCGAATTCCTCTTCCAGCGACTTCAGCGACTCTTCCAGCAGGTCTTCGCCGCGGGCGTGGTGCACCACGACGTATTTTTCTTCGGCCTGCAGGTAGTGGATGTCCTCAACCGGGATCAGCCGCAGGCTGCCGCGCAGGCGTGCACACAGCAGGGTACGCGCCTGCTGGCTGGCGGCGGTCGCCGGGCCACTGCGGCCGGCGAGGAAGGTGCGCGCGCGCTCCAGCGCGGCCGCCAGGCGCTCGGGGCGCACCGGCTTCATCAGGTAATCGATGGCGGCCGCCTCGAACGCGGACAGCGCATGCGCGTCGTACGCGGTGCAGAACACCACCGCCGGGCGTGGCTCGAAGGTGGCCAGATGGCGCGCGGCTTCCAGCCCGTCCAGGCCGGGCATGGCGATGTCGAGCAGGACCAGGTCCGGTTGCAGCTCGGCGCAGGCGTGCAGCGCCTGTTCGCCGTTCTCGGCCTCGGCCACCACCTCGATGCCAGCCTGGTCAGCGAGCAGGGAGCGCAGGCGCTCGCGTGCCAGCGGTTCGTCGTCGGCGATCACCACCTTCAAGACAGTTTCCTCACTGGACCGGGACCGTGATTTCGCAAGCATAGTAGCCGTCGGCCCACGCCCCCGTCATCCGCGCGGCCGGGCCGAAGCGCCAGGCCAGGCGATGGGCGATATTGCGTTGTGCATGCCCGGCGCCCTGCAGCAGCGGCAGCCCGCGCGTGGCCGGATCCGGTGCCGGGTTGCGCACACGGATGCGCAGATTCGTGCCGTCACTGGACAGTGCCAGCACGATCGTGCCGCCCGCGGGCACCCGCGAGATGCCATGCAGCACGGCATTTTCAACCAACGGCTGCAGTACCAGCCGCGGCATCGGCAACGACCAGGGCAGCGGCTCGTCGCGCAGCCAGATCACTTTCAGGCGTTCGCCCAGCCGTAGCGATTCGATCGAGAGATAGCGCTCGGCCAGTTCGCACTCGGCCTGCAGCGTGGAATCGCCATCGCCGGCCCCGAGCGCAGCGCGGAACAGATCGGACAGATCCAGCACCGCGCGCTCGGCCACGTCCGGATCACGCCGCAGCAGGCTGGCAATGAGGTTCATGCTGTTGAACAGGAAGTGCGGCCGGATCCGCGCCTGCAATGCATCGGCCTGGGCCCGTGCATTGGCCAGCATCTGCGCGCTGCCGCGGTCACTGACGTAGAAGTAGCGCAGCGCCAGGGCAGTGATCAGCGCGGTCATCGCCGCACTGCCCAGTGTGAACCGCCAGAAGCCGACTGCCTGGGCAAAGCTGCTGCCGCCGAGCACACCGTACAGCGCATGTACGATCGCCGCGCACGCACCGGCGATCAGCCCGGTCATCAGCACCACCAGCACCATGCCCGGCACTTCGGGCAGGCGCGAGAGCACCGTGCGCACGCTGCACAGGCTGACCGTCACTGCCAGCGCCAGCCATAACGCGAAGCCGCTGGCGGACAGGAAGTCCGGCAGCGTCCAGTGGCGACTGCCATCGGGTGCCAGCGCCACCACGACGACCACCAGCTCGGCCAACCCCAGCATCGCCGCCAGTCGCGGCAGGCGGCACAGCTCGGGCAACCAGGACTGCTGGCGCGGGTCGCTCATGGCGTCAGGCGGCGAAGCGCGCCTCGAGCCAGTCGCCCAGCGCCTGCAGCTCCTCGGCGCAGACCTGGTGGGCCATCGTGTAGGTGTGCCACTGCACCGGCAGGCCGAGCGCGCTCAGCGTCTGCGCGGTGTGCTCGGCGATCGCCACCGGGATCACCGGATCCTGAGTGCCATGGGCCATGAACACCGGCACGCTGATGGCGTCGGCCACGCGCGCGGCAGCCGCCTTGGCCGGATCCGGCAGATAGGTCGACAGTGCGATCAACCCGGCCAGCGGACGGGTGCGACGCAGCAGTGCACTGAGGATCACCGCCCCGCCCTGCGAGAAGCCGGCCAGCAGGATGCGTTCGGCCGGAATGCCGCGGGCGACCTCGCGCTCGATCAGCAGTTCCAGTTCCACGATCGAGGCATCCACCCCGGCGCTGTCCGCGCGGGAACGGAAATCCATGCTGACGATGTCATACCAGGCGCGCATCGGCACGCCGTTGTTGATCGTGATCGGCTGCACCGGCGCATGCGGGAACACGAAGCGGATCGCCGGCCAGTGCGGGCGCACCAGTTCGGGCACGATCGGGGCGAAGTCATGGCCATCGGCACCCAGGCCATGCAGCCACAGCACCGACCACTGCGGGTCGGCGCCGGTTTCGTTTTCCACGGTATCCAGCATCAGGCGGCTCCAGTACGTTCAAGCCGCATTATGACCGCGCCCCGCGGCAATGGGGGCGATGCCTGGATGGCCGTGATCAGCCGGCGGGATGCGCCTCGGCCGCAGCACGGCGCAGCTCGGCCGCGCGCACCAGCACCTTCGGCGGGGCCGATTCTTCCGGGATTTCCATCAGGCCCAGCCGGTGCATCCAGACGCCAGCGGTGCGCGAGGAGGTGAAGCCCACCACCGGAATCGCCAGCACCATGCCGATCACCACCGGTGCCATCCATGCAGCCAGCGAGGGCGAGACCGCATAGGCCAGCGCGCCCATGAACAGGCCGAACACACTCAGCCCACCGTAGCCACGCGCCAGCGCCAGCCAGGACACGCCGCCATCGTCACGCTGCTGCGCGTCCCAGCCCGAGTCCTTGCCGGCCAGCACCTCAGCCACACCGCGCGACTGCACGTACATCACCACCGGCGCCATCAGCGCGGCGAGGATGGTTTCCAGCAGCATCGAGATGAACGCCCGGATCGTGCCACCGCAGCCACGGCGTTCGACCGGCTCCAGCAGCATCGCCAGGTAGCCCAGTACCTTGGGCGAGAGCAGCACCACCATGGTGATGGCGAACATGCGGATCACCTGGGTCTCGTCCTGGTGGCGCCAGTACACGCCCGGCGAGAGATGCAGCACTTCATTGAGGTCGATGCCGCCCTGGAACAGGGGGATCGCAATGCCGATCAACATCAGCATCGCCCACATCGGCGCGGTGAAGTAATGCCCGATGCCGACCAGCATGTGCATGCGGCTGACCCAATGCAGGCCCTTGGAACCGACCACCTTGGCGTGCTGCAGGTTGCCCTGGCACCAGCGACGATCGCGCACCAGCAGGTCGGTCAGGGTGGGGGGGCCTTCCTCGTAGCTGCCTTTCAGGTACGGCACCATGTGGGTGGCCCAGCCACCGCGACGCATCAGCGCGGCCTCGACGAAATCGTGGCTGAGCACGTGCCCGCCAAACGGCTCCTTGCCCGGCAGCGACGGCAGGCCGGCCTGCTCGGCGAAGGCCTGGGTCCGGATGATCGCGTTGTGGCCCCAGTAGTTGCTCTCCGCGCCATGCCACCACGCCACGCCGCGGCCGATCACCGGGCCGTACACGCGGCCACCGAACTGCTGCATGCGGGCAAACAACGTGCGCCCGCCGACCACCGCCGGCAGGGTCTGGATCAGCCCCACATCCGGGTTGTGCTCCATGCCCGCGACCAGGCGCACGATGGTGTCACCGGTCATCAGGCTGTCGGCATCCAGGATCAGCATCTGCGGGTAGGCGCCACCGAAGCGGCGGACCCAATCGGCGATGTTGCCGGCCTTGCGCCCGCTGTTGTCGCCGCGGCGACGGTAGAAGATGCGGTCATGGCCGCCCACCGCGTCGCACAGGGCGTGGAAGGCCGCTTCCTCGGCCTGGCCGATGTCATCGCGCCGGGTATCGCTGAGCACGTAGAAATCGAAATTCGCCAGCTGGCCGGTCTCGGCTACCGACTCATAGATCGCCTGCAACCCGGCCAGCAACCGGCGCGGATCTTCGTTGTAGGTGGGCATCAGCAGCGCGGTGCGCGTATGCACGGTCGGCAGCGGCGCATCCGGATCGATGCCGAGCTTGTAGCCCCGATCGAATACCGCGGTCAGGAAGCCGGCCACGGCCCCGGCGAAGGACAACGCGATCCAGGCGAACAGGCCCACGAACAGCACCAGCAGGCAGGCTTCCAGCACACTGATGCCATTGACGGCGAGCACCTTCCACATCATCCGGCTGGCGGCGATGGTCATGGCCGCGGTACCGCCCAGGATGTAGAAACGGCGCAGCCCGATCATCCGCGGCGAGGTGCGCTGGCGCGGCACCTGCAGCTGCCCTTCGCGCAGGGACTGCTCGGGCATCGGCAACGGCGACTCGGCCGGCAACGTCGCCCGGCCGGCGTCCAGCGGGGCGTTCAGGGTCTGGGTACTCATGCGCGGTGTCCCTGTGCAGGGCGTGCCAGGCCGGCTGTGCCAAGTGTGGAAAGGGGCATCCTGAGCCCGGCGTACACGATGGCACGCATTCGTCCTGTCGGCGCGGGCCGGAGACCGGCACGCAGCGTATGTCTGTGACTACCGGAACCCACGAACTCTCCAAACCGCTTGAGACGAAAAATGCGGCTCAGTCTATGGCGCGAAATGTAAGGTGCGCGCGAAGGGCGGAGCGGGGATTTCTCCGCATTCAGCTTTTAGATCGAGACAAGTGGAGGCCCCCTTGCGGCCAAGGGCGCGCAGGCCCTGTGCCATGGGCTTCTGCCCATTCATCTTGCTGGCGGCGCCGATCAGCCCCCTACCGCAACGCGACCGGTCCCCATGGCCTGCGCAGGATCAGGCGCCGCCGGTGGTGCGCAGTTTTTCGCCCTGGAGGGGGGCGGGCCGGCGACGTTGACGGGTGCGGCAGCGGCTCAGGCGACGGTGGCGGCGGTGGCCAGGTCGGTGTCTACCGGCAGGCGCGACAGCGCGCGCGCGCTCACCTGCGAAAACTGCAGCTGGGCAATCAGGTGTTGCGCCTGGGTAGCAACCGGGCACGGGGTGATCTGCGGCCCTGCTTGCGGGCGATCAGGGGTCATCACATCAATGGACATGGTCTGGCATCTCGTTGACTTCTCATTACCCGCGGGGCTTCCGGCCGCGCGGATTGCGCACCCTATCGGAAAACCGGGACGAATGTGTGACGGTGCGCGCAGTCCCTGACAGGGGGCGCGCAAAGCGTCGAAAAATTGGCGCGTATCAAGAGCTTGCGGCTATCATGTAATCGTTTTCAACACACGATTCGGATATGGATTCCAACACTGTTTCCCCCTACAGCCCCAAGTGGCAGTTCCGCTTCAACTTCTTCGAACAGCACGGCGCCCCCAATTCGCCTGGCTTCAAGGCCGCATTCAAGACGTTGACGTTCGGCCAGAAGATCAAGATCAATTTCAACTTCTTCGCGCTGTTCTTCAGCTGGATCTACCTGCTGATCCTGGGCATGTGGCGCAAGGCGCTCACCATCCTGGGCATCACCCTCGTGCTGATGGTGATCGTGGCGTTCCTGCCGGACGTGGTCGGCCGGGCGATCGGCATGGCCTGGGCGGTGCTGATCGCGCTGACCACCAACTACTCGTACTACCTTGAAAAGGTAAAGGGCGATACCGGCTGGAACCCCTTCGCCGGCATGCGCTGGTAAGCAGCGCGCAGGCGTGGATGAAGAGCCCGGTCATTGACCGGGCTTTTTTGTGGCGCGTCGGCCGTGGGCGTCGATCACCACCTCGCCGTATTCCTTGCGGAACGGCGCCTGCACCGGCGGCAGGATCTCCAGCACGGTCTCCGAGGGCCGCGCCAGGCGCACCCCCAGTCCGGTCTGCACGAACGGCCGGTTGATCAGGATCGGATGGGCCAGCATCGCATCCAGCAGTTGGCTGTCGTCCAGCGTTGGATCGGCCAGGCCCAGCTCGGCATACGGGGTGCCTTTCGGGCGAAGCGCATCGCGGACCTGCAGGCCGGCTGCGGCGATCAGTGCGATCAAACGCTCGCGATCCGGCGGGGTGCGCAGATACTCCACCACCTCCGGCGCCACGCCGGCATGGCGCATCAGCGCGAGCACATTGCGCGAGGTCGCGCAGGCCGGGTTGTGATAGATCACGGCCTTCATGCGCGGTCTCCCACGGCAAGCGGCAGCGTCGCGGCCGGCTCCACCACGCCGGCATCGCGGACCAGCTGCGCCGCCTGCGCGTCGTCCTTGCGCTCGCTGTAGCGGTCGGTGAGGTAATCACGGTTGTCACGGACCAGCAAGGTGAACTTGACCAGCTCCTCCACCACATCCACGACGCGGTCGTAGTACGCCGAAGGTTTCATCCGCCCCTGCGCATCGAACTCCTGCCAGGCCTTGGCGACCGAAGACTGGTTGGGAATCGTCACCATCCGCATCCAGCGGCCGAGCACACGCAATGCGTTGACCACGTTGAAGGACTGCGAGCCGCCACACACCTGCATCACCGCCAGGGTGCGGCCCTGGGTGGGGCGTACGCTGCCTTCGGACAACGGCAGCCAGTCGATCTGGTTCTTGAACACGGCGCTGAGAGTGCCGTGGCGCTCCGGGCTGATCCAGACCTGGCCTTCGGACCACTGCGACCAGGCGCGAAGCTGTTGGACCTTGGGGTGATCGGCGTCCACCGCATCGGCCAGCGGCAGTCCGTGTGGGTCAAACAGACGGACCTCAGCGCCCAGGTGCTGCAGCAAGCGCTCGACTTCCTTGGCCAACAGCTGGCTGTAGGACGGGGAACGCAGCGATCCATACAGCACCAGGATCCGGGGTGGGTGGGCACTGGCGGGCCCGGCGAAGCGGCTGGGATCCGGGAGATCGACCGCCGCATCGGTCAGGTTGGGCAGCAAGGACATGAGGTTGCTCCGGCTTTATTGTTCGACTATTCTAGAAACATGGAACATAACACTGCAACCCACGCTCTTGCCGCCCTCGGTCATACCACCCGCCTGAGCGTTTTCCGCCTGCTGGTCCAAGCCGGCCGGGGTGGCCGGTTGGCCGGGGAAATCGCCGCCGACCTCGGCCTGCCCGGTGCCACGCTGTCCTTCCACCTCAAGGAACTGAGCGCGGCCGGCCTGGTCAGCGCCGAGCCACGCGGGCGCAGCATCTGCTACCGCGCCGACTTCGAGGCGATGAACGGCCTGATCGGCTACCTCACCGAGAACTGCTGCGCCGGCGAGGCGGACTGCGGTCCCGCTGGCCCATGCGCGCCGTCGTGCTGATGTCCTTCCTGGACCGCTGGCTCACCCTGTGGATCTTCGCGGCGATGGCACTCGGCGTGGCGCTGGGTACCCTGTTCGACGGCCTGCCCGCCGCGCTGGACGCCATGACCATCGGCGGCACCAACCTGCCGATCGCCGCCGGCCTGATCCTCATGATGTACCCGCCCCTGGCCAAGGTGAAGTACGAGGCGCTGCCCGCCGTCTTCGCCGACAAGCGCGTACTGGCCCTGTCGCTGCTGCAGAACTGGGTGGTCGGGCCGGTGCTGATGTTCGCGCTGGCCGCACTGTTCCTGCACGACCGGCCGGAGTACATGACCGGGCTGATCCTGATCGGTCTGGCCCGTTGCATCGCGATGGTGCTGGTCTGGAACCAGCTCGCGCGCGGTGACAATCAGTACGTGGCCGGCCTGGTCGCGTTCAACTCGCTGTTCCAGATCGCCTTCTTCAGCTTCTATGCGTGGCTGTTCCTGACCGTGCTGCCGCCCCTGTTCGGGCTGCAGCGCAGCGTGATCGATGTCAGCACGTGGACCATTGCCGGCGCGGTGCTGGTGTATCTGGGGATTCCCTTTGCGGCCGGCCATCTCGGGCGACGGCTGCTGCTGCGGGTGCGCGGGGCTGACTGGTATGAAACGCGCTTCCTGCCCGCCATCAGCCCGATCACCTTGGTCGCACTGCTGTTCACCATCATGGCGATGTTCAGCCTCAAGGGCGGCGATCTGGTGCGCATTCCGCTGGATGCGGTGCGTATCGCCATCCCGCTGACGATCTACTTCTTCGTGCAGTTCCTGCTGAGCTTCTTCATGGCCCGCTGGATCGCACGCGACTATCCGCGCACCACCGCCATCGCCTTCACCGCGACGGGCAACAACTTCGAACTGGCCATCGCCGTGGCGATCGCCGCCTTCGGTCTGGGCTCACCGGTCGCGTTCGCCGCCGTGATCGGGCCGCTGGTGGAGGTGCCGGTGTTGATCGTGCTGGTCCATCTGGCGCTGCGGCTGGGGCGTCGCGGTTTTGAGACACCCATCGATCTGCTGACCGAACGGGTGGCGCGCGGCAACCGGGAAGGCTGAGCCGATCCGGTGCGGTCAGGCCAGCTGCAGATGGCCCTGGTACAGACCCCACGCCGCCCAGCCGGCAACGACGATCACGGCCGCCACGATCACCTGCTCCGCCGGGGTGAATATCCGCTGCCCATGCTGGTGCTTGGCGGCCGCGAACATGGCGATGCCCGGTGCGTACAGCAACACCGACAGCAGCACCTGTGACAGGCCACCGGCATAGACCAGCCACAGCGCGTATACCGTGGCCAGACCGGCTACCAACAGATCGCGAACCCGCAACCCGGGCTGCCCGGCATAGGTTTCCCCGCGCAGCGCCAGCAATGCGCCGTAACCGGCCGAGAACAGATACGGCACCAGGCTCATCGATGCCCCCAGCAGCACCAGGCTGGTATAGGTGCCGGCACTGAACAGGGTGATGACCAGAAACAGCTGGATCAGCCCGTTGGTGAGCCACAGCGCGTTGGCAGGGACCTGCCGCGCGTTCTCACGCCCGAGGAACGCCGGCATCGTGCCATCCCCCGCCGCCGCATAGAGCACTTCGGCGCACAGCAGCACCCATGCCAGCAATGCCCCCAGCACCGAGACGATCATGCCGATGATGATCAACGTGGCGCCCCAGGGCCCGACGATGGCCTCCAGCACGAAGGCCATCGAGGGATTGCGCGCCTGTGCCAGCGCTTCCTGGCGCAGCACGCCCATCGACAGCAGATTGACCAGCATCAGCAGCGCGAGCACGCACACAAACCCGATGATCGTCGCGCGCCCGACATCCGAACGCTTGGCCGCGCGCCGCGAGTAGATGCTGGCACCCTCGATGCCGATGAACACCCAGACCGTGATCAGCATCATGCCCCGCAGCTGTTCCCCCAGGCTGCCCAGTTCGGCTGTGCCCCAGAACTCGCCGGTGAAGATATCGGCCTTGAAGCCCACGGCGGCGATGATCAGAAACACGACGATCGGCACGATCTTGGCGACGGTGACGACCGCATTCACCAAGGCGGCCTGGCGGATGCCACGCAGGATCATTGCGTGCATCGCCCACAGCAGGACGGAAGCGCATGCCACCGCCTGCCAGGTATTGCCCTCGCCGAAGGCCGGCACGAAATAGCCCAGACCGCTGAAGATCAGCACGAAGTAGCTGACGTTGCCGAGCAGCGAGCAGACCCAGTAGCCCCACGCCGCGGAAAAGCCGATGTAATCGCCGAACCCGGCGCGCGCGTACGCGTAGATACCGGCATCCAGCTCGGGCTTGCGGTTGGCCAGATTCTGGAACACGAAGGCCAGCATCAACATGCCCAGGCCGCTGATCGTCCAGCCGATCAAGGCCACACCCGGGCCGGCGCTGCGCGCGATGTTCTGCGGCAGCGAGAAGATGCCGGCGCCGATCATCGATCCGACCACCAGGGCAGTCAACGCGGTCAGGCCGAGCCGGTCGGAACGAGAGGTCATGTGCTCACCATCGGCAAACAGGATAGCGCCGATTACCAACGCCCGGCGGTGAGCACCGGATGAACCGGCCCTCCCGGGGCGCCGTTGGCACTGGCGCGCCGGTCCGGATCAGAAGGCCTGCCAGTCCTCGCCGACCACTGCCGCTGCGCTCACGCGCGCAGCAGCAAGCGCGGGCGTGGCACGACGCGCCGGTGTGCCCGCCGCCGCACTGGCCTGCAGCCGGAAGATCGCCACCGCCGTGCCCAGCTGCTGCGCCTGCTCTTCCATCGCGCGCGCGGCCGCCGTCGCTTCCTCCACCAGCGCGGCATTCTGCTGGGTGGTCTCGTCCATCTGGGTGATGGTCTGGTTGACCTGTTCGATACCGGCGGACTGTTCCTTCGAGGCTGCCGAGATCTCGGCCATGATGTCGTTGACCCGGCGCACGCCGGTGACGATCTCTTCCATCGTGCGGCCGGCGGTGTGCACCAGGGCCGAGCCCGCGCTGACCTGAGTGACCGAGTCGTCGATCAAGGTCTTGATTTCCTTGGCCGCCCCGGCGGAGCGCTGCGCCAGTGCGCGGACTTCCGTGGCCACCACCGCGAAACCGCGGCCCTGTTCGCCGGCACGGGCGGCTTCCACCGCAGCGTTCAGCGCCAGGATGTTGGTCTGGAACGCGATGCCGTCGATCACCGAGATGATCTCGGCGATGCGCTTGGAGGACGCCTCGATGCCCGCCATGGTGGTCACCACCTGGCCGACCACCACACCGCCCTGCGAAGCCACCTCGGCAGCGCCGGCCGCGAGCTGGTTGGCCTGCACCGCGTGGTCGGCATTCTGGCGAACCGTGGAGGTGAGTTCTTCCATCGATGCGGCGGTCTCTTCCAGGCTGGCAGCCTGCTGCTCGGTGCGGCGCGACAGGTCGCTGTTGCCCGCGGCGATCTCGCCGGCGGCGAGGTTGATACTGCCGGTGGCCTGCTGGATCCGGCCGACGATGTCGGTCAGCTGCGCAACCGTGGTATCGGCATCGTCACGCATCCGCGCGAACACGCCATGGAACTCCCCACGCATGCGTGCGGTGAGATCACCCGCGGCGATGGCGCGCAGCAGCGCGGAAATCTGCTGCAGGTTGTCATCGCTGACCTGCATCATGGTGTTGAGGTTTTCAACCATCGCGCGGAAGTCGTGGTCGAAGCGCACCACATCGCCACGCTGGCTGAAATCACCCACCGCCGCCGCCCCGGCCAGATCCCCGATCTGGGTATTGATGGCGCGCAGGTTGGCCTTGGTGGTATCCATCGCAGCAGTAAAAGCGGCCTGCTCGCCGGGCAGGCGGTCCATGTCCTGGCTCAGATCACCGACCGCGTAGCGCTGCATCACCTCGACCAGACGGCGGGTGACCGCGATGTTGGCGCCCACCAGCTGGTTGGTGTCTTCCACCATCTTGCCGTACTCGCCGGGGAAGGTCTGCGCGTCCATGCGGTAGCTCAGCGCGCCCGCCTCATGTCGCTGGGCCATCTCACCCTGCGCGGCCATCACCGCGCGCAGTTGGCTGCGCATGCGCTGCATCGATTCGAGCAGGCGGCCGACTTCGTCATTGCGCGCGGGCGGCAGCGGCGTGTCCAGACGCCCCTCGGCCACGTCTGCGGACAGGCGGACGGCATCGGCCAACGGACGGATCGCCTGACGGCGCAGCAGCACGTACACGCTGCCGCTGAGCACCAGTGCCGCACCCAGGCCAACGGCCAGGATGATCCACAGCAGCGCACGTGCCTGCGCGGTGATCAGCGCATGCGGCACGATCACACCCAGCGCGAAATGCTCTTCGCTGCCGCCGATGCGCAGCGGCACGTAGGTTTTCACGTTGCCCGCCGCATCCGGCTCGAAGGCATCAAAGGTCTTGCCTGCCTTGACCGCCGCCAGTACCTGCGTGGTCAGCGCATCCTCGCGACGCTTGCCGATCTCGTTGGCGTCCTTCGCGGCCAGTACGATGCCACCGGGCGAGATCAGTTCCACATGGCCTTCGCCCATCGGGCGCAGCGCGGCGAGGTGCTTCTGCAATGCGGCCAGGGCGAAATCCACCGTCACGACCCCGAGGAAACTGCCGTCATCGATCACCGGGGTGGACAGCGTGGTCATCAGCACCTTCTGCCCGCCGATCTCGTAGGTGTAGGGCTCGGCGACGGTCTGTCGCTTGAGCGTCTTCGGCTTGAGGTACCAATCGCCGTCACCGGGCACGTCATAGCCCTTCAGCGCGTCCTGCATCGGCGCGCCGTCGTGCCAGGCCCAGTAGCTCATGAAGCGGCCGGTGTCATCGTGTGCCTCGGCGCCGACGAACTCGGCATCCTTGCCATCGAAGGCGTCGGGCTCCCACAACGTGCCAAAGCCCACCCATTCCGGGTGCACCTGCACCTGCTGGTGGATCACCGCAGACACCGTCGCCCGCGACAGCGTTCCCGCAGCGCGCTGCACCAGCAGGTTCTGCGCCAGCGCCTGGCTGGTGGCGAAAGCACTGGAGAGATCACCACTCACCCGCAGCGCTTCGGCCTGGGCCTCGCTCTGCATGGTGTGGCGGGAGGCATCCACCAGCGACGCGCTGGCTTCGCGATAGCTGATGGCAGCGGTGACACCGAAGCAGAGCATGGCGATCAACGCCGTACCCAGCATCAGTCGGTTGGCGATGCTGCCAGGGCGCTTGGAAGCAGTGGGGCGGGACACGGGCATGGGGGCGGTTCCGGAAAAAGGGCATACCGGCGGGCGCACGCATGCGCCGCCACGGAAACACGCAGTCCATTGCGGGCCGGCACGCGCGCGGTGCAATCACGGCGCGGCCAGCGGGGAGCGATACCACTGCCCTGCCCTGTGCAGATATCGCCTGCCGGCACCGCGACGGCGCCGGCCCACAGAAGGGACTCAGCTGGATAACGGCGTCATGACAGCGATGTTGAGTGCCGAATCCTGACCGTGTTCAGTGAACACCCGCGCTGCGGTCGCCGCGTCCCAGGCGCTCCACCAGTGTCTGGCTGGCCGCATTGAGTCCAATCACCTCCACCTGCGCTCCGCGTGCGCGCAGCTTGCCGGTCACCCGCTCCAGTGCACCGACCGCGCTGAGATCCCAGAAGTGCGCGTTGCTCAGATCGATGACCACGCGCTCGGGCACATGCAGCAGATCGAAGGCCGCGGCGAACTGCCCGGCCGAGGCGAAGAACACCTGGCCACTCACGGTGTAGACACGGGTGCCGTCGACAGTATCGGCCTCGGCGATGTCCAGCATCCGGCCCACCTTGCGGGCGAAGAACAGCGCCGACAGCAGCACCCCGGTCAGCACCCCCTTGGCCAGATCGTGCGTGGCCACGGTGATGACCACCGTGCCCAGCATCACCACCGAGGAGCTTTTTGGATGCAGCCGGAACTCGGCGAACGAGCGCCAGTGGAAGGTGCCGATGCTGACCATGATCATCACCGCGACCAGCGCGGCCATCGGAATCTGCCGGACCCAATCCGCGCCGTAGACCACCAGCAGCAGCAACAGCACGCCCGCCACCAGGCAGGACAATCGGCCACGGCCGCCGGAGGACACATTGATCACCGACTGCCCGATCATTGCGCAGCCGCCCATGCCGCCGAACAGCCCAGCGGTGATGTTGGCAAGGCCCTGGCCAGCGCAATCGCGGTTGCGCTGGCTGGGGGTATCGGTCATGTCTTCCACGATCTGCGCGGTCATCATCGACTCCAGCAGCCCCACCACCGCCAGCGTGGCCGAGACCGGCAGCAGGATGCGCAGGGTCTCCCAGGTGAGCGGCACATCGGGGAGCAGGAAGGTCGGCAGGCTGTCCGGCAGCGCGCCCATGTCGCCGACGGTGCGGATGTCCAGGCCCAGCCAGATCGACAGCGCGGTCAGCACCACGATCGCCACCAGCGGCGAAGGCACCGCCCGGGTCAGCAGCGGCAGCAGGTAGATGATCGCCAGACCGGCCGCGCACACGGCGTACACCGTCCATGGCATCCCGATCAGCTCGGGCAACTGCGCAAGGAAGATCAGGATGGCCAACGCGTTGACGAAGCCGGTGATCACCGAACGCGAGACGAAGCGCATCAGGGCGCCGAGTTTCAGCGCGCCGGCGACGATCTGCAGCAGCCCGGCCAGGATCGTGGCGGCCAGCAGATACTGCAGGCCGTGGTCGCGGACCAGATCGACCATCACCAGCGCCATCGCGCCGGTGGCGGCGGAGATCATGCCCGGCCGACCACCGGCGATGGCGGTGACCACTGCGATGCAGAACGAAGCGTACAGGCCGACCTTGGGGTCGACCCCGGCGATGATGGAGAAGGCGATCGCCTCGGGAATCAGCGCGAGGGCGACCACCGCACCGGACAGCAGATCACCGCGGATATTGCCGAGCCATTGCTGGCGCAGCGGATAGGACACAGACATGGACAGACTCCACGCACCGGCGATCCGCTCGGCGCGTTGTGTGATGAAGACAAAGCACTCCCTGAGCCAGCGCAAGGGCCGGCGCGTCGTCAACGCGGTATCAGGGTGGCGTCATCACAAGGGTCCTGCCGGGGCAGCGGAAGCGGCGCGCAGGATAGCGCAGTCTTCCGATGGTCTCAAACACGGGCCGCCAGCTCACCTCGCGCGCTGCCTGCCCAGCGCGACGGGGCCTGCCCGGTCACCCGCCTGAACGCCGCGGCGAACTTGCCGGGGTTCGCATAGCCCATCGCCAGGGCGACCTCGGTGACGCTGCGGCCGGCCAGCAGCATCGGCTTGGCCGCCTCCATCCGGCGCCACGTGAGATACGCGTAAGGCGTCATGCCGGTCGCGATCCGGAAGCCGCGGCTGAATCCGCTGGCCTCCTGCCCGACTTCCTGCGCCATGCGGGCAACGCCCAGATCGTCGCCGAGATGGGCATCGATCAGTTCCTGCACGCGCTTGAGGTGCGTCGGTGACAGCGCGCGTGGCGTCGCGGGTGCCGCAACCGGGAGTCCCACCAACCGCTTCAGCACCAGATCCACTCCGTGCTCAAAGAACGCGGCAGAACCGGCATGTGCCTCGGCGCAGTGCCACAACGCCCGCATCACCGAGGCGATCACCGGGTCCCCATGCAGCGCCGATGCTGCGCGATGCAACTGCTCCAAGCGCACGCCGTGCCCCTGCAGATGCCGCGCGTCGATGGCCAGGCCCAGCAGCGCCAGCGCTGGGCTGCGGAATTCGCCCGGGCAGTCCGGCAACACCACATTGAACGTACCTGCCCGCCAGGGCTGTGCGATGCGCCCAAGTGCCGTGCGCTGATACAACGCGCCGCCGCCCGCCGTGAGCAACCCGATGCGCAACGCGCCGCCCTCACCCATCGTGCCCTGCGCCGCGGCGAACGTGTGGCGGAGCATCAGCACCGAGCCGTCGGCGTTGCCCACGCACGCATCCAGCGGACCGCCGCTTTCGGCCGCCACGCGTGCGGCCACGGCAGTCGCTGGTGAGGCAGAGGCGCAGGTCATCGGGTGTCCCGTTCTGGAGCGGCCGCTCCGGAAATGGAGCAGCGACACCTGATTGTTACACAATAACATTGGCGATTCCTCCCCATCACCGTGGTGCGCGCCACCACCCCAGAGGCCTCTCGTGAAACACGCTGTACTTGCCGGCGCAGTGCTCGCCGCGCTTCAGTTGCTGCCCAGTGCGCCCGCCCAGGCCCAGTCCACCCCGGCCGCCAAGGCCACCGAGCTGGACGGCATCGTGGTGACCGGCAGCAAACGCGATACCCCGTACCTCAAGAGCGACATGTCGGTCACCGTGCTCAACCGCGAAGCGCTCAAAGAAGCGCACGTCACCGAGTTCCGCGACCTGGACAAGCTGGCCCCCAACGTGAAGTTCAACGTGATGGGCCAGCTCAGCGACATGTTCATCTCCATCCGCGGTATCGAGTCCAACCCGTTTCTGGTCAACCGGGTCTCGGTCTATATCGATGGCATTCCGTTCCGCGAGTTGAGCAACGCGGTGTTGAACCATGTGGAGTCGGTGGAGATCCTGCGCGGGCCGCAGGGGACGCTGTACGGGGCAAACAGCGAATCCGGCCTAGTACTGGTGCGCACGCGTGCACCGTCGGCAACCACCGAGGGCGAGGTCAATGTCGGCGTCACCTCGTTCGGCAGCGGCCACGGCAGCAGCGTGGATGGTTTCCTCGGCGGCGCGCTGGGCAACAGCGACCGGCTGTTCGGCTCGGTCGCGTTCATGGCCTCGGACGAAGACAGCCACCTCAAGAACCTCACGCCCTTCAACGGTCTCAAGGGCAAGGTCAAGGAAACCTATCTGCAGGGCAAGCTGCGCTGGGAGCCGACCGATACGCTCGCCATCAATGCGATCGCCTACCACCTGGGCACGCGTGCACCCGGGATGTTCGAATACGAATATCTGCCCCTGGATGTCGGCCTGTATAACCGCACCTACGGCGATCTCTACAACGGCGGCCGTCGTACCGGTGACTTCACTTACATCAACGATGCGCCCAAGCGCACCACCAAGAATGAAACCGTGGCCGGGACCAGCGCGCAATGGCAATTGTCCGGCGGCACCCTGGACGCGGCACTGTCCTACCGCCAGGAGGAAGACACCTCCGCCGGCTACGACTTCGACATGACCGCCACACCCGCGCTGGCCGGCCGCATCTACGACAAACAACACAGCTGGAATGGCGAACTGCGCTTCAGCTCCCCCAGCGATCAAGCGCTGACCTACATCGCCGGCGTCTCCACCTACCGGCACCACAAGGACTCCATCCTGGGCACGCTGGTCGGCCCGGCCTTGCGCGGCCTGGGCAGCTATGACCTCGCCCCACTGCAGGGCTCGGATGGGCAGGACTACAGCGTGTTCGGCACCGCCAGCTACACCCCACCCTCGCTGCCGAAACTGACCACCAGCCTCGGGCTGCGCCATGAGCAGGCCAAGCGTTCCACCCGCCAGCGCGAAGGCACGCTCGATCTGGGCCCGGGCGGCCTGGTGTTCTATCGCGATGCCGAACTCGCACACACCTTCACCGCCACGCTGCCGCGCGTGTCACTGCGCTACGACGCCAGCGACACGCTCTCGTTCTACGCCGCATCCGCCAAGGGCTACATCCCCGGCGGCTTCAACCTGGCCGCCGCGCAGAGCGACGTGGTCAACGACAAAGTGCTGCGCTACGAATCGGAAATGATGTGGAGCCACGAGCTCGGCTTCAAGATGAACGTGCTCAATGGGCGCGGGCATATCGGTGGCGCGGTGTTCCACATCACCTCGGACAACTGGCAGGAAATCCAGCTGGCGACCGATGCCAACGGCCGGCCGATCTCCTCGGACTATGTCGGCTCGGATGCCTCGATCCGCTCGCGCGGCGTCGAACTGGAAGGCGCGCTGGAGGTCCTGCCGGGCCTGACGCTGACCGCCAACGCGGGCTACGTGGACGCCGAGTACCGCAAGCTGTTCGTCGGCGCGAATGAAAGCCTGGCCGGCAACGACGTCAAACTCACTCCGCAGTACACGGCGTATCTTGCCGCACGCTACCAGCACCGCTCCGGGCTGTTCGCGCGCGTGGAGTCGTCGTTCAATGGCCGCATGGCGCTGGACGAACGCAATCGCGCCTACCAGCCGGCTGTGGCCATCCTCGGCGTGCAGCTCGGCTATGAAACCGGGCCGTGGAGCACGCGCGTGTACGTCGACAACCTGACCAACAAGCGGCGCATCAACGGGTTGATCTTCGATAACCTGGCGTTCGGCCGTGACGGCAACTACTACGGTCCCATCGACCGCCCGCGCATCGTCGGTGCGGAAGTCGGCTATCGGTTCTGAGGCAGCGTGGAGGGTGCTGCGGGCGGTGCCCTCCTACTCCTTGAGAACGTCCTGTGCATCCGCGATATCCACCCCTGAGACCTGCCCCAGCCAACCATCAAACCACGGTTTGTGCGAAGCGCCGACGATGGACAGGACGCGCGAGCCGGGGTGGTCACGCACGACCTCGAGAATGTTGGCGACCATGCGCATATTGCGGATTTCCCAGCCCTGCACCCAGATCTGGGGGTAGTGCTGCGGTGACATGGCGGCCAGCGTCGGGCGTACGTTGGACTCGGCGAGCACCTGCAGCGCCGCGGGATCGTTGACGCTGCGATACAGCGAGAGCAGATCGTTGGAGGCGATGAAGGCCGCTTCGCGTTCCGTCATGGCATCGAACGTGGGGCCATACCCACTCCACGCCTGCTGGAGCGCCGCGGTGAACGCCTTGCGGTCCGCGATCTGGTGATTGTCACCGGTATGGTCGTCGACCGCGTAAACGCGCTGCAGGCCGAGTCGCGCGGCCAGGACGGCGGCGATCTGGTAACTCTCGTTCTTGCGCGTTTCGATCTGCCTGAGCAGCTTGACCAGGCTGCCGTCCAGGCCATCGCCCGCGTGTCGCTCGGTCAGGGGCAGCTGCAGCCATTGCACATAGGCAGACGCCCGCTCTCCAGCGGCGAGGAACAGCGCCGCCAGTTGGCGACGCTGCGCGGGCGTGGGCGATGCCGGCCAAGTGGCGAGCGTCGTCTTGACCTGCACGATCGCGGCGGGCACATCCAGTCCGGTAGCCGTCTTCGCGGTCTCTGTGCTGGCGCAGTAGTCATCGCCGTAGACCGCCGCATGGCGCTTGGCCAGGTCGCACTGCTCGCCACTGATGGCTTCGATGGTGATGTAGCCGGGCTTGAACGCCGCCAACCTGTCCAGCAGCGGGTCCAGTGCCTCGGGAGCGAAGGGTTCGTGCTCGCTCAGGTGGACGCTGCCCAACACGAGGACCTCGGTGCGTGGACCGACCATGTCCTTGTCCAGGTTCGCCAGGTCGATCTGCGCCTGGGCGCAGACCGGGATCAGGGCCATCAGGCAGGCCGACAACACGCGTTGCTTCATGCATCACCACCAGAGAAGTCCGTGGCAGCCTTTCTAGCAGGCAGATGCGGTGCCGGCCACGTGCCGGATGGCATAGGGGTCCAAAGGCGCTGTGCGAGCGTTTTTTCCGGCTTATGGGCGCCAGCACCCAGTTCCCGATGCCGCCTACTGCCAGGATAGTAGGATTGAAGCAACCAAGGGACGGTCTTACGAATGGGCAGTTTCAGTATCTACCACTGGATCATCATCGTCGGCTTGATGCTCATCCCGGTCGCTATCGCAGCGGTGATCGCCATCGTCGTCCTCAGCCTGCAAAAGAAGTCACCCAACCGCTGACGAGCGCCCCCTGCCGGGTCAGAATGGCCGGCTCCCCGCGTGTTGCGGGTGTCTCAAGGGATCCGGCATGGCGACAAGGAACAGCAAGGTCGAGTGGCTCAAGGGGATGATGCTGCTCATCTTCTTTGCCATGCTGTTCGGTATCCCCAACAGCTCGCCATGGTTCGGGCTGGTGTTCGTGTACCTGATGGCGGCCGGGCTGTTCATCGTGGGCAGCATGCTGTGGATTGCGTTGCGCAGCCGCCGCGCAGCGCTGGCATTGAGCCGCAGGCCACCCACGCGCGTCCTTCATACCCGCGAGGTGAAGGCACTGGAGTGGTTCGGCCAACCCGAGCGGATCGTCTGGCGCATGCCGCGCGGCAATGTGATCGATCTTGAGAAAGCGGCGCAGGCTGCAGGCAACCGGCCGGTGGTGCGTACACTTCGCGGGCCATACCGGGAAATGGTGCGCGCCCGGCATCACGAGCGGCACGCGTTCATCGGGGAGGTCGAGGTGCTCATGCTGCCGGGGGCGGATCGTTATCTGCGCGAGAGCAATGAGGCCGACGTGTTGCTGTGCGGAACGTTCGCGGTGGTGCTCGCGTTGAATGGCGCGTGGCGTATCGACCAGGCGCCATCGCTGTTGCGATGACGCGCGTGTGCATCGCGTTGTCGTTCAATCAGTAGCGCGGCTTGATTGGCTCACTGGAATCCAGATACCCCGCAGCGACAGCCTTCTCGCAGGTGATATAGCCTGCGTTGACGACGCGCCCCTGCGCGTTGAAGGCCACATAGTAGGGCGAGGTGTTGCTGCGGTTGCGCAGGAGATAGTTGTAGCAGACGCCGTTGATGCCGGGCACAACCATTGCGTCCAGCGGCCGTCCCGCAGTGCTCAGCACCGACTCGCGGGTCGCCCCCTGCTGCAGCGAACTCATCACGACCGGATTGCCGCGATCATATTGAAGAACGCTGGGCATGCATGCGGACAGACCCGCGCAGACACCACACGCCAGCAGGATCGCCTTGGTCATTGCGTAAGCTCCCCCGGCAGCCAGACACCCGATAAGTAGAACTTTCTGGCATCTTTAACCAGCCAGGAGGTTGCATGCGCACATCAAAATTCACCGAGACGCAGATCATCACGATCCTCAAGCAGGGCGATGCCGGGCTTGCGGTGAAGGATCTATGTCGCCAGGCCGGCATCAGCACAGCGACGTATTACCAGTGGAAGAGCAAGTACGGCGGGCTTGAGGCGTCCGAGCTTCGTCGAGTCAAGGACCTCGAAGCTGAGAACGCCAAGCTCAAACGCATGTATGCGGAAATGGCGCTGGACAACGCGGCGCTGAAGGACCTGATCGCAAAAAAACTGTAGGGCCGGGTCAGAAGCGTGAGGCAGTGCGTTTCCTCACCGAGGTGCACGCGCGCCCCCCTGAGCCGGTCCTGCGGTTACGTGGGTTTGTCTCGCGCGGCCTGGTATGCGCCGCCACTGGACTGGACCGTGCGCGATGCGGAGTTGATCTCGGCATTGGCCAGGCTGGTCGAGGAGCGGCCCAGTCGAGGTTTCTGGAAGTGCAGCGATCGACTACGCAAGAAGCGACCGGACTGGAATCCGAAGCGGATCTATCGGGTATACAAGGCGATGAAGCTCAACCTGAGAAGAGCGGCCAAGCGCCGTCTGCCAAAGCGCGAGCGGGTGCCGCTGTATGTTCCCAGGCATCCAGCTACCGTCTGGTCCATGGACTTCATGAGTGACGCGTTGGCCTGTGGCAAACGATTCCGAACGTTCAATGTGGTCGACGACTTCAACCGCGAGGTGCTGCATATTGAGGTGGATACATCACTCAACTCTGGTCGCTTGGTGCGCGTGTTCGAGCAGCTCAAACGTGATCACGGATTACCGCAGGTTCTACGGTCGGACAATGGCCCTGAGTTTCTGGGCGAAGCATTTACCCAGTGGGCCAAACTCAGCGGCGTGGCGCTGCGATACATCCAACCTGGCAAGCCCAACCAGAACGCCTTCATCGAACGCTTCAACCGCACGTTCCGTGAGGAGGTGCTGGACCAGCACCTCTTCGCACGCCTTGAGGACGTACGCGAGGCAGCGCATTGGTGGATGATCGATTACAACGAGATTCGTCCACATGACTCGCTCAGCGGCATGAGCCCCGTCGAGTACCGTACCGCTCACGCCAGAAGCTCTACTTTAGAAATGCCTGCTTGACGGGGAGCTTACGCAGGGAAGTCGGGCCTACACGCTACCGTCTCCAGTACAGTGCGCCCGGCGAGTCCCGGCGGCTCCCCTACGGCCTCTGCGTTGATGGCCCGAAGCTCAAAGGGCACATGGCTTTAGTCGGACATGCTCATGGCTCCCTGAAAAATACTTGGAACTGAGACTAGCCATGAGGCTTCCCAACCATGTGAAGACGAGAAAAAGGGACTCGAACCCCTTGCGCTGCAGGCGTAGCGGCACTGCTTGGCGTAATCCCAGGTCTACGTAGCCACCACAAGTGCGCACTTATGGGCGTCTTCTAGAGTCTCGAATAAGGGATGGCGTCCAATCGTCTTTGTAGCCGCATCTCCGTGCGGCTGGGCTTGGGAGGTCGATCCTGCGCCACCGACGTCCCCCCGACCTGAGTAGTGGGCGGGTTTAGAATCCAGTGCTGATGGTATCTTTCTTCGCCGCCAACTGCGCGGCGTGCTGGGCGGGTGTTAATCCGCCAAGCGCTCTTTTGGGCCTTTCTTCGTTGTAGTCGCGCCGCCAGCTTTCGATGCTGGTACGGGCATGAAGCAATGTCGGGAACCAGTGCTCGTTGAGGCATTCATCGCGTAAACGCCCGTTGAAAGACTCCACGTAAGCATTCTGGTTCGGTTTGCCCGGCTCGATCAGACGCAGGGCAACTCCCTTGTCGTGAGCCCAGGCCACCATCGCCTTACCGCAAAACTCCTTGCCGTTGTCTGTCCTGATCACTCGTGGCAAGCCGCGCTGCATGGCCAGTCTGTCCAGCACCCTGGACACACCTTGCCCGGAAATTGCCCGCTCCACTTCGATGGCAACAGCCTCGTGGGTGGCGTCGTCGACAATGGTCAGGCACTTGATCACCCGGCCTTCCGCGGTGCGGTCGAACACGAAGTCCATCGACCACACCTCATTGGCAGCGGACGGCCGCAGGAGGGGCTGGCGCTCGCCTACCGGCACCTTCTTACGCTTTCTGCGACGCACCTGCAGGCCCGCTTCCTGATACAAGCGCTCCACTCGCTTGTAGTTCACGACCAGCCCTTTCTGTCGCAGTTTCAAATGGATCATGCCCACCCCGTAGCGTCTGTGCCGATGCGCCAGCGCGGCGATCTGCTCGCGCAGCTCAACGTTGTGGTCGGCCCGAGGCTCATAGCGCAGCGCGCTAGCGCTCATCCGCACCACCTTCAGCGCCCGCCGCTCGCTCAACCCCTTCTCGACCATGCT
>NZ_JBHFHW010000027.1:0-19319 GCF_057333975.1 Stenotrophomonas sp. AGC87
GGCCCAGGCGCCACCGCCGCCGGCCACGCCTGCACCGGCCCCGGCGCGCCCCGCGCCTGCCGCCGCGCCTGTCGCCCGCCCGGCACTCAGCCCGGCGCAGCAGGCGCAGGTGCAGAAGCAGGATGCGGAAATGACCGCTGCTGCAGTGCAGGTTGCGAAGCTGGTCGATGCCAACCGTGCCGGCGAGGCATGGAAAGGCGCTTCGGCCGTGGCGAAGAAGTCGGTCACCGAGCAGGCCTTCGTCAGCCAGCTCACCGCCGATCGTCAGCGCCTTGGCGCGCTGGCCTCGCGCGGCCAGCCGGTGGTGACCCGGGTCAAGTACGCCGCCGGGGCGACCGTGCCCGAAGGCCTGTACATCAACGTCAGTTTCCCCACGCGCTTTGCCAACAGTGCCCAGCCGGTGCGCGAACTGGTCTCCTTCCGGTTCGATGAAGACCGCATCTGGCGACTGGCCGGTTACAGCGTGCGTGCCGCCACCCCCTGATTGCCGGAGCCTGCACAGATGAGTATCGAGATCCAGATGCTGGTGTGGTCGATGCTGCTCGGCCTCGTGCACGTGTTTGCGCCGTCCACGTTGATCACCCGCGAGCGCGGGATCGGCTGGAATGCGTCGGCGCGCGATCAGCCGATGCCGGCGCCGAGTCCGCTGGCTGGCCGCCTGCAGCGGGCGCAGAGCAACTTCATGGAAACCTTCCCCTTCTTCGCCGCCGCGGTGCTGGCAGTGGTGCTGACCCAGCGCCAGGACGGGATGAGCGCCGTGGCCGTGCAGCTGTACTTCTGGGCGCGACTGATCTATCTGCCGCTGTACGCCGCCGGGGTGCCGTATGTGCGCAGCCTGGTGTGGTTGGTATCGCTGCTGGGCATCGTGATGCTGCTGTGGGCGTTGCTGTGAACCCGCGCTGGCGCAGCTGATCCAGATCAAGGACGGCCCGGCGCTGCGGCGTTAAGCTGCGGTGGACACGTAACGGCAGGATGGGATCATGCAGTCAGTGGATGTGGTGGTGGTGGGCGCGGGCCCGACCGGGCTGTGCTTCGCTCGCGCGCTGGCCGATACCGGCCTGAGCGTCACCCTGATCGAACAGCAGCCGCGTGCCGCGTTGGCGCAGGCCGCGTTCGATGGCCGTGAGATCGCGCTGACCCATGCCTCCCGCCAGATCCTGGCATCGCTGGGCCTGTGGGCGCAGCTGGATCCCGCCGAGATTTCCCCGCTGCGCGATGCCAAGGTGATGGATGGCGGCTCGCCGTTCGCGCTGACCTTCGCCGCGGACCAGCGCACCGGTGACGACCTGGGCTGGCTGGTGCCAAACCATCTGATCCGTCGCGCCGCCTGGCAGAGCGTGCAGGGCCAGGCCGGTCTGGAGATTCTGGACCAGGCCAGTGTCACGGCCGTCAGCCCGGGCCCGGCCCACAGCGTGGTGACCCTGGCCGATGGCCGCCAGCTGGCCGCGCGGCTGGTGGTCGCTGCCGACAGCCGCTTCTCCTCCACCCGCCGCCTGCTGGGGATCGGCGCGCAGCTGCGTGACTTCGGCAAATCGATGCTGGTCTGCCGCATGCAGATCGAGGTGCCGCACCAGCACACCGCCTGGGAGTGGTTCGGCTATGGCCGGACGATGGCCCTGCTGCCGCTCAATGGAGACCAGGCCTCGGCCGTCATCACGCTGCCGCCGCGTCAGATCGCGGCCTTGATGGCCCAGGACGAGGCCGACTTCGGCCGCAGCATCTGTGGCTTCTTCGAGCATCGGCTGGGCGCGATGCGGCCGGTGGCCACGCCGGTGGCGTATCCCCTGGTGGGGGTGTATGCCAACGCGTTCGCCGGCGATCGCTGTGCGTTGATCGGCGATGCCGCCGTCGGCATGCATCCGGTCACCGCGCATGGCTTCAATCTGGGGTTGCAGAGCCAGCATCGACTGGCCGGGCTCCTGCGCAAGGCGGCAGGGCAGGGACGCGACATCGCCGCACCCGCCGTGCTGGCCGCCTACGAGCGCGGGCACCGGCTGGCCTCGCGGCCGCTTTACGAGGCGACCAATGCGATCGCTTCGCTGTACACCGATGACCGTCTGCCGGCGCGGCTGCTGCGCAGGGCCGGACTGCGGCTGGCGCACGGGGTGGCCCCGTTCCGCCAGCTGATCACCGCTCATCTGACCCAGCGCGATACACTGCGCTGAGTCCGGTCGGGGCGATCAGGGCGCGTCGCTGTCGGCGATCACGTGAATGACGGTGTCGGCGAACTGCACCTGCTGGCCCGCGCGGATCTTGCATGCCTTGCGCAGCTCGACCTCGCCGTCGACCAGGACCTGGCCGTCGCCGATCACGGTCTTGGCCTCGCCGCCGCTGGTGACCAGGTCGGCCAGCTTGAGCAGCTGCTTGAGCTCGACGTAGTCGCGGTCCAGTTCAAATTCGAGGGTCTGCATGGAGCGGGTATCCTGGGAAGAGGCGCGGACGTGGGACCGGGCCGTGAAAGGGCGCGTATTGTGCGCCAGCAGGCGGCGCAACGGCATCCATCCTGGACTCTGTATACGTTGTTCAGGAACGATGCGGTATCATCGCCCCCTGAGTGAGTGAATTCTCCTCCGACCGAGCAGCGCCAGGGCACGCGATAAGAAAGGGCGCCCAAAGCGCGGACCATCCCCCTTTTTTATCTCACTGCCATCCAAAACGGCGGTGTTTCGGAGTTTCCCATGTCCCAAGAATCCCCCGCGCCGCTGCTGTTCGCAGATCTCGGCCTGTCCGACGCTGTGATGCAGGCCGTCGCCACTGTCGGTTACGAAACCCCCTCGCCGATCCAGGCCGCCACCATTCCGGCCATGCTGGAAGGCCGTGACGTGCTGGGCCAGGCCCAGACCGGTACCGGCAAGACCGCCGCCTTCGCGCTGCCGGTGCTGTCCAACCTCGATTTCAACCAGACCAAGCCGCAGGTGCTGGTGCTGGCACCGACCCGCGAACTGGCCATCCAGGTCGCCGAGGCGTTCCAGACCTATTCCTCCGGCATCCCCGGCTTCCGCGTGCTGCCGGTCTACGGCGGCCAGCCTTACGGCCAGCAGCTGCAGGCCCTGCGCCGTGGCGTGCACGTCATCGTCGGCACCCCGGGCCGCGTGATCGATCACCTCGAGCGCGGCACCCTGGACCTGTCCGAGCTGAAGACGCTGGTGCTCGACGAAGCCGATGAAATGCTGCGCATGGGCTTCATCGACGACGTCGAAGCCGTGCTGAAGAAGCTGCCGGAAACCCGCCAGGTGGCCCTGTTCTCGGCCACCATGCCGTCGCAGATCCGCCGCATCGCGCAGACCTACCTGAAGAACCCGGCCGAAGTGACCATCGTCAGCAAGACGACGACCTCGGCCAACATCCGCCAGCGTTACTGGTGGGTGAGCGGCATGCACAAGCTGGACGCGCTGACCCGCATCCTGGAAGTGGAACCGTTCGACGCGATGATCATCTTCTCGCGTACCAAGGCGGCCACTGAAGAGCTGGCCGAGAAGCTCCAGGCACGCGGCCTGGCTGCGGCCGCCATCAATGGCGACATGCAGCAGGCCCAGCGCGAGCGCACCATCGGCATGCTGAAGGAAGGCAAGCTGGACATCCTGGTTGCCACCGACGTGGCCGCCCGCGGTCTGGACGTGGAGCGCATCAGCCACGTGCTGAACTACGACATCCCGTACGACACCGAAAGCTATGTGCACCGCATCGGCCGTACCGGCCGTGCCGGCCGCACCGGTGATGCGATCCTGTTCGCCACACCGCGCGAAAAGGGCATGCTGCGTGCGATCGAGCGCGCCACCCGCCAGCCCATCGAAGAGATGCAGCTGCCGAGCGTGGACGCGGTCAACGACACCCGCATCACCAAGTTCATGAGCCGCATCAGCGATGTGCTCGATGCCGGTGGCACCGAGTTCTACCGCGACCTGCTGCAGCGCCTGGAAGGCGAGAAGAACGTGCCGGCGATCGAGATCGCTGCCGCGCTGGCCAAGCTGCTGCAGGGCGATTCGCCGTTCCTGCTGACCCCGCCGGTCCGTGGTGCCCGTGAAGAGCGTGCCCCGCATCAGCGCAACGAGCGCAGCAACGACCGTGGCGAGCGTCCGGCCCGTTTCGAGCCGCGCTTCGAGCGTGGTCCGCGCCGTGAAGACGACCGTGGCCCGCGTCCGCCGCGTCCGGAAGGCGACTTCGGCAACAGCGAAGGCGGCGTCGAGCGCGCCCCGCGCCGTGACATCGCCCCGCGCGGTGCCGCCGAGCCGGGCATGGAAACCTTCCGCATCGAAGTGGGCCATGTCCACGGCGTGAAGCCGGGCAACATCGTCGGCGCGATCGCCAACGAAGCCGGCCTGGAAAGCCGTTTCATCGGCCGCATCGACATCCATGACGACTTCTCGGTGCTGGACCTGCCGGCCGAAATGCCGCAGGACCTGCTGACCCACCTGAAGAAGGTGTGGGTCTCGGGCCAGCAGCTTCAGATGCGCAAGGTCGAGCCGGGTGAAGACCTGACCCCGTCGGCGCGTCCGCCGTTCAAGCCGAAGTTCGGCCAGGGCAAGCCGCGTGGTCCGGGTGGCCCGCGCAGCGGCCCGGGCGGCAACGACCGCCCGCCGCGTCGCGACGGCTTCAAGCCGCGCGGTCCGCGCAACTTCTGATCGCCGCAGGGTGATCAACGCGACGCCAGCCTCCGGGCTGGCGTCGTCGTATCCGGCCTCCGCGTCCCGGTCCGCCGGTTTCGCACCGTCTCAACAGTGCTGGCCCTAGCCTGCGGATTGGACCATGCTCCAATGGAATGAGTTTCCACATCCGCAGCCCCGGGGGGATCGGCGATGGCTGGAGGTCGCAGGGAGAGTGGCGGCACCGCGATACCGTATTCGATGCGGGGCCTGACCCTGCGCTTCGTGTTGTTGACCGGCATGGCCATCGGCCTGGTCGGGATTTCCGCGGTGATCCAGGAGCTGCAGGCGGCCTCCACGGCGTGGATCATGGGCCAGAGCCACTGGTCGCGTGGCCAGCAGCAGGCCACTCACGCGCTGTCGCGGTACATCGCCTCGGGTGATGCTGTTGACCTGGGCGCGACCCGGCAGGCGTTGCGGGTGCCGCTGGGCGATCTCACCGCCCGCCGTGCCCTGGAGCAGGCCGACCCGGACATCGCCGCAGCACGCCAGGGCTTCATTGAAGGCGGCAACGCGCGTGGCGACATCAACCGTTTGATCCTCTCGTATCGCTACCTGCGTGATCAGCCGTATTTCCGCGATGCGGTACGCCTGTGGCGCGACACCGATGACGATCTGCTGCAACTGGTGGCCATCACCGACCGGGTCCAGGCCGGGCATGCCGCCGGCTCACTGACACCGGCGGTGCAGCAGGCCCTGCTGCGCCGGGTGCAGGCGCTGGATGTGGGCATGCAGAACCAGGCGCGTGCGTTCTCCAGCGCGTTGCTGCACACCGCGGCGATGGTGCGCATGACGACCTTCATCGTCGGCGGGCTGTCGGTGCTGGCGATCACGCTGGTCGCAGTGCTGCTGGCGCGACGCGTGCGCAATGACCTGACCGAACAGGAGAGCCGCTTCCGCGCCGCGTTCTACCAGGCGACAGTGGGCATGCTCAAGCTGGATGAGGACGGCGGCATCATGGAGGCCAACCAGGCAATGGCCGATATCCTGGGCCAGCGCCGCGAGGCCCTGCTCAGTCTGTCGCTGGCCGATCTGCTGGTGGAGGGCGAGCTGGTCCTGGACGAGCGCGGCCGGATCGACTGGCCGCGCCAGTTGCGCCCGGGCGAGCTGCGTTTCCTGCGCGCTGACGGCAGCCTGATGTGGGGGCGCTGGAGCGGTACCGTGGTGCACACCCGGGCGCGGGCGCCGGCGGTGTTCGCGCTGGTGGAAGATGTTTCGCAGAACCATGCCCTGGCACGCGAAGTGGAACACCACGCCAGTCACGACCCGCTGACCGGGCTGATCAACCGCCGCGAGATCGAGCGGCTGCTCGAACAGGCGCTGGTGGCGGTACGGGCCGAGGGCGGCACCCACTCGCTGTGCTACATCGATCTGGACTACTTCAAGCTGGTCAACGACGGGCTCGGCCATGCTGCCGGTGATCAGCTGTTGCGCAGCTTCGCCGATTACCTGGTGGGGGCGGTGCGCGATGGCGACTGGGTCGGCCGCCTGGGGGGCGATGAGTTCGCCTTGTTCCTGGCCAATGCCGGGCAGGATGAAGCCAAGCAGGTGCTGCAGCGGGTGGTGCGCACGCTCGGTCAGGTCAGCATCCAGCAGGGCGACGGCGCACCCCGGGTCAGCTGCAGCATCGGGGTGGTTGAGATCAGCCCGGAGGCGCCGGATGTGAACTGGTTGATGAGCGCGGCCGACAGCGCGTGCTATGCCGCCAAGGAGGCCGGTCGCAACCGGGTGCACTGCTTCAACGAGAGCCGCATGGCACTGGATGAGCGGCGGCGCGAAGCGGAGCGGTTGGCCAATGTCTCCAGCGCGATGGCCGAGAACCGCATGCTGTTGTATGCCCAGCGTATCGAGCGGGTCGGCGATCCGGAGTTCCTGCATTACGAAGTGCTGGTGCGCATGCGCAGCCCGGAAGGCGCGTTGCAGGGGCCGGCCGAGTTCATGGGCGCGGTGGAGCGATACGGCATGGGCATGGCACTGGACCGGCATGTGCTGTCGCTGCTGTTCCGGCACCTGCAGGTGTGCCCGAGCCATGTGCAGCAGCTGGGCCTGTGCAACGTCAACGTGTCCGCGCAGTCGATCGCCGAGCCGAGCTTCCTGGCCTTCGTCACCGATCTGCTCGAACGCAACCGCGGCCTGGCGCGCAAGCTGTGCTTTGAAATCACCGAGACCGCGGCGGTCAGCAACCTGGACCAGGCGCGCGCCTTCATCGACGCGGTGAAAGCGCGTGGCTGCCGCATGGCGCTGGATGATTTCGGCTCGGGGCTGTCCTCGTTCGGCTACCTGCGGCAACTGCCGGCGGACATGCTCAAGATCGACGGCGTGTTCGTGCGCGACATGAACCTGGATCCGGTCAACCGTGCCGCCGTGCGGGCGATCACCGAGGTCGGCCGCGAGCTGCACATGATGGTGGTGGCCGAATGGGTGGAATCGGCGGTGGTCGCCGATCAGCTGGCGCAGATGGGCGTGGAGGGCCTGCAGGGGTATGCGATCGAACGGCCGATTCCGCTGGAAAGGATGACGCAGTTGGCGATACGGCCGGTAGGCGCGGGGCGCGCGTCCGAGGCCTGGCGGGGCATGCCATGATGCGATAATCGCCGCCGACGGTTGCGGACACGGTGTGCGCGGACGAACACGGGCGGGCAGGGCGCAGGTGTGAGCAACGGGGGCGGGTATTCAATCGGGTGGATGGCGCTTGCGCTGCTGCTGTGGCTGTTGCCCTGGAGCCTGCAGGCCGCGCCGCGCGTGGGGCAGGATTTCCTGTTGCTGGGTGGGGCCACCGATGAGGTGACGCCGCAGCGCGCCTGTACGCCGGATGTGCTGGCACGCCACCAGGAAGTGCTGTCGATTCCGGCGCCGGCCGCCGGCTGGTCGGGCAAGCCCCAGGCCGTGGATGTGTTCGGCGTGCTCACCGGCGAGGTCCGCATCAGCCATGGCGACCGCGAGATCTGCGGCAGCATGCACGATGCGCGGACCCGCGATTCGCGCTTCCGGGCGGGGGTCGGGCTGGTGGTGGTGCCCGAGGCCGGCGATCACGAACCGATCGTGGTGTCCTGGAGCCGCCCGCTGAAGGACCGTTGGGTGCCGACCATCCAGCTCGGCGCGCCCAGCCCGGTGCAGCAGAACGACACCGCCCGGTTGCTGATGCGCGCGGCCTGCATCGCGGTGGCGATCGCCCTGGCGCTGTCGGCGCTGATGGGCTGGGCCACCACCCGCGACCGCTCGTTCCTGGTGTATGTCGGCGCCTGTCTGGTGTTCGTGCTCTGGCAGGCGGTCCTCGGCGGGCTGAGTGGCTATCCCGAGCCGTGGCTGCCGGTGCAGGACCGTGCCTCCTGGTGGCTGATCGCACTCACCGCCTTCAGCCAGGCGCTGCTGCTGCCGATCCTGTGGCGGCTCAGTGGCGGCGACCGGCGGTGGCCACGCTCGCGCCCGGCGCAGCACCTCGTGCTCTGGGGGCTGATCGCGCTCGGCCTGAGCGTGCCGCTGTGGGGGCTGGCCGGGCTGGGCATCGTGGCGCTCGTGCTGGAGTGGAGTTTCCTGGGGGTCTGCACGCTGTGTCTCGGCGCAGGCCTGTGGGGGCTGTGGCAGCGCGATGCGCATGCACTGCCGGGGCTGGCCGCGTTGGCCCCCTGGTGGATCATGATCGGGGCCGATGCGCTGGATGCGCAGTGGCTGGTGGCGTATCGGATCGAAGCATTGCAGCTGTCGGCGACCTGGTTCCTGATGATGGCCGCCTATGCCCTGAACCTGCGGCTGGGCCGGCTGCGCCGCCAGCGCGATGAGATGCGCCAGCTCGCCGATACCGACATGCTGACCGGCCTGCCCAATCGCCGCGCCGGTCTGCGCCTGCTCGCCGAATACCTGGAACGGGCGCGCCAGGAACCGCATGCACTGGCGATCGGCTTCCTGGATATCGATCTGTTCAAGGACATCAACGATCAGTTCGGCCACGAAGCCGGCGATCAGGTCCTGGTCGCGGTGGCGCGCGCGCTGCGTGGGTCGGTGCGCAATCACGACGATGTGATCCGGATGGGCGGTGAAGAATTCCTGGTGCTGCTGCCCGGCGCCGGTCATGCCGCCGCGGTGGCGCGGCTGGAGACGGTGCGCCAGCAGGTGGCGGCCGTCACCCAGACACTCGGCATTCCCGGTCTGACGGTCTCGGCCAGCATTGGCCTGGCCGTACTCAAGCCGGGCAGCGACGACCTGGCCGGGCTGCTGCGCCGGGCCGACCACGCCATGTATTGCGCCAAGCGCAACGGTCGCAACCAGATCCATGACGGCGAGCGCACCACGACCGCCGGCGATCCGCTGCCGGCCTGAACCGCCGGCACGCGGAAAAACGCAGCAGCGGCCGCCTTTTGCCCGATAATGGGCCGATGACAACCCGACTCAACAAGCATATCGCCGACACCGGCTTCTGTTCCCGGCGCGAAGCCGACCGCCTGATCGGCGAACGCCGCGTCACCGTCAATGGCCATCCGGCCGGTACCGGTGCGGTGGTGGGCGAACAGGACGTGGTGCTGGTCGACGGCCAGCCGCTGCGCGCGCGCGAGGCGAAGAAGGCCGGCGGCCGCAAGCATGTCTATATCGCGCTGAACAAGCCGGTGGGCATCACCTGCACCACCGAAAGTTCGGTCAAGGGCAACATCGTGGAGTTCGTCGGCCACGAACAGCGCATCTTCCCGATCGGCCGCCTGGACAAGGATTCCGAAGGCCTGATCCTGCTGACCAGCAACGGCAACATCGTCAACCAGATCCTGCGCGCCGAGAACGGGCACCAGAAGGAATACATGGTCGCGGTCAACAAGGCCGTCACCGATGAGTTCCTGCGTGGCATGGCCCGCGGCGTGCGCATCCGCGATGAGGTCACGCTGCCGTGCCGGACCAGCAAGCTGGCCAAGTTCGGGTTCCGGATCACGCTGCAGCAGGGCTTGAACCGGCAGATCCGCCTGATGGCGGCCGCGTTCGGCTTCCGGGTCACCCAGCTGCGCCGCGTGCGCATCGACAACATCAAACTCGGTGCGCTCAAGCCGGGGCAGTGGCGCAACCTCACCGATGCCGAGCTCAAAGGCCTGCTGCCCAAACAGCTGGACTGGTGATGCTGTGCGTCACGCCGTGACGCCGTACCCCTGCCACGATGATCCAGCCGTCCAAGCCGGACAACGAAGCACAGCGCCTGCTGGCGCTGCAGCGGCATCAGATCCTGGATACGCCGCGCGAGCGGTCCTTCGATGATCTGGTCACGATCGCTACCGCGCTGTGCGGTACGCCCGCTCAATCGGCGATGTTGCGTGCCTCGGACGTCGCCATCAGTTCCGGGTGCTGCACCTTCCGCCGGCGGTTGAGCAGCGGGTGCAGGAACACCGCCCCGACGATGATCGCCACGCCGGCATAGAACAGCGGGGTCAGTTCGCGTTGCTCGCTGAGCAGCACCATCGCCAGCAGGATCGCGTAGACCGGCTCAAGATTGGTCACCAGCTGCGAGGTGTAGGCGCTGATGTGGCGCAGGGCGACCAGCGCGAGCGCGAACGGCAGCAGCGTGCACAGCCCGGCCAGCGCCAACAGCAGCAGGCCGTCGTGCAGGTCCGGGATCACCCACAGGTCGCTGGCCAGGGCGGGCAGCAGGAAGGGCAGTACCGGCGCCAGCAGGGTCAGGGTGAGCGTGCCCGCGCCGAGTTCCAGCGCGGTCACGGTGAGCGGGTCGGCATGGCTGACCAGGCGCTTGTTGAGTGAGCCGAAGATTGCCACCAGCAGCGCCGACAGCGCGCCGATCAGAACGCCCAGGCGCATGCCGTCGGGCACCCCGCCCACCACCAGCGCGACGCCCGGCAGGACCAGGATCCCGAAGGCCAGCTCACGGAACTGGAAGGGGCGCTTGGCCACCCACGGTTCGATCACCGCGGTGAACACCGGCGCCAGCGCGATGCAGGTCGCCGCCACCGAGGCATTGGCCAGCTTCACCGCGCCATAGAACGTGAGCCAGTGCAGCGCGACCAGCGCGCCAACACCGCAGTAGCCGGCCACCAATCGCGGGGACAGCTGGCGCAGCCCGCGCCACACGCGCGGCACCAAGGCCAGCATCGCCACCACCAGCAACATGCGCCACCACACCAGCGGCAGCGCGGGCAGGGTGATCAGCTTGCCAAGGATGGCGGTGACGCCCCACAGCAGCACACAGAAATGGATTTGCAGCAGGGCTCTGCGGGTATCGGTCATCGGCATCCGGCTATTGTGCGACAAGCCGCGCCGCGAAGGATGCCCTCCGCGCGATCCAGCGCGAGGTCATGGCATTCTGCGGCGATGACGCACCTGCCTATCGCCTCTGTCCCCACCGAACTGCCGCACGCCCTGCGTGCCCTGGCCGGCTTCACCGCAGCGATCGCCGTGGCGGCACTGCTGCTGCAGTACCACCTGCTGCTGCGCACACCGGGCCTGGGTGCTGCGGACGCGACGCTGCGCTACCTGGGCTACTTCACCATCCTGAGCAACATCGGCGTCGCCGCGGTCTGCCTGGCATTGGCCCGCGGCCGCCGTGAAGGGCTGGCCGGCCCGGTCCCGCGCGCGGCCGTGGCGCTGTTCATCGGCATCACCGGGTTGATCTACGTCATCATCCTGCGCCCGTTATGGCATCCCCAGGGCGCACAGTGGTGGGCCGATACCGGTCTGCATTACGGGGTGCCGGTGCTGTATCTGCTTGGCTGGCTGGCCGGACCGCATGGCGGCCTGCATCGGCGTGGGTTGCTCAGCACACTGGCGTTCCCGACGGTCTACCTCGGCTGGGCCCTGCTGGTCGGGCGGCTCAGTGGGCAGTACCCGTATCCCTTCCTGGACCTGGGCGCGCTGGGCATCGCGGTGGTCGCGCGCAATGCGCTGTCCGTGGCGGTGGTATTCGTGGTGTGCGGTGCGCTGCTGTGGTGGCTGGATGGCGCCTTGGCGGCGCGCCGCCGCAACCGCTGACGCATCAGCTGCCGCCAAGCAGCTGCAGCTGATCGCGCAGGGCCATCGCCGCGCCCGGGTTGCGCTGTTTGGCCGCACCGATGAACAGCACATACACCTCGCGCGGTGGCTGCGTTGGGAGTTCGGCAGCAAGGTGGGGAAGGTCCGGATTGTCTTCGCCGCGGGCCCAGCGCATCGCACGCAGGCACCATTGCTCCATGGCCCTGGCCGGGTAGCCGGCGCGCAGATTGGCGCGTGAGCGCATCAGCCGCGCATAGGTGAACCCCGCCGTCGGGTCGGCGAAACTGGGGTACTCATCCGAGCCACTGAATACCAGCGCTGCACCGTGGGCGCGGGCAGCGGCCAACAGCGCCGGCGTCCATGCGGCCGGGTTGCGTACCTCCAGTGCATGCTGCAGAAGGCGACCGTCGATCCTGCGCGGGAGCATGCCCAAGAACTGCTCGAATTCGGCCGCACCGGCGGGATGGCTGTCGCCGAACTGCCAGATCAATGGCCCCAGCCGGTCCTCCAGGACGCGGATGCCATCGATGAAACGCTCGGCACGTTCGCCTACCGTGGTCAGGTCATGGGTCTGGGTGATCGTGCGCGGCGCCTTGGCCGAGAAGCGGAAGCCTTCGGGCGTCTGCTCGCGCCACTGGGCATAGATGGCCGGCTTCTGCGCACGGTAGAACGTGCTGTTGATCTCGATGCAGCCCAGCTGTTGGCTGGCGTAGGCCAGTTCTTCGCGTTGCGGCAGCCCGGCCGGATAGAACGTGCCGCCGCGCCATGCCGGGAAGACCCAGCCGCCGATGCCGGTGCGGATGGTGCCGGGTGGTGTGCTCATGCGCCGCCCGCATGGTCGGCCCACGGGTCGTAGCTGCCGAACCACCACAGGTAACCTTCCAGATCGCGGCAGGCATAGCCGCGGCCGCCGTACGGCTGGTCGGCGATGTCGATCACGATCTGCGCGCCGGCGGCGACGGCGCGCGCATGGTGCGCATCCGGATCGGCCACGATCACACAGGCGCTCTGGGTCTGCCGACCGCCGACCTCGTCGGGGTGGACGCTGTAGCGGCCCCACTCGCTGGCGTTGTCGGCCGAGCCCAGCATGATCATGCCGTTGCCGTAGACCAGCTGGGCATGGTGGACGATATCGCCATCGGCATACACCGCCTGTTTCTGGAAGCCGAATGCACGCTGCAGCCACGCAATCGCGGCGTGTGCATCGCGGTAGCGCAGGCAGGGAATGATCGTGGCGGTGGTCTCGGCGGGCGCGGTCATGGCGGGCCTCCTTCTGGCACAGGCGAGCCTGATCCGGGCCGCGTTACCATCGTGCGAAACCGGGGCATCGACACCCTCGACGCCCCCGCCACACGCAACCGGAGACACTGCTTGAATACATCCTGGATCGGAGGCGCCGTGCTGCTCGCATGCGCACCCTTGGCATCGGCCGCCGTGCCGGCCGAACTGCAGCGGCTGGACGCCACCATCGAACGCGCCCGCACCGAGTTCGACATCCCCGGCATCGCCGTGGCGGTGGTCAAGGATGGCAAGGTAGTGATGGAGCGCGGCTACGGGGTGCGCGAGCTGGGCAAGCCGGACCCGGTCCAGGCCGATACGCTGTTCGCGATCGCCTCCAATACCAAGGCGTTCACCGCCACTTCGCTGAATCTGCTGGCCGAGCAGGGCAAGCTGAAGATGGACGATCGCGTGATCGATCATCTGCCCGGCTTCCGCATGTCCGATCCGTACGTAACCGGCGAAATGCGCATCCGCGATCTGCTGTCGCACCGTAGTGGCCTGAGCCTGGGGGCGGGCGACCTGCTGTTCTGGCCGACCACCTCCTACAGCAACAAAGAGGTGGTGCAGCGGCTGGGCAAGGTGCCGTTGAAGGCTGGCTTCCGTGATCGCTATGCCTACGACAACATTCTCTACGCGGTCGCCCAGCAGGTGATCGAACAGGTATCCGGGCAGACCTATGCGGACTTCCTGCAGCAGCACATCTTCACCCCGGTGGGCATGCAAGGCACCCGCTACAACGCCGATCACCTCCAGCCTGGCGACAACGCCGCGGTCGGTCACGCCAAGTACGATTTCAGCCAGTTGCGCACCGTCGCGCCGCTGACCTGGTCCAACAATGCCGGCGCCGGCGGCATTTATTCCAGCGTGCACGACATGGCACGCTGGATGAACGTGCAGCTGGCCCAGGGCACGCTGGAGAACGGGCAGCCGCTGTTCACCGCCAAGACCCAGCAGGCGATGTGGCAGATGATTACGCCTCAGGTCGTGCCCGAACCGAGCGTGCCGCAGCTGGCGGCGGCACGGCCGAACTTCGCCGGCTATGGTGAGGGCTGGAGCCTGAGCGATTACCGGGGCCAGAAACTGGTCTGGCATACCGGCGGCTGGCCGGGCATGGTCTCGCGCGTGACCCTGGTGCCGGAGCACAAGCTGGGCATCGTGGTGCTCACCAACCAGGAAGTGGGCGCGGCCTTCAACGCGATCACGATGGAAGCGCTGGATGCCTATCTGCAGGCACCGGCCACCGACTGGGTCGCCGCCTATGCGGCCGCCGTGGCCAAATCGCAGGAAAAGGCGGACGAGGGCTGGGCCAAGCACCAGGCCGCACGTGATGCGGGATCCAAGCCGTCGCTGCCGCTGGCGCGCTACACAGGGGGCTACCGCGACGCGTGGTACGGCGATGTATTCGTTGAGCAGCAGGGCGGCAAGCTGCGCCTGCGCTTCGGCAAGACCGCGCAGTTGATCGGCACGCTGGAGCATTGGCAGCACGATACCTTCCTGGTGCGCTGGGACGACCGGTCACTCAACGCCGATGCCTTCGTGAACTTCAGTCTCGATCCGGACGGCAAGGTCCGTGAGGTCCGCCTGCAGGCGGCGTCCTCGCTGACCGATTTCAGTTTCGATTTCCAGGACCTGCTGCTGACACCGATCGCGCCGGAGGCCAAGGGCTGAACCCCGTCGCCGGCGTGTGATGGAGGTGAGAGTAAAACAGCAGGCCGCGGTGGGATAATCGCGGCCTGTTTTGTTTTCGGTGCACTGCGATGTTCCGCTGGTTCGAATCGCTGATTCCGGTTTTCCCGCCGATCGATGCGCGCATGCCACCGCGCAAGGTGGTGCCGTTCTATATCCACTACCTGCGCCCGGTGTGGCCGGTGTTGCTGGCCACGCTGATTGCGGGCCTGCTGTTGGCGCTGGTCGAAGTGGCGATGTTCGACTTCCTTGGCCGCATCGTGGACATGGTCGCCGAGCAGCCTGGCAGTGGTTTCTTTGCGCGGCATGCCAACACATTGATGTGGATGGCCGGCATCACCCTGATCGCGCGGCCGCTGCTGGTGTCGTTGCACAGCCTGCTGGTGAACCAGGCGATCGTGCCGGGGCTGAGCAACCGCTCGCGCTGGTTGATGCACAACTATGTGGTGCGGCAGAGCCTGAGCTTCTTCCAGAACGATTTCGCCGGCAGCATGGCCAACCGGGTCATGCAGACCGGCACCTCGCTGCGCGAGTCCGCCGTGCAGATGGTCGATTCGCTCTGGTACATCATCGTCTACACCGGCACTGCGCTGTACCTGTTCGCGCAGGCAGACTGGCGGCTGATGATCCCGCTGGGGCTGTGGATGGCCGGTTACGCGGTGATCATGTGGTACTTCGTGCCGCGGGCCAAAGAGCGCGCGTGGATCGCCTCCGAAGCACGCTCCAAAGCAATGGGCCGCATCGTGGATGGTTACACCAACGTGCCCACGCTGAAGCTGTTCGCCCATGGCGGGCGCGAGCAGGCCTACGTGGCCGAGGCAATCGACGAACTGGCCACCAAACACCGCGGCCAGACCCGGGTCACCACCGGGCTGGAAGTCACCATCGCCATCGTCAACGGCTTCCTGATCGTGGGCACCTGCGGCCTGGCGCTGTGGCTGTGGAACGGCGGCCACATCACCGTCGGTGCGATCACGCTGGCCACCGGCCTGGTGATCCGCATCCACAACATGTCCGGCTGGATCATGTGGACCATCAACGGCATCTTCGAAGATATCGGCACGGTGCAGGATGGCATCACCACCATCTCCCAGCCGCTGACGGTGCAGGACCGTACCGATGCCGTGCCGTTGGTGGTCAGCCAGGGCGGCGTGCATTTCGATCACATCCATTTCCATTACGGCAAACGCGGTGGCGTGATCGCCGGGTTGGACCTGCAGGTGAAGCCCGGTGAGAAGATCGGCCTGGTGGGTCCCTCGGGTGCCGGCAAGTCGACCCTGGTCAACGTGCTGCTGCGGCTGTACGACCTGGAAAGCGGGCAGATCCGCATCGACGGCCAGGACATCGCCGGGGTCACCCAGGAAAGCCTGCGCCGGCAGATCGGCGTGGTCACCCAGGACACCTCGCTGCTGCACCGCTCGATCCGCGACAACCTGCTGTACGGGCGTCCGGATGCAACCGAGGAGCAGCTGCATGCCGCCGTGGCCAAAGCACGCGCCTCGGCCTTCATCGATACGCTGGTCGATGGGGAAGGGCGCCGTGGTTACGATGCGCATGTCGGCGAGCGCGGGGTGAAGCTGTCCGGTGGCCAACGCCAGCGCATCGCGATCGCGCGGGTGCTGCTCAAGGATGCCCCGATCCTGGTGCTGGACGAAGCAACATCGGCGCTGGATTCGGAAGTGGAAGCGGCGATCCAGGACAACCTGGATGAATTGATGACCGGCAAGACGGTGATCGCGATCGCGCACCGCCTGTCCACCATCGCGCGCATGGACCGGCTGGTGGTGATGGATCAGGGCCGCATCGTGGAAACCGGCACGCACACCGAGCTGATCGCGGCCGGTGGGTTGTATGCGCGGCTGTGGGCGCGGCAGACCGGGGGCTTCGTGGCTGCCGACGCGTAAGGCGCGTCATGCCCGCCCCGCAGAAAAGAGAACGGCCCGGGTCACCCCGGGCCGTTTGCCTGTCTGACGAGGAACGAGGCCGTGCTTACTCGATCGGCTGATCCAGCATCAGCTGGCGCGCGAAGCGCACCGGCGGGGCGCCGTAGGACAGCATCTGGTCGTGGTAGGCCTTCAGGTTGAACTTCGCGCCCTGCTTGTCCTGCACGGCCTTGCGGGTATCGAAGTGTTCCTGCGCGCCGACGAAGTAGGTCGGCAGCTGCGCGGAGGTCAGCTGCGCACGCACCCACTTGCCCGACGCTTCGCTTTCCTGCTGGAAGGCATCGTGGGTCATCAGGTGCATCGCCTGCTCACGCGTCCAGTTGTCCACGTGCACGCCCTGATCCAGGATCGCGTTGGAGATGGTGCGCAGGTAGAACTTCAGCTGCACCAGGTGGAAGAGCGGATCGTTGTCCAGGTAACCCTGCTCCTGCATCATGCGCTCGGTGTAGACCGCCCAGCCTTCGGCAAACAGGCCCGAACGCAGCACCGCGCGCAGCGTGGAGGGGAACTTGCCCGAGTGCCAACCTTCCAGGTAATGGCCCGGGGTGCCCTCGTGGATGCTCAGCAGGTGGATCATGCGGCTGTTGTATTCGCGCAGGAACGAATCAACCTGCTTGTCCGTCCAGTCGTCCGGGATCGGCGAGACCGCATAGAAGGTCTTCAGGTTCTTGTCGAGCGGGCCCGGCGAATCGCAGTAGGCCACGGCCACGCCACGCTGGAATTCCGGCATCAGGATGATGTCGACCGGCGAATCGGGCAGGGTCATCAGGTCATGCTTGCGCACGAATTCGGTGGACTGCTCCAGCGCGGCCTTGGCGTCTTCAACGACCTTGTCGCGGGCCGGCTTGTCGGCATAGGCCAGCTCCAGCGCGGCTTCGATCGCGGCCTGCTGCTGCTCATCGCTCGGGTTGGCCGGCAGCGCCGGGGCGCCTGGCTTGTCCTTGAGCACGGTCTGCGCGATGCCGTACATGTCCTGGCGCACGCGCTTGAGTTCGGCACGCGCGCGCTCGCCGATCTCGGCGCGCGAGAGCGAGGAGTTCAGCGCGAACTTCAGCTTCTGGTCGTACAGCTCCGCACCGATGCGGAAGTCACCCTTGGCGTTCGGCACCAGAGTCTTGTCCAGCCAGGTCTGCTGTTCGTCGACGGCCTTCTTCAGGCCCTCGATCGCAGCCTGCAGGCGCTTGCCGTCTTCGGCCGGCAACTCACCGATGTGCGGGGTGATGAAGGTATCGACGATGCTCAGGATGCCGCGGTTCTGCTTGGCCACGGTTTCGGCATGGATCTTCGGCACGCGGGCCGGGTCCAGGTTTTCGCGGGCCTGGGCGAAGATCTGCGGCAGCTTCTCCATGCGCGCGGTCGCCGACTTCAGGCGGTCGGGCAGCGGGGCGAACTCACGCGCCATCAAGCCGTACAGTGCGCTGCCGGCCATGCCGTTGTACATCTGCGGGTCCCACTTGGGCGACTGCAGTACTTCGGCGGTCCAGACTTCGGACTGCAGCTGGTTGCGCAGGATCGCCGCGTCCACCTGGTTCTCGCGCGAGAGCTTGCTGACGTCGATCTTGTCCAGATCGCCCAGCAGTGCCTTGTATGCGCTCAGCACCTTCTGCTGGCCGGCCGCGCTCAGGTCATCGATCTCGCTGTCGTAGCGGTGATCGCCGATCTGCGTGGCGCTGATCGGGGAGAGCTGCATCCAGGTGTCCAGGGCGCGCTTGGACAGGTCGGCGAAGGCCGCATCGACCGCGGCATCGCCAGCCGGGGTGGCCGCTTCGGTGCCGCTGGTGGGCGTTGGGGAGTCGGCCTGCTGGCAGCCACCAAGGGCGGCGATCAGGGCGAGGGCAAGCAGATGCTGGCGCATCGGTGTTCCTGTACTGGGGACAATCCCCGAGCATAGGGCCGATGGCCCCCGTTGTCCCCGTGCCATTGGATTACCATGCGCCGTGAAGATCACCGCATTGACTGGAGTCGCACTGTGACTGGATGGACAGGACGAGCCCGCGCCGGGCTGGCAGGGATGCTGTTGTTGGGCCTGGTGGCCTGTGGCCGCAGCGGGCCGAACTACGCCGCCGATGCGGCCGCCGGGGCCGTGGCCTCACCGGAAGGCGCGTTCCTGGCGTATGAACACGACATCCGCATCCAGCTCGATGCCAAGCGCATCAGTGAGCGGGTCAAGGCCGTCTCCGAGGCCTGCCAGAGCAACCGGTTTGGCGACTGCGCCGTGTTGCAGGTCGGCGAGGAGGGCGGTGAGACCCGCTCCGGCTCGATCCGCGTGCGCATCGCGCCCAAGGGCGTGGAACCGATCATCGCCCTGGCCGGTGAAGGCGGCGATGTGGCCTCGCGCAACACGCATGCCGAAGATCTGGCCCAGCAGGTAGCCGATACCGCGCTGACCCAGACGCGGTTGCAGAAAGAACACGCGCAGCTGCAGGCGTATCAGCAGCGCAGTGACATGAAGGTCGCCGATCTGTTGGCGGTCTCGCAGCGCATGGCGGAGATCGAGGCGGGGCTGGAGCAGGCTAACAAGGACGCGGCACAGCAACGCCGGCGGATCGACACCCAGCTGGTGACGATGCACTTCGAAGGCCCGGCCGGGCAGCGCAGCCGCAGCGAGATCGGCAAAGCGTTCAGCGAGTTCGGCTCGATCTTCACCACCAGCATCGCCTTCGTGATCCGCGCGGTCGCCGCGCTGCTGCCGGTCGGCGTGGTGGTCTGGGCGGTCGGTGCCGTGGTCGTGGCGCTGTGGCGCCGTCGCAAGCGGCGCAAGGCCGCCGCGGCCGCACGCTGACCGTGCCTGCCGTGCCGCGCGCAGATGCGC
>NZ_JBHFHW010000027.1:19354-24252 GCF_057333975.1 Stenotrophomonas sp. AGC87
CCCCCCCCCACGGCCGTTGACTCAGCCTTCGTCCTGCTCGTATTCCACGAAGACATCCAGTTCCAGCGCCAGTTCCTGCACGGCGTCACGCACGCGCTGGGCGCCGAGTGCGTTGCCTACTTCCACTTCCAGTTCGTGCGTGCCCGGGCCGATGTCATCGGACAGGCCGGCCGAGCTGGAATCGTCGTCGTCCATGTGCGGCATCAGGTCGTCGGTTTCCTCGACGTGTTCGATCCCCTCGATGCTCTGCAGCAGGTCGGTGATGGCACGTGCATCGTCTTCGGTGCCGGTGATTCGCAGTCGCAACAGGGCCATGGGCGGGTCCTCGGGGAAAGGAACTCCAGCCTAGCCAGCACGCGGAAAAGGTCGGGTGAGGATGCGCGCCGGGTCGTGGCGTCCGGTTCAGTCGTGCGTGCGGTCCGCAGGCGGCAGGCCCAGCAGTTCATCGGGCAGTGCGGGCAGCGGGGTGCGCTCATCCAGTGCTTCGCGCTTGAGCCAGTCCATGAACGCCTGCGCGGTCGGGCTGAGCGGGCGGTGTTCGGCGTGGACCACGTAGTAGGCGTAGCGCGCCTTGAGTGCGGGGCCGGGCAGGCGCACCAGCTCATAGCGCTGCAGGTAGGGCTGGGCGATGTGCTTGCGTGCCAGCACTGCGCCGATGCCGTAGACCGCGGCGCGCATCGCATCGCTGCTGTCGCTGAAGGTGTGCAGCGAGGGCAGGTCCAGCCCGCGCACACCCGCCGCCCGGAACCAATCGCGCCAACCCTGCGGCGACATGTCGCTGAGCAGCGGCAAGGTGGCGATCTGTGCCGGTTCGCGCAGCATCGAGACGCCCGCCAGGGAAGGTGAGGCCACCGGGCAGAGTTCATCGTCCATCAGGTGATGCGCGGTCATGCCCGGCCACTGGCCAAGGCCGTAGCGGATGCCCAGTTCCGGACCCGTTTCATCAAAACGGACCAGCTCGGTGCTGGTCTGCAGCTCGATACGCATGCGCGGATGCTGTTGGGTGAAGCGCGGCAACCGCGGAATCAGCCAGCAGTACGACAGCGAGCGGATGGTGGTGACCCGCAGCGGCACGATGTCCGCCTGCGGATGCAGGTTGCCGGCCACTGCGTTGAGGTCACTGAGTGCGGCCGCCGCCGCGTCGGCCAGCTGGCGGCCTTCGGCGGTCAGCCGCACGCCGCGCGCATGGCGCTGGAACAGGATGGTTCCAAGCAGGTCTTCCAGCCGCCGCACATGGTGGCTGACCGCACTGGCGGTAAGGTGCAGCTCCTGGGCGGCGTGGGCGAAGTTCTGGTGGCGTGCGGCAACCGCGAACACCCCCAGCGCGGGCAGCAGGGCAGGGCGAAGGATCATGGTCGAGACCCAAATCATACTTGTGGCTTGCACGGATACTACGCGCTTGTGAGTGCCTGACGGCAGGCGGATGCTGTCGTCCTTCCCCCCCCGGATTCACGCGCATGTTGCCGCCCCTGACCGTTTGTCCCGCGCGTCTGCCTTGCTCCGGAGGCCGGCCGTGAGCGGGGCGCCGCTGGCCGCCGCTACGGTGGCGCGCGATTGGCGCACGCCGCTGGAACTGACCGTGCTCGGTGCGATCTGGGGCTGCTCGTTCCTGTTCATGCGCGTGGCCGTGCCGGCCTTCGGGCCGTATGCGCTGGTGGAGGTGCGCCTGCTGCTCGGCGCGCTCGTGCTGCTGCCGTTCCTGTGGCAGGCGCGCGCGCAGTTCCCGGCGCGCCGCTGGTTGTGGCTGGCCCCGATCGGCCTGATCAACTCGGCCATCCCGTTCGTGCTGTTCGCTTGGGCCGCACAACGCGCCCCGGCCGCGATCGGTGCGATCTGCAATGCGATGACCGTGCTGTTCGCCGCACTGATCGCGTTCCTGTTCTTCGGCGAAAAGATCGGCATGCGCCGCGCGATCGCCCTGCTGGTCGGCTTCGCCGGCGTGGTGGTGCTGGCCATGGCCAAAGTGTCCGGTCTGAGCATCGGTGCGGCGGTGATGGCCGGTGCCCTGGCCGCGCTGTTGTATGGGCTGGGCGTCAATCTGGTGAAGCGCCACATGACCGGCCTGCCACCGGCGGCGTCGGCCGGTGCCACGCTCGGCTGCGCGGCGATCCTGCTGCTGCCGATGGCGCTGACCCATTGGCCGACCGCCCCGATCCCGATGCTGTCCTGGGCCTGCGCGATCGCGCTGGGCGTGGTCTGCACCGGCCTGGCATTCCTGATGTTCTACCGCCTGATCGCCCGCATCGGTCCGGCCCGTGCTTCGACCGTGACCTATCTGGTGCCGATGTTCGGCGCGCTGTTTGCGTGGTTGTTCCTGGGCGAACCGGTGACCGGGACGATGGTCGTGGCGGGCGTGTTGATTCTTGGCAGCGTGGCGGTGTCGCAGAAGCGATAGAGATCGCTTCTGCGGAGGCGATCAGCCGGCCAGCGGCCTTACCGCACCGGCACCGGGATGTTGCACAGGTCGATGTGGCCGGCCGGGCGTTTGTAGAAATCATCGACGCGGTTGCGGCGTGCTTCGGTCGCATCGGCAAAGGTCCTGGAGTCGGTGCGCAGCACCTGCAGCTTGGGTCGCTGCGCAGCCGGTACATCGCTGGCACGCTGGATCGACTGGATCGCCGTACGCTGCGCCGGATCGGCGTAGAAGCCCATCGGGGCCGGGCCACGTGGCAGCGCGCTGAGCAGCTCCATGCCCTGCAGCACGCGGCCGACCACGGTGATGTTGCGGTCCAGCTGACGCGGCGACTGCCCGGTCACCACGTACAGCTCGGCGCCGATGCTGCTGTCTTCCTCGTTGCTGCGGCCGGCGCCCAGTGCACCGTAGCAATGCGCCAGCCAGGTCTTGCCGTCCTTGCGATCCTGGCCCACCGGGAAGCCGTCGACGAAGCCGGTCTGGTCGGCCCAGCCGTCATGGTCGGGCAGGAGGCTCACCTTCAGCCCCTTGCTGTCGCGCTGGAACTCGGCCGGGAGCGTGCGCTTGGCGCTGCCGAGCGGCTTTGCCTTGGCGGCATCGTCCGCATCGGCATCGCCGAACTGCACCACGAAATTGTCCTGCGCGCGGTAGATACTCTCGCCATCCCAGAAGTGCTCGTGGGCCAATGTCTGGATGTTGCCCACGTGCTGCGGCGCGAACGCCGGGGCCAGTTCGATGATGACGCGGCCGGCGGGCAGGTTCATGTACAGCAGGTTGGCCGGGTCGGGCGTGCGCCAGTCGCTGTCAGGCGATGCGTCCAGGATCTGCTGCGGGCTGCGGTAAGGCGTGGCCGCGCTGGCCAGGGTGGGAAGCAGGCAGGCCAGGGCAAGGGTGAGCAGGGCAGGACGACGTGGCGACATGGCAGACCCGTTCAGGAAGGTAGTGCCCGATTGTGCGCGAAGCGCACCGGCTACGGCCAGTCAGGGGATGTCCTGCGGCACGGTGACTAACGACACATCCGCTATAGCGAACTTCGGACTAGTGTGGACTCCACGCTAGCGGAGACCGTCATGAGCGACCACGAGGTCCACCTCAAGAAATTCCAGAAAGAGCTCAGCTCCGGCACGGTCTCCCTGGCCTTGCTGGCGGTGTTGGCCAAGGCCGGTGAGCCGCTGTATGGCTACCTGATCGCCAAGGAGCTGGAGCGGGTCGGCGAGGGCGTGCTGAGCGGCAAGCAGAGCGCGCTGTACCCGGTGCTGCGCAACCTGGAAGGGGCCGGGTTGCTGGAAAGCCATGTTGAACCCTCGGTGGCGGGTCCGCCGCGTCGCTACTACCGCATCAATGACACGGGGCGTGAAGTGCTCAGTCAATGGACCGCCGCGTGGCGTGCCACCCGTGATTCCGTCGATTCTGTCCTGGAAGGGGTAACCGCATGAACATCGAATCCGTGGCCGGTCGGGCCTTGCCGACCACCATCCCGGCGTACTTGGCACAGCTGCGTGCGGCGCTGCACGACGCCGATCCGGCGATGGTGCAGGACGCCCTGTACGACGCCGAGGAATACCTGCGCTCGGAGCTGGCCGCCCAGCCGGGCCGCAGCGAGGCCGAGGTGATCGCCGATGTAGCCGGCAGCTACGGTGCGCCGGAAGAAGTGGCCGAGATCTACCGCGAAACGGAAATCACCGTGAACCGTGCGCTGCGCACGCCCAGCGCGGGTGCTGCACCGATCCGACGTGCAGCGGCCACCCGCCCCGGCATCGCCTCGGTACCACCGCCGCAGGCGCCGCCCAAGCCACGCTCGGCCTTGGCCCGCTTCTTCGGCGTCGCCCTGGAGGCACGCACCTATGGCGCGCTGTTCTACATGCTCCTGTCGCTGGCCACCGGTACGTTCTTCTTCACCTGGGTGGTCACCGGTCTGTCGCTGTCGCTGGGCCTGATGGTGCTGATCATCGGCATTCCGGTGGCGGTGCTGTTCTTCGGTTCGGTGCGCGGTCTGTCGCTGCTGGAAGGGCGATTGGTCGAAGCCCTGCTCGGCGAGCGCATGCCGCGCCGGCCGACGTATTCCGACCGCAGCCGCAGCTGGCTGCAGCGCATCGGCGACATGTTCACTGATGGCCGCACCTGGCTGACCCTGCTGTACTTCGTGTTGATGCTGCCGCTGGGCATCGTCTACTTCACGATCGCCACCACGCTGTTGTCGACCTCGATCGGCTTCATCTGGGCACCGGTGGCGGCGCTGTTCTCCAGTGACTACGTGGGTATCCACATCGACGGCATCCAGATGCTGCCGATCTGGGTCACACCGCTGCTGGCGATCATCGGCGTACTGCTGCTGTTCGCGACGCTGCACCTGGCCCGCGGCATCGGTCACCTGCACGGGATGATGGCCAAGCATCTGCTGGTGCGGCTGTAACGTTCGGCCACAGGTCGGAACCCGAGGATCCGGTAGTGGGGGGGGGGGGGGGGGGGGGGGGGGGGGGGGGGG
>NZ_JBHFHW010000027.1:24292-32828 GCF_057333975.1 Stenotrophomonas sp. AGC87
GCTCCCCAAGCTGCTGGATGAAGGCGCAGCCGGCCAGCGGCCGCCACTGCCCATAGCGTAAGCCCCCTGGCCGGGGGCTCGCGCCAACCGGTCGTCAGCCCGCTTTACGGCGCAACGGCGTCACGTTGCTCGCGATCTTCGCGGCTTTTTTCGGCTTGCTGGCCACGGTCTGCGCATGGGCCGCGAAGAAATCGCGCACCTTGGGGTAGACCGTTTCGCGCCAGCGGCGGCCGCTGAAAATGCCGTAGTGGCCGGCACCTTCGACGATGAAATGCTCGCGATGCGCGGCCGGAATGCCGGTGCACAGGTCCTGCGCCGCTTCGGTCTGGCCGAGGCCGGCGATATCGTCCAGCTCGCCTTCGATGCTCAGCAGTGCGGTGCCGGTGATCGCGCTGGGATCCACGCGTTCACCCTGCACGTACCACTCGCCGCGCGGCAGCAGGAACTCCTGGAAGACCACACGGATCGTGTCCAGGTAGTACTTGGCCGGCATGTCGAGCACCGCGTTGTACTCATCGTAGAAACGACGGTGGGCGTCGGCATCTTCCATGTCGCCCTTGACCAGGTCGGCATAGAAATCCCAGTGCGAACTGAAGTGGCGGCTCGGGTTCATCGACAGGAACCCGGCGTGCTGCAGGAAGCCGGGGTACACGCGGCGGCCGGCGCCGGGGAAGGTGGCCGGCACGGTGTGGATGACATTGTTCTCGAACCAGGACATCGGGTTCTGCGTGGCCAGATTGTTGACCGCGGTCGGGCTGCAGCGCGCATCGATCGGGCCACCCATCATCACCAGCGACCGCGGCGTGGTTTCGCCACGGCTGGCCATCAGCGAGACGGCGGCAAGCACCGGCACGGTCGGCTGGCAGACGCTGATCACGTGCAGCTTGTCCGCACCGAGGTGGCGGATGAATTCCTGCACATAGGCGATGTAGTCATCCAGCCCGAACTCGCCTTCGCTGCCCGGCACCATGCGCGCATCGACCCAGTCGGTCACGTACACGCGGTGATCGCGCAACAGGGTGCGCACGGTATCGCGCAGCAGCGTGGCGTGGTGGCCGGACAACGGCGCTACCACCAGCACGAACGGCTGGTTGAGCATGGTGTGCAGCTGGTCGGCTTCATTGCTGTGGCGCTTGAAGCGCAGCAGTTTGCAGAACGGCTTGCTGATCTCTTCGTGGACGACGATCGGCACGCGCTCGCCCTCGACGTCGATTTCGTTGATGCCCCATTCGGGCTTCTCGTAATCCTTGCCGATGCGGTGGAACAGCTCGTTCACAGCGGCCAGGCGATCCGCGCCGGGCATCTGCGACCACCAATGACCTTGATTGGCGAAGAACTTCGCGTTGGCCTGGGCCTGGTGCACCCACGGGGCGAGCAGGTTGCGGGTCAACTCATGCAGCTGATATAGCATGACGTCCAATATGTATGGTCTTATGTTGCCGCGCAGCATAGCGCACCCGTCGCGCGGGCGCGTTAATGCGGGTCCTGTCTCAATTGTTATCGAGACTCAGGGCGCGCCACGTTCCAAGGCAGCCGCGTGACCTGCCAGTGCGGGCGACAGCCAGCAGTGCGAGCCCAAGGCGGTGAAGCCGACCCGCTTGAGTTGGCTGCGGTACCAGCGCGCCGGCCGTGGCTGGAAGCCTTCGTGGTCGCCATCGAAGTCATCCTCGGCCGTGAATGCCTCCAGGAAGGCCACGCCGGCGGTCAGCTCGGCAAAGCCTTCCAGTGCCGGGCGCAGCTCGCGGCTGGGCACGTAATGCATTACGTCCGAGCAGATCAGCAGATCCACCGGTGCGCACGGGCGCAGCCAGGCGAAATCGCCGACCTTGGCCGGGTGGAGGTTGCGGCTGCGGCCGTAGCGGTGCACGGCGTAATCGCTGCTGTCAAAGCCCAGGTACTGCACGCGGGGGCGCAGTTTGAGCAGCGGGGCACGCCAGGCACCTTCGCCACAGCCGATATCCAGCACGCTGCGGATCGGGCGTTCCAGGTAGTACTCGGCACTGGCCACGGCAAGCGCCACCTTGCGCGCCAGGCGTGCGGCGCCACCGGTCTGGTCAGGCTGGTACCAGCGCTGGAAGTAGGCGGCGTCGTAGGTTTTGTCCATGGGGATGCGCACGTGGGTGAAAGCGGCGCTTATCGTACGGCGTGGGCGCGCGGATGCGTAGTTGAGGTGTGGCGATGGGTCGCACCAGCCACGCATGGGGTGTCTCTACCGGGCATGCGAGAATGGCGGCCAACCCATGCCAGCCGCCGGAGCAAGCACATGCAGTCCTACTACTGGGTCAAGACCTTCCACCTGTTGTTCGTGGTGGCGTGGATGGCGGCGGTGTTCTATCTGCCCCGGATCCTGGTCAACCTCAGTGAGACGGCCGGCCAGCTGCCGGTGACCGAGCGGCTGCAGCTGATGGGCCTGCGCCTGTACAAGTTTGGCCACATGATGTTCGGCCTCGCGCTGATCCTGGGCGTGGTGCTGTGGCTGGGCTACCGCGTAATTCCCGATTTCCCGACCATGGTCGCGCCCGGTGCGGCGGGCTGGCTGCATGCCAAGCTCGGCCTGGTGGTGCTGCTGCTGGTGTATTACTCGTGGACCGGACGGCTGCTGAAAGGCGCGGTGAAAGGCAAGCTGCTGCCGTCCTCGCGCGCGCTGCGCTGGTTCAACGAACTGCCGCTGGTGCTGTTCATCGGCGTGGTCTGGCTGGTGATCGCCAAGCCGTTCTGAAAAAAAAGCCGGGCGCTTGCGCGTCCGGCTTTTTCGTCTGCGCTGCAGCCTGATCAGGCCACTTCGTAGGTCCCGTAGCTGCGCAGGCGCTCGTAGCGCTTCTGCAGCAGCTCATCGACCGGCAGCTTCTCCAGCACGTCCAGCTCGTTGAGCAGCACGGCCTTGAGGCGCTTGGCCATCTGGTTCGGGTTGCGGTGGGCGCCACCGGTCGGCTCGCGCAGGACCTTGTCGACCAGGCCCAGGCTCTTCAGGCGCGGGGCGGTCAGGCCGAGCTGTTCGGCGGCGTCCTTGGCCTTGGCCGGGTCCTTCCACAGGATCGAGGCGCAGCCTTCCGGGCTGATGGTCGAGTACACGCTGTACTCCAGCATCACGGTGCGGTCGCCCACACCCAGTGCCAGTGCGCCGCCCGAACCGCCTTCACCGATCACCGTGCAGACCACCGGCACCTTCAGTTCGGCCATTTCCATCAGGTTGCGTGCGATCGCTTCGGACTGGCCGCGCGATTCGGCATCGATGCCCGGCCAAGCGCCGGCGGTGTCGATCAGGGTCAACACCGGCAGGCCGAAGCGTTCGGCCATCTTCATCAGGCGCAGCGCCTTGCGGTAGCCCTCCGGCTTGGGCATGCCGAAGTTGCGCTTGATCTTTTCCTTGGTGTCGCGGCCTTTCTGATGGCCGATCAGCATCACCGAGCGGCCACCGATGCGGGCCAGGCCGCCGATGATCGCCTTGTCGTCGGCGAAGGCACGGTCGCCGGCCAGTTCCTGGAACTCATCGCAGATGATGCGGATGTAGTCCTCGGTATACGGGCGGGACGGATGCCGGGCCAGCTGCAGCACCTGCCAGGAGGTCAGGTTGCGGAAGATCTGTGCAGTGCGCACCCGCAGCTTGTCCTGCAGGGCATTGACCTCGGCCTCGACATTGACCGCAGGTCCGGCGCTGGCGCTGCGCAGTTCCTGGATCTTCGCCTCCAGATCAGCGATGGGTTGCTCGAAGTCGAGGTAGTTCGGATTCATCGGAAACCGTCGTGAAGAAAAGAGGGAAAGTGTAGCCGAATGCGCCGAAAAGCCCCGTACGCCGTCGTCTGGAAACCGACGGTAGCGCAGCGGGGCCAGGCGCGCCAGTCAGCTCAGGGGACCACCAGCGCCGCGCTGCCCATCAGCGTGCTGCGGGTCTTCACGAAGGTGTTGTAGCCCTCGTTGGCCTCCTTGGGCAGGCCCGAGCCCAGCCTGGCGGTGGCGGCGGTGAACGCCATCTGCGCCTGGAAGGCCTCCTGCTGGAGCTGCAGCTGCGCATCGGCGGTGGTGGCATGCAGGTAGCGGGTGTACAGCTCGCGCAACGGGCCGGCATGGGCCTCGAAGGCCGGGTCCAGCGCAGGCAGTGCGGCCGGGGCGGATTCCAGCGCGTAGGTGGGCGCGACGTAGCCCCGGGGCTGCTGGCGTGCGTAAGCACCGGGCTGGCCCATGCCTGCTTCGACGTAGGCGATGAAATCCGGGGCGGTGAAGATCTTGGCGTTGATCCGGCCGCCACTGGCGTCCACGTGGGCCACGGTCTGCACCTCCGGGAACGGCTCGCGGACGCCGAAGCTCCACGCCTTGTCGATGAACAAATCGTGCGTGCTCTGGTACGGCCCCTGGAAGGTCACCCCGCCCAGCTCGATCTGCTTGTCCAGGCTGCCGAAGTTCTGCAGCTTGTCTTCGCTGGTGACGTAGATCTCGTTGGCGATCACGTACTCGGCCAAGGTCGGGTTGATCAACCCGCCCTTGCCGCTGGCGTAGACGATGAAGCGCACGTCGCCGAGCTGGTCGGTCTGCAGGTGATGCTCACCGGGCTTGAGCTTGACCGGGCGCGAGGCGTGCGCGGCGATCGGCAGTTCGTTGCCGTCGATGCGCAGGGTCAGCGGCGTGGCGCCCGGGTTGTCGATCTCGAAGGTCTGGGCGGGGCCGGCACAGCCGGTGAGGGCGACGGCTGCACTCAGCAGCACGGCAAAACGCTTGATCAAAACAAAACACCTGTGTTGCAACAGAAAAAATGGATCAGTTCGCCCACGGCGGGCTGTAGCGCACTTTCACCGTGCGGACCGCGGGAGCGGCGCGCAGCGCGTCGACCAGGTGGCTGTCCACCCGCACGGCGATCTCACCGGCGACATCGAGCATGCCGGCCACCGGGCCCTGTTCCGAGCCGAGCAGCAGATCCAGCCGCAGCGGTGTGCGGCCGGGGCGATGCCGGTCGAGCAGGGCGTTGACGCGGTTCCACACCGCACCGTCCTGGCGCAGGTCCACCCGCAGCGACAGCCGCGTGGCGTAGTTGGCGCAGATGTCTTCGTAATCCCAGACCTGGCGGATGCGCAGCGCATAGCCGCCGTTGAATTCGTCTTCGCGCAGGCCGCCCTTGACCACCAGGATGCGGTCCTTGGTCATCAGGTGGCCGAACTCGGCCAAGCCATCGGTGAAGGCGCTGCATTCCACGCGACCCTTGCCGTCTTCGAGCTGCATGAAGATCTGGCTCTCGCCCTTGCGGCGTACGCCGACCACCAGGCCAGCCAGGATCACCGGCGTTTCCTGGCGCCAGGCACGCTTTTCGCCGTCCTTGCTCGGGCGTGCCGGCGGGATCAGCTTTTCCAGCTTGCCCAGGTCGGTACCGACCAGTTCCTTGACGTCATCGGCGTAGGGATCGAACGGATGGCCACTGAGGTAGAAGCCCAGCGTTTCGCGCTCGCCGTCCAGCAACTGGCCCAGCGCCCACTCTTTGGCTTCCGGCAATTCCAGCTGCATCGCCGTGCTGACCGGATCGGGCGCGCCGAACAGCGAGTTCTGGCCGGAGGCCTTCTCGCGCGCCATCTGGTCGGTGGCCTTGAGCACTTCGGGCAGCTGCAGCATCAGCGAGGCGCGGTTCTTGCCGAGCCCGTCCATCGCGCCGCAGTTGATCATCGCCTCCAGCGTGCGGCGGTTGAGCTTGCCCGATTCGGCACGCATGCAGAAATCCAGCAGCGATGCGTAACGGCCGCCACGCTGGCGTTCTTCCACGATCGCTTCGCAGGCACCCTGGCCGACGCCCTTGATCGCGCCCAGGCCGTACACGATGGTGTCGGCGCTGGAGGCTTCGAACATGTACGCCGATTCGTTCACGCGCGGCGGCAGCACGGTCAGGCCGAGGTTGCGCACTTCGGCGAGGAAGCCGACCACCTTGTCGGTGTTGTCCATGTCCGAGGACAGCGTCGCGGCCATGAACTCGGCCGGGTAATGACGCTTGAGCCAGGCGGTCTGATAGCTGACCAGCGCGTAGGCCGCGGCGTGCGACTTGTTGAAGCCGTAGCCGGCGAATTTCTCCATCAGGTCGAAGATCGCGTCGGCCTTGGCTTCGACGACACCGTCCCTGGCCGCACCTTCGCGGAAAATCTCGCGATGCTTGGCCATTTCGGCCGGCACCTTCTTGCCCATCGCACGGCGTAGCAGATCGGCGCCGCCCAGCGAGTAACCGCCGACGATCTGCGCCATCTGCATCACCTGCTCCTGGTACACCATGATGCCGTAGGTGTCTTTCAGGATCGCTTCGGTACGCGGATCGGGATAGATGATTTCTTCCTGCCCGTGCTTACGCGCGTTGAAGGAGGGAATCAGGTCCATCGGGCCGGGGCGGTACAGCGACACCAGCGCGATGAGATCTTCGAAGCGGTCAGGACGCGCGTCTTTCAACAGGCGGCGCATGCCCGAGGATTCGAACTGGAACACCGCACCGGTATTGCCGTTGGCGAAGATGTCCTTGTAGGTGGGCACGTCATCCAGCGGCAGCGCGGTGATGTCCACCGGCGGAATGCCGGCGCGCTCGTGCCGCTTGTTGATCGCCTTGACCGCCCAGTCGATGATCGTCAGCGTGCGCAGGCCGAGGAAGTCGAACTTCACCAGGCCGATTTCTTCGACGTCGTTCTTGTCGAACTGGGTGACCGGGTTGCGGCCGCGGCCGCCTTCGTCATGTTCGGCGAACAGCGGGCAGAATTCGGCCAGCGGCTCGGGCGCGATCACCACGCCACCGGCATGCTTGCCGGCGTTGCGGGTGAGGTCTTCAAGCTGGCGCGCCAGATCGATCAGGTCGCGGACGTCGTCTTCGTTCTGGTAGCGCTGGATCAGCTCCGGCGAGGCCATTTCCGAATCCTTGCCTTCACCCATCGCATCTTTGAGCGAGATGCCCAGGATGTTCGGGATCAGCTTGGAGACGCCGTCGACCAGACCGTACGGGAAGCCGAGCACGCGGCCGGAATCGCGCACCACGGCCTTGGCCGCCATGGTGCCGTAGGTGATGATCTGGCTGACGCGGTCGCGACCGTACTTGCGCGCGACGTAGTCGATGACCTCATCGCGGCGGTCCATGCAGAAGTCGATGTCGAAGTCGGGCATCGACACGCGTTCGGGGTTGAGGAACCGCTCGAACAGCAGGTTGTACGGGATCGGATCCAGATCGGTGATCTGCAGCGCCCAGGCCACCAGCGAGCCGGCACCGGAACCGCGGCCGGGGCCGATCGGAATGCCCTGGTTCTTTCCCCACTGGATGAAGTCGGCCACGATCAGGAAGTAGCCGGGGAAACCCATCTTGATGATGGTGGCCAGTTCGAATTCGAGGCGCTCGAAATAGTCAGCGCGGGTCTTGCCCGGCGCCAGCGGATTCTTTTCGAGACGTGCTTCCAGGCCCTTGCGCGATTCGCTGCAGATCCAGCTGTCGAGGGTTTCCTCTTCGGGGACCGGATAGTTGGGCAGGAAGTAGGTGCCCAGCCGCATCTCGATGTTGCAGCGTTCGGCCAGCGCCAGGGTGTTGTCGATCGCGTCGGGAATGTCGGCGAACAGCGCGCACATGTCCTCGGCGGACTTGAGGTACTGCTGGTCGCTGTAGTCGCGCGGGCGCTTGGGGTCGTCCAGCACGCGGCCGGAGGAGATGCAGACGCGCGCTTCGTGGGCGCTGAAGTCTTCCGGTTGCAGGAAGCGCACATCGTTGCTGGCGATCACCGGCAGGCCGCGCTGGCCGGCGGCCTGCAGGGCGAACTGGTTGAAAGCTTCTTCGCCATCGCGGCCGGTGCGGGTCAGCTCCAGGTGCAGGCCGTCACCGAACACGCGCTGCCAGTCAGCGAGCTGTTGCTCGGCCAGATCGTGGCGGCCGTCGCCGGCGAGGCGGCCGGCGAGGCTGTCGCGGCCGGCCAGTGCGAACAGGTTGTGGCAGCCGGCTTTGAGCCAGTCCGGGTGCACGGCGACGCCGCCTTCGGGGCGATGGCCTTCCATCCAGGCGCGGGTCAGCAGCCTGGAGAGGCTGAGGTAGCCTTCGCGGTCGCGGCAGAGCAGGGTCATGCGCCAGGGCGTCATGCCTTCTTCGGCGATCATGATGTCCGCGCCGGCGATGGGCTTGATGCCCACGGTTTCGGCGGCTTTGTAGAACTTGACCAGCGCGAACAGGTTGTTGAGATCCGTCACTGCCAGTGCGGGCAGCTTCAGTTCGACCGCGCGGCTGAGCAGGTTGGCCTGCTTTGCTTTCTTCGGGTCAGCCTGATCCGGCTTCGCCGGGACACGGATGGTCGAATCCGCCAGCGAAAATTCGGTGTGGACGTGGAGATGTACGAAACGGGAAGTGGACATGCCGAACCAATGTGATGCCCGGTCAGGGTAGCGGTGGCGGTGGTCGCTAACAAGGCTTGACAGGGGTGTTGCGGGGGCGCGGGTTGGCGCTGGGGTTCAGGTTTGCTTCGGCGGTTGCAGCGGTTTTCGGCGATTGCGGCGCGTGGAGCTGGTGGGGCACGTGCAGGAGCGGTGGGCTCTGTGGTGCTGCGGGCTGGGGCGG
>NZ_JBHFHW010000028.1:0-5309 GCF_057333975.1 Stenotrophomonas sp. AGC87
GACCGCTCCGCGCCGTGACGCAGCCGAATCCACGGCAGTGCCGAGCCATGCTCGGCAGGCCGAACCCGTGGAGAACCGGCCATGAGCCGCCTGCGCGACAAACCCTGGGTGCTGCCGGTGAGTCTGGTCGTGGCGCTGCTGCTGGGCCTGTTGCCGCTGCCGGCGCTGCTGCAGCCGCTGCGTCCGTACTGGTTGGCACTGGTGCTGGCCTACTGGGTGATCGAGACACCGGACCGGGTCGGGCTGGGCATCGCCTTCGCCAGCGGCGTCATCGCCGATCTGCTCTATGGCGGCGTGCTCGGCGAGCAGGCGCTGCGGCTGGTGATCCTGACCTTCATCCTGCAGCGCTTCCGCGCGCGGATCCGTTTCTTCCCGATGTCCCAGCAGATCCTGGCGATCGGCGGCCTGCTGTTCAACGACCGCATCGTCAGCGCGGTGGTGCACATCGTGGTCGGCGAGCCGACCCTGCCGTGGTCGTACTGGTGGGCGCCGCTGCTGGGCATGGCGCTGTGGCCGCTGGTGTTCGTGCTGCTGGATGCGCTGCGCTTCGGGCGACGCGGGCGCTGACATGTACATGCGCCGCCAGGCCAAGAATCCGCATGCCGAGGCAGAACAGTTCCGGCGCCGTGCCGCGCTGGGCTTCCTCGGCGTGCTGGTGTGCCTGTTCGGCCTGGGCGGCTGGTACTTCAAGCTGCAGGTGATGGACCACGACATCTACGCCACGCGCTCGGAGGCCAACCGGATCAAGCCGCGGCCGGTGGTGCCGGGGCGCGGGATGATCTACGACCGCAACGGCCGGCTGCTGGCCGAGAACGTGCCCGCGTTCCGCCTGGACATCACCCCGGACAAGGTCAAGGACATGGACGCCACGCTGGCGGGCCTGTCCAACATCCTCGCGCTGAGCCCGGAAGACATCGAGACCTTCAACAAGTCGCGCAAGGCCCGTCGCAGTTTCCTGCCGGTCACCCTGAAGCTGCGTGTCACCGATGAGGAGATGGCGCGCTTTGCGGTGGACCGCTGGCGCTTCCCGGGCGTGGAGCTGGAGCCGTACCTGACCCGTCGCTACCCGTACGGCGATCTGTTCGCGCACATCATCGGCTACGTCGGCCGAGTCGATGACAAGGACCTGGAGATGCTGGGCGAGGGCAATGCCGCGCTGACCCACATCGGCAAGTCCGGGCTGGAGCGCTATTACGAGCAGCAGCTGCGCGGCAAGGTCGGCTACGAGCAGGTCGAGACCAACGTGCAGGGCCGGGCGATCCGCACCATCGGCCGGGTCGCGGCGCAGTCGGGCAGCGATCTGCGCCTGTCCATCGATGCCGACCTGCAGCGCGCGATGGTCGCCGCCTTTGGTGAGTTCGAAGGTGCGGCGGTGGCGATGGACCCGCGCACCGGCGAAGTGCTGGCGATGGTCAGCCTGCCGTCCTACGACCCCAACCTGTTCGTCAACGGCATCTCGCATGCCGATTTCAAGGCGCTCAACGACAACCCCTCGCGGCCGCAGTTCAACCGCCTGGTGCTGGGCGGCGTCGCGCCCGGTTCGACGATCAAGCCGCTGATCGGCCTGGCCGGCCTGGACAGTGGCGTGCGCAGACCGGAGGACAAGATCCTGTCCACCGGCATGTTCTATCTGCCGGGCACTTCGCGCGGTTGGGGCGATGCCAACCGTGGCGGTCACGGCTGGACCGACCTGCGCAAGTCGATCACCCAGTCGGTCAACACGTACTACTACAAGCTGGCGCTGGATCTGGGCATCGATCGCTTCGACCACTACATGGGCTACTACGGGTTCGGCGCACCGACCGGGATCGACCTGACCGGCGAGATCGGCGGCATCCTGCCCTCGCCGGCGGCCAAGTTCAAGGCACGCAAAGAGCGCTGGTATCCCGGTGATACGGTCAACGTCAGCATCGGCCAGGGCGACTGGAAGGTCACCCCGCTGCAGCTGGTGCATGGCGTGGCCGGCATCGCCGATGGCCAGCTGCGCCAGCCGCACCTGGTGATGCAGCAGCGCGCCGGTTTCGATGCGGACTGGACGGCGACGCCGCCGGGCGAGAGCAAGCCGATCAGCCCCACGCCGAGCAATCTGCAGGCGGTGCGCGAGGGCATGATGGGCACCATGCAGCCTGGCGGCAGCGGCGCGCGTGCGGCCGCGGGCGCGCCGTACGTGATGGCGGGCAAGACCGGTACCGCACAGGTGATCAGCCGGCGCGGTACGGCCGCGGTCAATCCGCGCAGCCTGCCGCTGCATCTGCGCCATCGCGCGCTGTTCGTGGGTTTCGCGCCGGCCGACCATCCGGTGATCGCCGTGGCGATCGCGGTCGAAGGCGGCGGCTACGGCGGCTCCGCCGCGGCGCCCATCGCACGCAAGATTTTCGACGCCTGGCTGCTCGGCAAGATGCCCGATGGCCTGGAGCCGCTGGACAGCGAGCGCGGTACGACCGCGATCGGGATCACCGCCTTCGATGGCGGCGATGGCGCCGTGCGCGAGGCGGGCGACGCCGCCGTGGCTGCGCTGGAGCTGATGCCGGTGGTGGTGGGCCTGCCTGCGCCGGCGCCCGCGCCGGATCCCGGTGCACCCGTCCCCAGTGCCACCCCACCTCCGACCGCACCGGAGCGGCCACGATGAAGGTCTTCCTGCGCTGGGCGGTCGACATGGCCGTCCGCTTCAGCAGCTCGCTGGACTGGGTGCTGTGCCTGGCCCTGGCCGCGCTGATGCTGATGGGCCTGGCCGTGCTCAAGAGCGCCGGCGGCGACGGCCTGGTGTTCGCCCAGGGGGCGCGCTTCGCGGTTGGCCTGGGCGCGATGTGGGCGATTTCGCGGATCTCGATCCTGCGCATCCGTTCGGCCACGCCGCTGATCTACGCAGTCTCCATGATCCCGCTGCTGGCCGTGTTCGTGCTGGGCACCGGCAAGTACGGCCGCCAGTGGCTGGATCTGAAGCTGTTCTACCTGCAGCCGGCCGAGCTGCTCAAGGTCAGCCTGCCGATGATGGTGGCCTGGTATCTGCATCGCATGCCGCTGCCGCCGCGCTTCTCCACGGTGCTGACCAGTGCGGTGATCATCGGCGTGCCGACCGGGCTGGTGATGCTGCAGCCGGACTTCGGCACCGGTGTACTGATCGCTGCCAGCGGCGCGTTCGTGCTGCTGCTGGCCGGCCTGCCGTGGTGGTGGGTCGGCGTGGCGGTCGGCGGTGTGGCCGCGGCCGCGCCGGTGGCCTGGTTCTGGCTGCTGCGGCCGTACCAGAAAGATCGAATCATGATGTTCATGGACCCGGAAAGCGATGCGCTCGGCGCCGGCTGGAACATCATCCAGTCCAAGATCGCGATCGGCTCGGGCGGCTTGGATGGCAAGGGTTGGGGGCAGGGCTCGCAGTCGCACCTGAACTTCATTCCCGAGCAGACCACCGATTTCGCCTTCTCGGTGCTGAGCGAAGAATTCGGCTGGATCGGCGTGGCGATCGTGCTCGCGTTGTACCTGGTGGTGATCGGGCGCTGCCTGTGGATCGCCTCGCAGTCGCGCGATACCTATTCGCGGCTGCTGGCCGGCGCGACCGGGCTGGCGTTCTTCGTCTATGTGCTGGTGAACGGCGGCATGATTTCCGGCCTGCTGCCGGTGGTCGGTGTGCCGATGCCGCTGATCAGTTACGGCGGTACCTCGGCGGTCTCGCTGCTGGCCGGCTTCGGGCTGGTGATGGCGGTTCGTCGCCATAGTCCGGTGCACGGCGGCTACGGCTGAGCACACCCGATGCGTGCGCCGTGGCCCGGCGGTACGTGTCGGCTAAGGATTGCGGCGCCCGCGCGTGTTACGGTCCTGCGCTCGCGCCGGCCTGCCTAGCGGGCCTGCTTTCTGTTCGCCGTGTCGCCTCCTGCTGTGCGTCGCGTCATCCACAGGAGTCGTCCGTATGGTCGAACTACTGCAGCGCGCACGCGCCGTGTTCCATTTCTTTTTCCGCACCCTGGATCTGCCCCTGGTGGGCGCGCTGTGCCTGCTGATGGTGGCCGGCCTGGCCGTCCTGCACAGCGTGGACGGGCCCGTGCATGCACAGGCGATGCGCTACGGCGCCGGGCTTGCCGCGCTGTGGGGGCTGTCGCGGCTGCCGGTGGTGACGCTGCGCGCGTGGTCGCCCTGGATCTACACCTTGTCCTTGCTGCCACTGCTGGCCGTGTATGTGGTCGGCACCGGCAAGTACGGCCAGCGCTGGTTGAACCTGGGCGTGTTCTACCTGCAGCCTTCCGAGCTGCTCAAGCTCAGCCTGCCGATGATGATGGCCTGGTACCTGCACAAGCAGCCGTTGCCACCGCGGCCGCGTGCGGTGCTGACCGCGGCCGTGCTGATCGGCGGCCCGGCAGTGCTGATCCTGCTGCAGCCCAATCTCGGCACGGCGACGCTGGTCACCGCCAGCGGGGTATTCGCGCTGTTGCTGGCCGGCCTGCGCTGGTGGTGGATGGCCGTCGCGCTGGGTGGGTTGTCGGTGGCCGCGCCGCTGGCCTGGTTCGGCCTGCTGCGGCAATACCAGAAGGATCGCGTGCTGACCTTCCTGTATCCGGAGAACGATCCGCTGGGCACCGGCTGGAACATCATCCAGTCCAAGATCGCGATCGGCTCGGGCGGCATGCATGGCAAAGGCTGGGGGCAGGGCACCCAGGCCACGCTGGATTTCCTGCCCGAATACACCACGGATTTCGCTTTCTCGGTGCTGGCCGAGGAGTTCGGCTGGGTCGGCGTGGCGGTGGTGCTCTGCCTGTTTTTGTTCGTCACTGCGCGCTGCCTGTGGATCGCCAGCCAGTCGCGTTGTGGTTACTCGCGCCTGCTGGTGGGCACCACCGGTCTGGTGTTCTTCGTCTATGTGCTGGTCAACGGCGGCATGATCTCCGGCCTGTTGCCGGTGGTCGGCGTGCCGATGCCGCTGATCAGTTATGGCGGTACTTCGGCGGTCTCACTGCTGGCCAGCTTCGGGCTGGTGATGGCGGCACGACAGCATCAGCCCGTCCATGCGACATGAGCTGTTGGTGCGGCAGTGTTTGCGCACCCAACCACACGAAAACGGTTTCAGGTGCAAACGTTGTCAACGCGTCGGGATAAAAGTGAGAAGTGGCGCACAGATATGAAGTGACTTGATCTTGATCAATGGACTTGTCGTAAACGGCCTGCACAATGGCGGCCCGCCAACAACGACGCGCTGAGCCAAGCATCGCGGATGGGGAGTCTGGCGGGGAGTAGTTGACCCAACAGGCAGAGGGGCGAGGCGCGCTCTGGGGAGATGCGCGCCGCGCCGCTGCCGATCGGGTCCGGTTTGGCCGGTTGCG
>NZ_JBHFHW010000028.1:5392-27501 GCF_057333975.1 Stenotrophomonas sp. AGC87
GGGATGGGGACGCAACCGGCGGACCTCTTGTGCCTTCTGCATCTTTCTCAAAAGTGAGACGTGCGTTGCTCGATGGCCCTTCGCCGGGCGGTTGCGGTGAGGCGGACATGCGCCTTGCCGCATCGTCGCCCGTTCGAGACGGCAGCGGCGCCCTGGTCAGACTATGAATGGGCAGGGGAGGCAGGGCCTGCCTACACACGGGCTTAACGGTCGCAAAGAAACTCAGGCAATCCGTTGAGATTCATGGCCTTAGGGGTTTTAATTCATCCATGACCTGCTAACCTGCCGCGATGATCCGACGCTCCCTGGCCTGCATGCTCACGCTCGGTTTGGTCGCTTGTGCGACCCAGCCGCAGACTCCTTCACCGACGCCGCAGGCCTCGGGTGTCCCGGTTACGCCGGCCGCCGGCAACAAGGGTCCCGCCGAAGCCGCCCCCGAAGCCGCCGGTGCCAATGCCGCCCCGGTCGATCTGACCCCGGTGCCCTTCGAGGTGGCCCGCGCCAACTTCGTGCGTGACACCGCCGCCCGTTACGGGATTCCCGCCGCGCAGATCCAGGCAACCCTGGCCCAGGCGCAGATCCGTGATCCGATCATCGCCGCGATGTCGCGCCCGGCCGAGCGGGTCAAACCGTGGAATGAATACCGGCCGATGTTCATCAGCCAGGCGCGGATCGAAGGGGGGAAGAAATTCCTTGCCCAGCACCGCGAAGAGCTGATGCGCGTGCAGCAGCGCACCGGTGTCCCGGCCGAGGTGATCGTGGCGATCATCGGCGTGGAAACCAGCTACGGCGGCAATACCGGTAACTACCGCGTGCTCGATGCGCTGTACACCCTGGCCTTCAAATACCCGCGCAGTGGCGATCCGGCCAAGCTGGAGCGCGAAGTGCGCCGCGAGCTGTTCTTCCGCGACGAGTTGGCGCGCCTGTTCGCGCTGACCCGCGACGAGAAGCTGGACATCACCGCGATCAAGGGCAGCTACGCCGGCGCGATGGGCATGGGCCAGTTCATGCCGTCCAGCTATCTGGACTATGCGGTGGATGGCAACGGCGATGGCCGTCGCGATCTGTTCAACAGCTACGACGACGTCTTCTCGTCGATCGCCAATTACTTCGTCAAGAAGGGCGGTTGGGTGCGCGGTGGCCCGGTCGCCGTGTCGGCCACGCTGCAGGCCGGTCGCGAAGAATTCAATCCGACCGAATGGGCGCCGACCTGGACCTTGTCCCAGTTGGCCCAGCGCGGTTACCAGCCCAGCGTCCCGGTCGCGGCCGGCTTGACCGCCACCCCGATCACGCTGGAAGGCAGCACCGGCAAGCAGTACTGGCTGGGCTTCCAGAATTACTACGCCATTACCCGCTACAACCTCTCGAAAATGTACGCGATGGCCGTGTACCAGTTGTCCCAGGCCATCGCCGGACAGGAGTTGCCGCCGGCATGAACACGATCGCACGCTCCAGATGGCTGATCCCGGGTCTGTTGATACTGGCACTGGCCGCCTGCAGCAGTGCGCCGAAGAAACCGGGTAGCAGCACCGCCGGCAGCAGCAAACCGTCCGGGGCGGTGGTGCAGGGCAAGGGCGGACGCCCGGCGCATTGTCCTGACGGGTCGCCCTACAAGGCGGCCGCGGAAGATCCGAGCACGCGCGGTGACTACCGCGCCGGCGGCCTGTACAAGCCCGGCGTGAATGACAGCACCCCCACCTATATCCCGAACGTGGCCTGCATCCCCGAGCCGGAAGTGGTCGATCTGCCGCGCTCGCCGATCGGCAACAAATCGCCGTATGTGGTGCTGGGCAAGCAATACCAGGTGATGGACAAGACCCGCGGCTATGCTGAGAAGGGCACGGCTTCGTATTACGGCGCCAAGTTCCACGGCCGGCTGACCTCCAACCGCGAGGTGTATGACATGTACGCCTTCACCGCCGCGCACAAGACGCTGCCGTTGCCGAGCTTCGCCCGGGTCACCAACCTGGACAATGGCGAATCGGTGATCGTGCGGGTCAACGATCGTGGCCCGTTCCACGATGGCCGCGTGGTCGACCTCAGTTATGCCGCCGCCGTGCGCCTGGGCATCACCCAGCGCGGCACCGGCAACGTTGAAGTGCGCGCGCTGGCCCCGGGGGATGACAACCTGCTGGCTGACAAGCCCAGCCGCCGCGAGCGCCGCGAGGTTGCCGCCGCTGCGGCGCCCGCCACCACGGCCAGCGCTGCCGCGGCACGCCGCGCCAGCGACATGGATGCCTTGGTCGGCAAGCTGCCGGCCGCCACGGCCACGGCAGCCGCCGCCAAGCCGGCCGGCGAGCAGTACCGCTACCGCGTGGCCGACTCGGCCAAGCCGGGCAACGCCGACAACTTCGATCACTGGATGCGCGACAACGGCGTGCGCGTGGCGACCGGCAAGCCCGCCACCACCCAGGCCGCCCGTGTCGACAGCGCCCCGGTCGCGGTAGCCGCGTTGCCCGCCGCCGCACCTGCAGTGCGCCCGGCACCGGCGCCCAGCGCGACGCTCTCCCAGCAGGTGCTCGGCAGCGTCCTGCTGCAGGTCGCCAGCTTCGCCAGCCGCGACAACGCCACCCGTGCGCTCGGCCAGTTGTCCTCGGCCGGTATCGCCGGGGCCAGCATCAGTGACATCGTCAGTGGCGGGCGCACCCTGTGGCGCCTGCGCGTGCCGGCTCCCGACCATGCCAGTGCCTCGGAACTTGCCGGCCGGATTGCCGGTCTGGGCTTCGGGGCGCCGCAGATCGTGAAGGACTGAGCCTTCCGCTGCCCACGGCACGCCAGCGCGTGCCGCCGCTCCTTGGGCCTACAATGCCCGTTATCCCTCATCCACCCCTTGGCGCCCCTCCAGGAGCTTGCTGTCCGATGAAATTCCGCTTTGCCGCCGCTGCCATGGCCACGACCCTGTTCGTGGGCATGGTTTCCGCCCAGACCCCCTTGCCGACCCCGGCACCGGCGCCTGCTCCCGCCGCCGCCGCACCGGCCACCGTGGCCACGCCGCCGGCTCCGAAGCCCAGCGTCTCCAAGGCCTGGATCCTGATGGATTACGCCACCGGGCAGGTCCTGGCCGGTGAAAACGTGCACGAACAACTGGCCCCGGCCAGCATCACCAAGGTGATGACCTCCTATGTCGTGGCCGCCGAGGTCAAGAACGGCAAGGTCCGTACCGACGACCAGGTGATGATGAGCGAACGCGCCTGGCGCGAGGGCGGCGCCGGCACCGACGGCAGCTACAGCGGCTTCCCGGTCAACCAGACCGCGCGCCTGGAAGACATGGAAAAGGGCATGGCGATCCAGTCCGGCAACGATGCCGCGATCGCCCTGGCCGAGCACGTCGCCGGCAGCGAAGAAGCCTTCGCCTCGCTGATGAACAGCTACGCCGCCAAGATCGGCATGAAGGACTCCCACTTCGTCAACGCGCACGGTCTGAGCGCGCCGGGCCACCACACCACCGCCTATGACCTGGCGCTGCTGGGCCGCGCGATGGTGCGTGACTACCCGGAGACCTACGCCTACAACAAGGTGAAGGAATTCACCGTGGGCAACATCACCCAGCCCAACCGCAACCTGCTGCTGTGGCGCGACCAGAGCGTGGACGGCATCAAGACCGGCCATACCTCCGAAGCCGGCTACTGCCTGATGAGTTCGGCCCAGCGCGGCGACCAGCGTCTCGTGGCGGTGGTGCTTGGTGGCGGCTCGGAAAAGCAGCGCGCCGATGACAGCCTGGCGCTGCTCAACTGGGGCTTCCGCTTCTTCGAAACCCACCGCATGTACGAGCCGGGCAAGGTCGTGGCCGAGCACAAGGTGTGGAAGGGCAAGACCGATAAGCTGCAGCTGGGCGTGGCCCAGCCGATGCTGGTCAGCGTCCCGCGCGGCCGCTACAACGATCTCAAGCCGAGCATCGATGTTCCCAAGACCCTTGAAGCCCCGTTCACCGCCGGCCAGCAGGTCGGTACCCTGAAGGTGATGCTGGACAACCAGGTCGTCGCCCAGGCCCCGCTGGTGGCCGTGGCCGCCGTGGAAGAAGCCGGCTTCTTCAAGCGCCTGTGGGACAGCTTCTGGATGTGGTGGGAATCGGAGTAATCCGCGGCACTGCCTCAGATGAAAAAAAGACCGGCGAAAGCCGGTCTTTTTTTGCGCGTCCCTTCCGGCTGCCCGGTAGTGCCGGCCGCTGGCCGGCTTCTGGTCCGGGCGCCTTACATCGAGCGGCTGATCGTGAAGCTGCCGAACACCGGCGCCTCGGCCTGCCCATCGAATTCGCGCGTGCTGTGGTAACGGGCCAACGCGAATTTCCAGCGCCCGCGCATCACCGCCAGGCCGTAACCGGCCGTCCCCACCACATGGCGCTTGTCCACGCTGTGGCTGTTGCGGAAGGTATTGCCATCGAGCGTGATATCGCGGATCACCCACGCCGCATCGGTCGTGGCGAACAGATGCCACGACCACCCGGTTGGCTTGCCGCCGCGCGTCGGTGCCGTGTTCTCACCGGCCGGGCGCAGCGGCGTACTGCCGAAGTCGTCCGGCAGCTTCCAGCCAAAACGGACCTCGCCACCCGCATTGAGGTGCGTGGCCAGGTTGCCCACCGCACCACCGTAATGGCTGATCGCATCCCAGCCCCAGCCGCCCAGATTCTCCGTGGCATCGGCCGGCCAGCGGCGCATCCGCTCGTGCGTGAGCATGAACACCGGCTCGTTGTGCAGCTGGTTGTCCCAGCCCTGGAACTTCTCATCGCCCAGCAGCTCGTGCACCGCGTTCTGCACCTCCTCGCCGAGCGCCCATGGCCCCACCACGCCCAACGCCAGCTGGGTCGTCTGCAACCGGTCGCCGCGGCGTGCGTTGTACCCGAAGCTGCCGATCAGCACGCCCGCGTACGGCCGGTCGTCTTCGATCAGGTCCTTCCGGGTGAAATCGGTCGGGGTGAAGATGCCCTGGGCCAGGCTGAAGATCATGTTCTGCTGCTCGTACTCGCCCGGGTGCAGCCGCTCCAGATGGCTGTTGACCCAGCGCGCCAGGCGCGGCAGACACGGGTCGTCGGTGTAATCCACCAGATTCGGCGACACGAAGGTGATCTGGGCCCCGTTGGTATAGCCCTGATCCTGGTCCTTGCCGCCGAACAGGTCGTTGTCAACGCGGAAATTGATCTGTGGCGGGTGCTCGCGCATCGCATCGGGCCCGCATTGGGTGGCGGCGTGGGCAGCAGGCGCGGCCAGGGCCAGGACACCGGCGAGTGCGGCCGGTAGCGCAAAAGGCTTCAAGGACATGGGATACCAGACAGGGATTTATTCTTTCTTAAGCCGATACAGCGTAGTCAGAGCGTGATCTCGTGAACAGCGCTGCGCACGCACTGCTGCGTATCAGTGGCGATACAGGCGTTTTCACGTGCCGTTCGGTACCGCTGTGCGCACGATCAAGCAGCGCTTGGGTTCGGGCGCGGGCATCCCCATAATCCGGGTCATGGAGATCAAGTCTGACAACCCCGACCACGGCTTCCAGTTCCCCGGCCAGTTCGAACTCAGCGCCATGGGCGCGGCCGGCAACGACCTGGAACGCGAACTGCCGCGCCTGCTCGAGCTCGCCGGCCTGGAAGTACTGACCGAGCGGGTCAGCTGGAAACACTCGTCCAACGGCAAGTACGTGTCCGTGCGACTGGTGTTCAAGGCCGACAACCGCGAACAGTACGATGCCGCCCACAACGCGCTGCGCGACCACCCGGAAGTGAAGTGGACGCTGTAGCCAGCTGCGCCACTGCCGCGGCCCCGGGCGACCGGGCGCCGCAACCGGCCATCGTGCGTGACCTCGGCCGCCAGCCCTATGCCCCGGTCTGGCACGCCATGCAGCGCTTCACCGATGCCCGCACCGATGCCACCTGCGATGAACTGTGGGTGGTCGAGCACGAGCCGGTGTTCACCCTGGGCCAGGCCGGCAAGGACGAGCACGTGCTCGCCCCCGGCGATATTCCCGTTCTTCATGTCGACCGTGGCGGCCAGGTGACCTACCACGGCCCCGGCCAGCTGGTGATCTACCCGCTGCTGCAGCTGCGGCGGCTGGGGATCGGCGTGCGCGACTACGTGTGCCGGATCGAACAGGCCATCATCGACACCCTGGGCGACTGGAACATCGGCGCCGAGCGCCTGGATGGCGCGCCCGGGGTCTACGTGGGCGGGGCCAAGGTGGCCGCGCTCGGCATCCGCGTCCGCCGCGGCTGCACCTTCCATGGCCTGTCCTTCAATGTGGCCATGGACCTGGAACCGTTCCGCCGGATCAACCCCTGTGGCTATCAAGGGCTGCAGGTGACCTCGGTGGTAGACTTGGGGGGACCGTCCGGCATGGCGGCCGTCACGCCGGTGCTGCTGGGCCATCTGGCCCGCCAGTTCGGCCTGGACCTCGAGCCGGCCGCTGAACTACCCGATTTGACTGACGCGGCGTGAACGCCGCCGACCAAGGCCATGACTGAAACCACCGCTCGCCTCATTCCCCTGCAGGTTGTGCAGGGCGACACGCCGTCCGCCGCCCCGTTGCAGACGGGCGTCAAACAGATCGGCGGTGACAAGATCGGCCGCTCGCCGGTGCAGTTCGCCGACGTGCCGGTGCTGCGCAAGCCGTCGTGGATCCGCGTGCGGATTCCCTCCGGCAACGCCGTGCAGAACCTCAAGGCCAAGCTGCGCGAGAACCGCCTGGTCACGGTCTGCGAGGAAGCCAGCTGCCCCAACATCCACGAGTGCTTCAGCCACGGCACCGCGACCTTCATGATCCTCGGCGAGGTCTGCACCCGCCGTTGCTCGTTCTGCGACGTCGCCCACGGCCGGCCCAAGCCGCCGGACGCCAACGAGCCGGCCAGCCTGTCCCAGACCGTGGCCGACATGGGCCTGAAGTATGTGGTGGTGACCAGCGTGGATCGCGATGACCTGCGCGACGGCGGTGCCCAGCACTTCGCCGACTGCATCGGTGCCATCCGTGCCAAGTCGCCCAAGACCAAGATCGAAGTGCTGACCCCGGATTTCCGCGGCAAGGGCCGCATGGAGCGCGCGCTGGAGATCCTGGCGACCAACCCGCCGGATGTGTTCAACCACAACATCGAAACCGTGCCGGACCTGTACCGTAACGTGCGCCCGGGCGCGGATTACCAGTGGTCGCTGACCCTGCTCAAGAAGTTCAAGGCCCAGCACCCGGAGATCGCCACCAAGTCCGGCATCATGCTCGGCCTCGGCGAGACCCTGGAGCAGGTGCAGGCTACGCTGCGCGACCTGCGCGAGCACGACGTGGACATGATCACGATCGGCCAGTACCTGCAGCCGACCGCACATCACCACCCGGTGCTGCGTTACTGGACCCCCGAGGAGTACAAGGCGCTGGAGGAGTACGGCAACGCGCTGGGCTTCAGCCACGTCGCCTCCGGGCCGATGGTGCGCTCGTCCTACCATGCCGACCGCCAGGCGGCCGACGCCGGCGTCGCCGGTTGATCCAGCGGGCCCTTCGGGGCCCGTTCTGTCATTCCCCCCTGTCTTTCCCCGGCCGCGGCCCTGAACCGCGGATGGCCGCAGGCCCGTGCCTGCGCGCTGCTGCCCCCGGTATTCACAAATTTCTCCAACGGCCTCGGTAGGCTGAAGGCCCCGGTGACAAACGCGGCAACTTTCGGCACTGTCGTGGTGTCTGTAATGCACGCAGTCTCTCCCTTGGCAAGGTGCCACGAGCTAGTCCATGAAATTCAAAGCCCCCGCATTCCTGATGGCCCTGGCGCTCACCGCGCCGATGGCACTGGCCGCCTACGCCGATTCGCCCGCGCTGCCTTCGGCTGCCACGGCCGACCAGGTGACCACCTCCAAGCTGGTCTACGGACTGCTCTCGGACAGCCGATACGCCTACCGGCCGCGCGCACTGGATGCGGCGACCTCCAAGGACGTCTTCAAGCGCTATCTGGAGTCGCTCGACAGCAGCAAGCAGTTCTTCACCCAGGCCGACATCACCCGCTTCGCCCCGTTCGAGGCCAACATCGCCACCGCCATCCGCGGCGGCGAGCTGGAGCCGGCGTTCCAGGTGTTCGCGGTCTACAAGCAGCGTGTGGGTGAGCGTGTCGGCTATGCGCGCAAGCTGCTCAAGACCGATTTCGATTTCAGCACCGATGAAAAGTTCGAGTACGACCGCAAGGACGTGCCGTGGGCCGCGAGCGGCGCCGAGCTGGACGATCTGTGGCGCAAGTCGGTCAAGAACGATTGGCTGCGCCTGAAGCTGGCCGGCAAGCAGCCGGCCGAGATCCGCAAGACGCTGGACAAGCGTTACGCCACGCTGGAAAAGTCGGTCAATGAGCTCAAGGGCGAGGACGTGTTCCAGTTCTTCCTCAACGCCTACACCAGCGCCGTGGATCCGCACACCGATTACTTCACCCCGCGCACCGCCGAGAACTTCAACCAGGCGATGTCGCTGTCGCTGGAAGGCATCGGCGCGCAGCTGCAGCGCCAGGACGACATGGTGGTGATCCGGGAGGTCATTGCCGGTGGCCCGGCCGCGGTCAACGGCACGCTGAAGCCGGGCGACCGCATCGTCGGCGTGGGCCAGGGCAAGTCCGGTCCGCTGGAAGACGTGATCGGCTGGCGCATCGATGACGTGGTGGCCAAGATCCGCGGCAAGAGCGATACCCAGGTCCGCCTGGAGTTCATTCCGGCCGAAGAGGGCGTCGACGGCAAGCACCACACCCTGGTGCTGACCCGCCAGAAGGTGCGTCTGGCCGAACAGGCCGCCAAGGGCGAGACCCTGACCATCCCGGCCAAGGATGGGGAGCCCGCCCGCAAGGTCGGCGTGATCAAGTTGCCGACCTTCTACCAGGACTTCGAAGGCCGCCGCCGCAACGCCGCCGACTACGCCTCTGCGACCCGTGACGTGGCCAAGCTGCTGGCCGGCTTCAAGGCCGACAAGCTTGATGGCGTGGTGCTGGACCTGCGCAACAACGGCGGTGGTTCGCTGGATGAAGCCATTGAGCTGACGGGTCTGTTCATCGAACAGGGCCCGGTGGTCCAGGTGCGCGAGTCCGGTGGCCGCGTCACCGTCAACAGCGACCGCAGTGAAGTGGTGGCATGGGACGGCCCGCTGGCCGTGCTGATCAACCGCGGCTCGGCTTCGGCGTCGGAAATCTTCGCCGGTGCCATCCAGGATTACGGCCGTGGCCTGGTGATTGGTGAGACCACCTTCGGCAAGGGCACCGTGCAGAACATCGTCGACCTCGATCGTTGGCCGAGTGGCGAGACCCAGCGCTTCGGCCAGGTCAAGCTGACCATCGCTCAGTTCTTCCGCGTCAGCGGCAGCAGCACCCAGCACAGGGGCGTGGTGCCGGATCTGGCCTTCCCGGCCAGCGTGGACGCCAGCGAGTACGGCGAAAGCACCTACGACAACGCCCTGCCGTGGACCCGCATCGCCGCCGTGCCGCACACCCAGTACGGCAACTTCGGCCCGCTGCTGCCCAAGCTGGAAAGCCGCCACGACACGCGCATCGCTGCCGACAAGGAATTCCAGTGGTGGAATGAGGATGTGGAGCAGTTCCGCGCCGAGAAGGCCAAGAAGTACATCTCGCTCAACGAGGCCGAGCGCCGCGCCGAGCGTGAGAAGCAGGACAAGCAGCGCACTGACCGCCAGGCCATCCGCAAGGAACTGGGTCTGGATCTGGATCCGCTGGCCGATGACAGCAATGACGACGGCCTGACCGGCAACGAGCGCGACATCGTCAAGGATGCCGCCCGTGAGAAGGCGGCCGAAAAGCGTCCGGATCCGCTGCTGCGCGAGTCGGCCGCGATCCTGGCCGATGCGGTCAACCTGCTGGAGGCCGACCGCCCGCTGTCGGCCCAGGTGCTGCCGCAGTCGACCGGTGTGGGCCGCTGGGCCGACTGACCGCCACGGCACAGCCCCAGCTGAACCGGTGACAACTCCACAGGCCGCCCTTCGGGGCGGCCTGTGCATATCCACCTCCTGCCAACGTGCACAGGTCTATCCTTGGAGGCTGGATTTCCGCAGGAGCGGCCATGCGCCTTCGTCGTGTACGTTCGATCCCGCTGCTGGCGGGGCTCGCCGCCTTGACCGCCTGTGGCGGCCGCGCCGCTGACAGCACGCTGATCCGGGAGTCCTTCGACTCCGGCGATACCTATTCGCGTACTGTGCCCGGCCCGCCAGCCCAGGCCTGCGAGGCCGCGCGCCGTACCCTGCTCAGCCAGGGCTATGCGATCGCCCGCGCCGGCGATGACGCAGTGGAGGGCAACAAGAACTTCCAGCCCAAGGATGAAGAGCACGAGCAACTGGTGCTGCGCATTTCCTGTGCGCCACGCGGCGACCAGGCGCTGGTGTTCGTCAGCGCGGTGCAGGACCGCTACGCACTCAAGAAGAGCCCGACCTCGGCCAGTGTCGGGGTGGGGGCGCTCGGCTCGGTGTCGCTGCCGTTCGGCAGCAATGACGACTCGCTGGTGAAGGTGGCCAGCAGCACCGTGCAGGACGCCACCTTCTACCGCCGCTTCTTCGAGCGCCTGCAGCAGTACTTGCCGGCCGCGGCGCCCGCAACAGCCCCTGCTGCGGCGGTGGAGGCCACGCCTGCCACGGTGGTGAGCGATACCCCGGCATCGCTGCGCTGAGCGGGCGGGGGTGAGGCAGGCCATGGCAGCAGGATCGCGGCACTGGCGTCGCTGTGCGCTCGCCGCGCTGCTGGGGCTGATCCCGGCGACCAGCGCGTGGAGCGCCGCGTCCTGCGCGCAGGGCGTGCTCACGGACCTGGGCTGGCAGATCGAAGCCGCTGATATCGCCGCGCCGGTCGTGCACGGTGGTCCGGTCTGCGAACGCGCCGATCTGCGCCAGGCCCAGAGCGCCGGCGACCTGCGTGTGCAGCTGCCGCGGCAGTGGTCGGCGGACCAGCGGCAGGCGTGGCTGCCCACGTTGTTCGATGACCCGGCCACGGTCTGCGCGTACGCCTTCCAGCTTGGCGCCGCCACGCGCCGCGCGACGACCGCGCTGCAGGACAACGATGGCTTCCGCTTCTCCGCGCTGCAGCTGGGCTGGATCGGCTTCGGTGCCGGCGGCGCGCAGGCCAAGGGCTGGGAGCGGTTTCGCAGCTTCGGCCGCGGCTATCAGCCGGCCGAGGCCAACAGTGCGGCGCTGCAGACCTTCTACGAGGGCCGCGTGCGTGCCGAGTGCGGGGTCGGCCGCCAGGTCGCGCAACTGGCGACCCAGCGCGAGTTGTACGGCGATGCCGGGTTCGATCGCGAGTTCTCGGCCGATGAGCTCTCCATCGGCACCTTCCTGACCCTGCACGAGACCGACAGCATCCTGCTCGGCCGGCATGCCGGTGAGTTCCTGGCCGATGGCAAGGCGAAGAAGACCGCCCTGCGCGGGCGGCAGGCCTTCGTCGGCACACCCGGCTTCATCGAGCACGTGTTCGAGCGGAAGTACCTGGACGACATCAACAACCAGGCCGAGAACTTCGTGGTGGTCGATGTCAGTGATGCGGCGGCACGCGCGCTGCGCGAGCACGAGGGCTTTGCCTACTACGACCAGATCAACCGGCGTATCTGGGCGCTGGCCCAGCGCATGCCGGGCCCGGGGCCGCGCCGGTTCGAGCGGCTGCTGATCGAGCGCGATCCGATCTGGCGGCGCGAGGTACCGGCCGAGCAGCAACCACTGCTGAAGGAACTGGACGCCTTGCTGGACGATCCGTTCTACCAGGGGTTCCTGATTTACGTGCATCCTCGGGGTATACGTCCTATCGGGTATCACATCGCACGCCTGCTCGATCGCAATCCGCGTACACCGTTCGCGATCGAACTGGGGCTGCACAACCTGCATACCACGCTGTATCGGCGCTGGATCGACGCACGCCTTCGCCAGTGCGATTCCCCGCCGTCAGCGTTCCTGCAAGACAACACGACAACTGAGCAAAGGTGATTCATGGATATTGCAATGATCGGGCTGGGCCGCATGGGCGCGAACATGGCCGAGCGGCTGCACCGTGGCGGCCACCACGTGATCGGCGTCGATCCGGGTGAGGCCGCCCGCAGCGCGGCGGCCGCGCGTGGGTTCCAGGTCAGTGCCTCGATCGCCGAGACGCTCGCCGCGCTGCCGGTCCCGCGCGTGGTGTGGCTGATGGTGCCCGCCGGCGTGGTCGACCAGACCCTGGCGTCACTCTCGCCGCATCTGTCCGAGGGCGATGTGGTGATCGACGGCGGCAACTCGTACTACAAGGATTCCATGCGCCGCAGCGAACAGCTGCAGGGCGAGGACGTGACCTATATCGACTGCGGCACCAGCGGTGGCGTGTGGGGTCTGCAGGAGGGCTACAGCCTGATGATCGGCGGTGACACGGCGGCGGTCGAACGGATTGGTGCGATCTTCCGCACGCTGGCGCCGGGCGAGGACCGTGGCTGGGCGCATGTGGGGCCGAGCGGGGCAGGGCACTTCTGCAAGATGGTCCACAACGGCATCGAGTACGGGATGATGCAGGCCTATGCGGAAGGCTTCGCGTTGATGCAGCACAAGGCCGAGTTCAATCTCGATCTGGCCCAGGTGGCCAAGGCCTGGCAGCACGGCAGCGTGGTGCGTTCGTGGCTGCTCGATCTCAGTGCCGATGCACTGGGCCGCAACCCGCAGCTGGATGGCATCGCGCCGTACGTCGAAGACTCCGGCGAAGGCCGTTGGACCGTCGCCGAGGCGATCGATCTGGATGTGCCGGCCCCGGTGATCACGCTGTCACTGCTCGAACGCCTGCGCTCGCGCGAGAAGAATTCCTTCAGCGACCGCCTGCTGGCGGCGATGCGCAACGAGTTCGGCGGTCACGCGATCAAGAAGACCTGACCGAGTCAGAGCGCCACCCGCCGCCCGCTGCGTGCACTCTCTGCGCCCGCGTCCAGCAGGCGCATCAGCTGCAGCGCCTGCGCAGTGCTGACCGGCGCTTCGCCCACGCCCAGCATCGCATCGCGGAAGGCCGCATAGAACGCCCGGTAATCGCCGGGCACGTTGTCCACGGTGCTGCGCCGGGTGTGCCCGTCGGCATCGATCCGCACCAAGTGACCGTGCTGCGGGTCCAGTCCCCAGCCCGGGGCGCCCGGGGCAATGCCGCGGCGCAGCTGATCTTCCTGCACGTCCAGCCCGTCCTTCAGATAGCTGCCGGCATCGCCATGCACGATGAAGCGCGGGCCGGAGGCGGCCACCAGCGAGCCGGCATGCAGGATCGCGCGATGCCGGGGGTAATGCAGTACCGCATGGACGTAGTCGTTGCCGAGCGCGTGCTCGCGCTGCGCCATCAGGTCCACACTGATCGCGCCGGGCCAGCCGAACAGCTGCAGCATCTGGTCCAGCAGGTGCGGCCCCAGATCCATCCACAGCCCGCTGCCGGGCGCATCGCTTTCGCGCCAGCGCTCGCGCACCTGTGGGCGGAAGCGGTCGAAGTGGGAATGGCATTCGGCGACGCGGCCGATACTGCCGTTGTCGATCACCTGCTTGAGCGTGAGGAAGTCGGCATCGTGGCGGCGGTTCTGGAAAACCGTCACCACACGGTCGGCGTCGTGCGCGGCCTGCACCACCGATTCGGCTTCCGCCACGGACAGCGCGAACGGTTTGTCCACCAGCACGTGTTTGCCGGCCGCCAGTGCCGCGCGTGCCAGCGGTGCATGCGCATCGTTGGGCGTGGCGATCACCACAGCGTCCACCGCCGGGTCGTCGAACACCGCCTGCGGGTCATTGCAGATGCGCACGTCGGTGAAGCTGCGCAGCAGGCGATCCCGCTGCGAGCTGACGATGCTATGCAGTGCAAGCCCTGGCGTATGCAGGATCAACGGCGCATGGAACACGCTGCCCGCCAGCCCGTAGCCGATCAAGGCGACCTGAAGTGTGGCGGCCATGGTGCACTCCAACATAACGGGGCAGGACAGCGTAACGGCTGCGCGCGCGCGGCGGAAATCTGAACGATCAAACGCCAACCTGAGTGGTTCACGGCAACGTTATGCGGCGCCCACGTCCCGTCCACGGCCGTGCACGGACACTGGCTGCACATCCGCAAAGGAATTCGAACATGACCAACACGACCCGTAATCTGCTTGCTGCTTCGCTGGCCCTGGGCATGGTGCTGGGCACCTCGACTGCCATGGCCAAGGATCCGCCGAAGACCACCGATCATGCCGCGATGACCCACGCCGACAAGCACGACTCGGCCGAGCCGGTCACGGATAGCTGGATCACCACCAAGGTCAAGACCGACCTGCTCACCAGCAAGAACGTCCCGGGTACCGAAGTGAAGGTGGAGACCGTCAATGGTGTGGTCACCCTCACCGGCACCGTGGCCAGCCAGGCCGAGCATGACAAGGCGGTGCGCGTGACCCAGCAGATCAAGGGTGTGAAGCGCGTCGACGCTGCCAACCTGAAGGTCGCTGCGACCGCTGCACGCTGAGCCCCACCGCTGCATCGCTGAACAGGGCGCGCCTTCGGGCGCGCTTTTTGTTGGTCGGCAGGCCGCCTGCCCCGTATTCACAAAGGGGTGGGGTATATTCAACGCTTCGCCATTGCCGATGGGGCTGCGCGGGCCGGCCGCCTGGGCCGGGTCGTCGATGGCATCGAGCTGACGAGGGACTATGGCGCTGGTGTTCAGTGATCAAATCTGGGACCGCTGGCGTCTGCCGGCCTTGGCCCTGGCGGCGGTAGCCATCATCGTGGTGCCGTGGCTCACCCTGCGCAAGCTGGCCGATGACAACATCGATGCGATGAACTGGGTCACCCATACCCAGGATGTCGGGGTGGCGGTCTACCAGCTGCAGGCCGATGTCCGCGATGTCGAATCCGCGGCGTTGACGATGTCCAAGGGCATCGATGCCCCCGGCCTGCGTGAGCGGCTGGCCCAGGCCGACGACATTCCCGGGCGGCTGGCGCGGTTGGCGGAACTGACCCGCGACAATCCCGATCAGCTGGTCCGGATCGGTCGCATCCAGTCCATGCTCGAGCGCCGGATGGAACTGGCCAAACAGTTGGCTCGTTCCTCGCCCGATGCCGATCAGCGCCAGCTGGTGGCCGACTTGACCACGCGCTACCCGATCCGCAGCCTGGTGGAAGAACTGCAGGCCACCGAGGAGCAGCTGCTCAAGCAGCGCTCCACGCTGTTTGCCGCACAGCAGCGCCAGGGCGAGTTCGTGTCCTGGTCGTCGCTGGTGGTGCAGTTGCTGTTGCTCGGCCTGGTGCTGTGGCTGTTGCAGCGGCAGATCCGCCACCGCCTCTCCGCCGAACGTGCCTCGCTGCGCGCGGCCGAGCGCGCGGCCTCGGTGCTGCATACCGTGCGCGAGCCGATCGTGCTGCTCGACCGCAGCCTGCGGGTACAGATGCACAACCCCGCATTCGCCGAACTGTATGGGCTGGACGAGGAGGCGTCGTCCGAGGGGCTGCTGCTGGACAGCATCGGCGACGGTGCGTGGGCCGATGCGGTGGTCCGCCAGCGCCTGACCGATGTGCTGCTGCGCGGCCGCGAGCTGTGGGACTACGAGCACGAACAGCGCACCGCCGATGACGTGGTCCGCATCATGCTGATCAACGCGCGCCGTATGCCATTGCCGGACAAGGACGACGAGGTGGTGCTGATGACGGTCAGCGATGTCACCGTCCAGCGCGCCGTGCAGCTGCGGGTGGAAGAGCTCAACCGCCAGCTGGAAGGGAAGGTCGAGCAGGTCTCCGAGGTCAACCGCGAACTGGAAGCATTCAGCTACTCCGTTTCGCACGATCTGCGCGCGCCGCTGCGTCACGTGGCCGGCTTCTCGGACAAGTTGACCCGTCACCTGGGCGAGGGCGCGGACGAGAAGTCCCTGCATTACCTGGGCGTGATTTCCAATTCGGCCAAGCGCATGGCCGCGTTGATCGACGACCTGCTGGTCTATTCGCGCCTGGGCCGGGCGGCGATGCGGCTGCAGGCCGTGGACATGCAGTCGCTGGTGGCCGACACCCGCGCCATGCTCGATGCCAACCAGCAGAGCGAGTCGGAAAGCAGCGGGGTGCCGCACCATATCGACTGGAAGATCGCGCCGCTGCCGATCATTGTTTCCGATGAAAACATGATGCGGCAGGTCTGGCTGAATCTGCTCGGCAACGCGATCAAGTATTCTTCCAACCGCGAGCCGGCCCGGATCGAGGTCGACTACAAACTGCAGCCCGACGGCAGCCATCTGTTCACCGTGCGCGACAACGGCGCCGGGTTCGACATGGCTTACGCCGGCAAGCTGTTCGGGGTGTTCCAACGGCTGCACAAGGCCAGTGACTACCCCGGCACGGGCATCGGCCTGGCCAGTGTCCGCCGGGTGCTGACCCGCCACGGGGGCCGCATCTGGGCCGAGTCGGCGGTCGATCAGGGCGCCACGTTCCACTTCGTTCTTCCACCCGCGCTCGACGCAATCAACAAGGGCTCCGCCGCATGACCGCTCTCCGCACCATCCTCCTTGCCGAGGACAGCCCCGCCGACGCCGAGATGGCCATCGACGCATTGAAGGAGGCCCGCCTGGCCAACCCGATCGTGCACGTCGAAGACGGCGTGGAAGCGATGGATTACCTGCTGCGCCGTGGCGCCTTCGCCAACCGCGATGAAGGCCTGCCGGCGGTGTTGCTGCTGGATATCAAGATGCCGCGCATGGATGGCCTGGAAGTGCTCAAGGAAATCCGCAACACCGAGGAGCTCAAGCGGCTGCCGGTGGTGATCCTGTCGTCCTCGCGCGAGGAAAGCGATCTGGCGCGCAGCTGGGACATGGGCGTGAACGCCTACGTGGTCAAGCCGGTGGACGTGGACCAGTTCTTCGGCGCCGTGCAGACCCTGGGCAAGTTCTGGGGCTTGATCAACCAGGCACCGGAGATCGAGTAAGCCCATGCCGCTGACCGGCCCCGCCCTGGGTGCGCTGCGGATCCTGCTGATCGAGGATTCGCCGGAAGACGCCGAACTGATGTGCGAGCAGATGCTCGACGCTGGCCTGGAGGCCAGCTTCGAGCGGGTCGAGAGCGCGCAGGAAGTGCGTGAGGCGCTGGCACGCGCCGCGCCGGATATCGTGCTGTCCGACCTGAGCATGCCCGGCTTCTCCGGCAATGAAGCGCTGCAGATCGTGCGCGCCGCGTTGCCCGAGGTGCCCTTCATCTTCGTGTCCGGCACGATGGGTGAGGAAAACGCGGTGGCCGCCCTGCACCAGGGCGCCAACGATTACATCATCAAGCACCAGCCGGCGCGCCTGCCCTCGGCGGTGGCGCGTGCCGTGCGCGAAGCGCGCAGCGCGATCGACCGCCAGCGGGTGGAAGCCGAGCTGATGCGCGCGCAGCGTCTGGAAAGCCTGTCGCTGCTGGCGGCCGGCCTGAGCCACGACCTGCGCAACATCCTGCAGCCGCTGCTGATCATGCCGGACCTGATGAAGGCACGGACCGACGATCCGCAGCTGCACCATCTGGCCGACATCATTGCCGAGTGCGGCCGGCGCGGGCATGAGATGGCCGAATCGATGCTGTCCTTCGTGCGCGGTTCGCGCAACAGCAGCGAGCACATCTGCCTGGTCCACCTGTTCGAAGGGGTCGAGCTGCTCCTGCGCAGCAACCTGCCGGCCAAGGTCACCCTGCATCTGGAGGTGGCCGATGGCCTGGCGGTGGATGCCAACTACACCGAGCTGCAGCAGGTCCTGCTCAACCTCGCGTTGAATGCCATCCAGGCCATGCCCGATGGCGGCCGGTTGACCCTGCGCGCGGCATCCGCCGCCGATACGCATGGCGAGGATTGGTTGCGGATCTCGGTGACCGATGAAGGCATCGGCATGGATGCCGACACGCTGTCGCATCTGTTCAATCCCTTCTTCACCACCAAGGCCACCGGCACCGGCCTGGGCCTGATTTCGTGCAAGCGCATCATTGAAGGCGCACACGGCAGCATCCACGTCGACAGCCAGCCGGGTGTCGGCACCCGCTTCGATCTGCTGCTGCCGATGCGCGAGATCGCCGATATCGCCGCTACGGTCGATGGGCCGATCGCCGCCGGTACCGGCCAGTCCATCCTGGTCGTGGACGGTGAGGCGACGCGGCTGTCGCTGCTGGGCAACGCGTTGTCCAGCCAGGGCTATCACCTGCAGCTGGCCTCCGATGGTGCGGCCGCGCTGCGCTGGATGCAGCAGGAGAGCATGCCGGCACTGGTGATCGCCGATGCCGGCTCCAAGCTGCTTTCGGCCAGCCACCTGCTGGGCGAGATGGCCACGTTGGGCTATCGCGGGCCGGCGCTGGTGCTGGAAGAAGCCGACGTCGCTGTGCCGCTGGCGGTGTTCCCGCCGGGCATCAATGTGCACGTGCTGCGCAAGCCGCTGGAAATGCAGCAGGTGTTCCGTTCGGTCGCTGAGGCGCTTGAAACCGCGTGATCAGGCCTCCCAGGGAAACCGGGGGAGGCTGGCCACGGCCTGTTCGAGCTTGAAGGACCAGTTGCCGTGGATTTCCGCGTAGAGCGGGCTGTCGCCAGCCAGGCGCATGCGCTGGGTGATGCGCAGGTCATCCTTGCCGATCAGCACCAGATCCACCGGCAGCCCGACCGACAGGTTGGAGCGGATGGTTGAATCCAGCGAGACGATGGCGGTGCGCGCAGCGTCTTCCAGCCGCGTCTGCGGGCGCAGGATCCGGTCCAGGATCGGCTTGCCGTACTTGGACTCGCCGATCTGCAGGAACGGGGTCTCCGGCGAGGCCGCGATCGCATTGCCGAGCGGATAGATCATGTACAACCCCGGATGCTCGCCGCCGATCTGGCCACCCAGGATCAGCGTGGCCTGGGTGACGATGCCGTCCTGGCCCGCCTCATGCGTGCTGGATTTGACCTGGCTGTCGAGCAGCACCCGGCCCACGTACTCGGCCACCTCGAACAGATGGCGGTAGGCGCGCAGGTTTTCCGGGCGCTGTTCCTCCACATCACGGCGCAGCCGTGAGATCAGCAGCTGGGTGGTCGCCAGGTTGCCCGCGGCCATGATGACGAAGGCGGCTTCACCGGGAAACTCGAACTCGTGCAGCTTGCGGTGCACGCGCACGTCGTCCAGCGACGCGTTGGTGCGGGTGTCGGCGGCGAAGACCAGGCCTTCGTCCACCTCGATGCCGACGCAATAGGTCATGTCGGTGTCCTATGATGTGCACCCCGATTCTATGCGCTGGGCATGTTGCCCCCGTGTGGAATCGCCCCACGTACGCTGAATACCATGACCACTGCGCTCCTGAGCCTGGGCAGCAACCTGCAGCCGCAACAGCACCTTCACGCCGCGGTGGAAGCGCTGCGCGCGCGTTTCGGCGCGATCGCGGTATCGCCGGCCTACCGCACTGCCGCGGTGGGCTTCGACGGCCCGGATTTCCTCAACAACGCCGTGGCGATCGAGACCGATCTGCCGCTGCAGACGCTGGATGACTGGCTGCACGCGCTGGAGGATGCCCACGGCCGCGACCGCAGCGGCCCGCGCTTCAGCGACCGCACCCTGGATATCGATGTGGTGTTCTACGGCGACCTGATCGTAGAGGGCCCCGGCCATCTGCGCATCCCGCGCCCGGAGCTCAAGCACGCCTTCGTGCTCAAGCCGCTGGCGGACATCGCCCCGGATTTCCGCGATCCGGTCAGCGGACTGACCCTGGAGGCGCTGTGGCGCGCCCATCGGCAGTTCGGCGAGCCGTTCGACACGATGGAACTGGTGTCCGGGTAATCAGGCACTACCGGGGCGGTGCAATCGGCGTTTACGACAACGTCCGCCCACCATCCACGCGCAGTGTGTGCCCGGTGACGAACGCGGCCTCGGTGGCCAGCCAGTACACCGCCTCGGCGATCTCCTCCACCGTGCCGGTGCGGGCCAGCGGCGTGCGCGCCAGCAGCGCCTGCTGGGCGAAATCGTCCTTGCCCTGTTCCGGCCACAGGATCGCGCCGGGGGCGACCGCGTTGACCCGCACCTTGGGGGCCAGCTCCAGCGCCAGCGAGCGGGTGACCATTTCCAGGGCTGCCTTGGCGGCCGCATACACCGGGTGGTCGCGCATCGGCTGGGTGCCGTGCAGATCGGTCAGGTTGACGATGCTGCCCTGCTGGCGGCGCAGGGGCGGCGCGGCGGCCTGGGCCAGCAGCAGCGGGGCGCGCGCGTTGACCGCGAACAGGTCGTCCCACTGCGTGGCGGTGATCTGGCCGAGCAGGGTGGGGTAGAAGTTGGAGGCATTGTTGACCAGCGTGTCCAGCCGGCCGAACTGGGCCACGGTCTGGTCGATCAGATCGGGCAGGGCATCGGCATCGCGCAGGTCCGCCTGCAGCGCCAGCACGCTGCCCGGGCGCAGCATGTCCATGTCGAAGGCCATCTGCTGCAGCTCGGTGGTGGAGGTGTGGGCGTGCAGCACCACCGACCAGCCACAGGCGTGGAACTGGCGGGCGATGGCCGCGCCGATCCGGCGCGCACTGCCGGTGATCAGCGCCACGGGCGCGGTATCGGTCATCGGGGGTACTCCCTGCTCAGGCTATGCTGTGCATTGTCACCGCAATCGCCCGCACCATGCATTCCCCACTGCCCACCCCCGAATCCGACGCCCTGGCCCACAGCGACGAGCTGGCTGCGGCGCTGCGTGCTGAAATCCTCGCCAACGGCGGCGCGATGCCGTTCTCCCGGTTCATGGAGCTGAGCCTGTACACGCCCGGTTGGGGCTACTACAGCGCCGGTGCCAGCAAGTTCGGTGCCGCCGGCGATTTCACCACCTCGCCGGAGATCGGCGCGCTGTTCGCCGCGACCCTGGCCAATGCGATCGCCCCGGTAATGCAGCAGCTCGGCCCGGAAGCGCGTTTCATGGAAGTGGGTGGCGGCAGCGGCGCTTTCGCCGAAGTGCTGCTCAAGCGCATGCTGGAACTGGACGCGCTGCCTGAGCGCTACGCGATCCTGGAGCCCAGCGCGGACCTGCGCGAGCGCCAGCGCGAGCGCCTGGAAAAGGCGCTGATCCCGCCGGTGTTCGCCCTGGTGGAATGGCTGGACGGCCCGTTCGATGACGACTGGGACGGCATGGTCTTCGCCAATGAAGTGATCGATGCCTTGCCGACGCCGCGCTTCCTCGCGCGCGATGGCATGGTGTACGAGGAAACCGTCGAGCTGGATGCGCAGGGCGCCTTCGTGCGCGGCGCGCAGCCGGCCGATGCGATGCTCACCGCGGCGGTACGGCATGTCGAGCACTACCGCGAGAAGCCCTTCGCCGATGGTTACCGTTCCGAACTGCTGCCGCAGCTGCCGTACTGGATCCAGGCGATCGCCGGCGGCCTGAAGCGCGGCGCGATGCTGTTCGTCGATTACGGCTACCCGCGCAACGAGTATTACCAGGACGACCGCGACGAGGGCACGGTGCGCGCGTTCTATCGCCACCACGTGCACAACGATCTGTACCGCTGGCCGGGCCTGCAGGACCTGACCGCTTCGGTGGATTTCACCGCGTTGGCCGAGTCGGGCACCGGTGCCGGATTCGAACTGGCCGGTTACTGCACGCAGGCCAGTTTCCTGCTCGGTAACGGGCTGGATACGCTGCTGGAAAAGGCCGATGCGCGCACGGACGAGATCGGCCGCGTGCGCCTGCGCGATCAGGTGAAAAAGCTGACGCTGCCAACCGAGATGGGCGAGCGCTTCCAGGTGATGGGCTTCCAGCGCGATGTCGATTTCGAAGCCGCCTTCGAACTCGGCGATCTGACCTGGCGTCTGTAAGGTGGCGGCGACACCCGTGTTGAAGCCGCTGCGTTGGCCGCGATTCTGGCTGGCGATGTGGTGGTTGGCGGTGCTCGGCACCCTCGTGGTCTGCCTGATCCCGCCGCCGCCGATCCCGTTGCCGGAGAACAGCGACAAGGTCGAGCATTTTCTCGCGTATTTCCTGCTGGCCTCGTCGGCCGTGCAGATCTACCAGCGCCGCGCGGCGCTGATCTTGGCGGCAGTCGGCCTGATCGCGCTGGGCATCGGCATCGAGTTCGCCCAAGGCGCCTTGACCGTCAACCGCATGGCCGACCCGATGGATGCGCTGGCCAACACCGTGGGCGTGCTGACCGGCATGGCGATCGTGTTCACGCCACTGCGCGACCTGCTGGTGCGCCTGCGCGGTTGATGCGTGTGACGCAGGCGACCCATGACGGGTAGTGGGGG
>NZ_JBHFHW010000028.1:27608-41976 GCF_057333975.1 Stenotrophomonas sp. AGC87
CCCCCCCCCCCCACCCCGGTCCTGCGATTACCGCGGCAACAGCGTCATCTCATCCAGCACCCACATCGTCGGCCGGGTATCGCCGGTGAAGCGCACGCAGAGATTCTGGGTGCCCTTGAGCGAACGCGGCAGCGCCGCCTCCAGCGTGATGAAGCCATCGGCGCCTGGTGCGGCCGGCAGCGTCACGCTGGCCAGCGGCTTGCCATCGCACTGCCCGCCGAGGATGTCCATTTCCCCATGTGCGCTGCGTTTGGGCGCGAAGCGCCGGTTCGGCTCGTCGTGGGCCAGCTGGAAGTAGTACGGGATCTGCCCGGCGCGTACGCGCAATTTGGCGATGCCGTCCACGTCCGCGTCCTTCCATAGCCAGCACGGGTTGAAGATGTCCACGTTGAAGATCGCGCGCTCGCCATCGGCCGGGCCGTCGTCTTCCAGGCGCAGCAGCAGCTGGCCTTCGCCCGGGCACTGCGCGAGATGTTCGTCGGTCCGAGACAGCAGCGAGATAGCGGTGATGTCGAAGCGGCTGGCCGCCTTGGCCAACGCCTGGCCGTTGAAGAGCGTCGCGGCCTGCAGCACCACCGGCAGCGGCTGCTGCAGCGGGGCGGTGTAGCGCGGTGACTGTGCGGTGACCGCGCTGCCGTCCACGCTGTAGTGGATGTCGTAGCCGAGCGGGGTGCGCAGGGCCAGCGTCGCGGTGCCGGCGGCGCGGTCGTCCGTGCTGTCCAGTTCCACCTGGAAGGGCGTCTGCGCATACGCGATGCCCATCGCCTGGTAACGCTGCAGCTGCGCCGGCAGGCGCGCCAGGAAATCGGCGTAATCGCGGCGTTCGCGCGGCGACCAGCCGGTTTCGGCCACCGCGGCCAGGCGCGGGAACAGGTTGTGCTGCAGACGCGCGTAGCTGCGCGTGTGCTCGGTGAACATGTTGGCCTGCAGGCCGAGGATGTGGTGCTGCTTGTCCTTGGCCAGCGCGTCCGGCACCGGTTCGAAACCGTACACGCGCGCCAGCGGAATCGTCGCCGGGCGGCCCGGCGGTTCGTTCGGCGAGTTGGTCTGCAGGTAATCCATGTACATGTCGGTCACCGGCGACATCACCACGTCGTGGCCTTCGCTGGCCGCCTTCAGGCCGCCCTCGGTACCGCGCCAGGACATCACCGTGGCCTCCGGCGGCAGCCCGCCCTCGAGGATTTCATCCCAGCCGATCAGGCGCCGGTCGTGTTGTTCCAGGAAGGTTTCCAGGCGCTTGATGATGTGGCTCTGCATCTCCATCTCATCGCCGGCGCCCACTTCGCGCATGCGCGCCTGCACCCGCGCGGAGGCTTCCCACTGGTCCTTGACCGCTTCATCGCCACCCACGTGCACGTACTTGGCCGGGAACAAGGCGATGACTTCTTCCAGCACGTTCTCAAGAAATTCGAGGGTGCTGTCTTCCGTGTTGAACAGGTTCGGGAACACGCCCCATTCGCTCAGCGGCTTGAGCGGGGTGTCGATCGTGCCGAGCTCTGGATAGGCCGCGATCGCCGCGGTGGCGTGGCCGGGCACGTCGATCTCGGGAATGACCTGGATATGGCGCGCGGCCGCATACGCGATCACCTCACGGATCTGGTCCTGCGTATAGAAGCCGCAGTACGGGCGCTCGGCGCCGGTGACCGGGTCGCGGCCGCCATCGCCGGCCGGAATGCGGCAACTGCCGACGCCGGTCAGTTTCGGGTAGCGCTTGATCTCCATGCGCCAGCCCTGGTCATCGGTGAGATGCCAGTGGAAGGTGTTGAGCTTCTGCTCGGCCATGGCATCGAGGACCTGCTTGATCTCGTCCAGGCTCTGGAAGTGGCGGGCCGAATCGAGCATCAGGCCGCGCCAGCTGAAACGGGGCGCATCGTCAATGCGCAGCGCCGGGAGCTTGCCATCGCTGCCGCCGGTGAGCAGCTGCGAGAGCGTGGCTGCACCGTAGAACAGGCCGGCTTCGGTGGCGGCCTGCACGGTCGCGCCACGCGCGTCCGAGCGCAGCTGGTAGCCCTCGGCACCGGTCTTGAGCGTGGCGTCGAGCACGAAGCTGATGCCGTCCTTGCCGCGACCTTCGCTGACCGTTACCGCCGGGCCGCCGCTGTCACGCAGCAGCGTGGCGAACTGTGTAGCCACGCGGGCGGCGGCCTGGCCCTGTGCATGTACCGGAGTGGCGGCGGTCACGGTGTAGCCGGCGCCGTCGAGGCGGTCGACCCTGGCCGGTGCGGGAATCAGCATCAGCGAGCCGGGCAGGGCCTGCGGGCCGTTCGGCGCCTGTGCGTCGGTGGCCTGGGCCAGCGGGGCGAGGGAAAGTGCCAGTGCGAAGGACAGCAGCGACAGCGAGGTACGACGGGTGCGGGTGTGCATCGGGTCATTCCTTTGTAGCGAATCGGGTTCCACCTGTGAAACGGGCCCGGAAATCCGGGCCCGTTTCAGGTGTGCAGCGTGTTACCGCGGCGATCAGTACTTGAAGCGGAAGTTCAGATAGTACTGGCGGCCGTTGCTGTAGAACGACGTCGGGACCGACGCGCTCTGGTAGTACTTGTAGGTCGGGTTGTTGAGGTTGAGCGCATCGAAGCTGACGCTCAGCCAATCGGTGGCCTTGTAGCTCAACGACGCCGACAGCGTGCCGAAGTCATCCTGGTAGTACGGGTTGGCACCGGACAGGCCGATCAGGAACGAGGAGCGGTAGGTGTAGCCCACGCGCGCACCGAAGGTCTCGTTCTCGAAGTAGGCACCCACGTTGTAGGTGTTCTTCGAGGTGCCCAGCAGGTTCTGCGTGCCGTCTTCCCAGGTGTGCGAGGTGCTGCCATCGGCGTAGGTGTAGTTGGCGTTGACGCCGAAGAATTCACCGATCGGCTGCTCGTAGGCCAGTTCGACGCCGCGGACCTTTCCGTTGGCGTTGATCGGCTTGGAGATCTCATACGCTTCCAGCTGGTGGGTCAGCTCGCTGAAGAGCATCTGGGTCTCGGTGCCGAAGGCCACGTAGTCCTTCAGGTTCATCGAGTACACGCCGGCCGACAGCAGGCCGCGCGGCATGAAGTACCACTCCAGGTTGGCGTCGAAGTTGGTCGACAGCACCGGCTTGAGGTTCGGGTTGCCACCGCCGCCGAGCTTGTTCAGATCCGAACCCCACGAGGAGGTACCCAGGGCCGAGAAGTCCGGCAGGGTCTGGGTCTGGGAGGCGGCGAAGCGCAGCACCAGGTCATCGGCCAGATCGAACTTCAGGTTGGCGCTGGGCAGCACGCGGTTGTGCTTGTTCTCGAACTTCAGCGCATCCCACGCACCGAACAGGCTGCTCACGTCCGGGTCGCTGGTGACGGCCACGTAGGTGTCGATGTCCTGCTTGATGTTGACGTAGCGCAGGCCGATGTTACCGGCCCAGCTGTCACCGACGAAGTTGGCCTGGACGTAGGCGCCGAAGTTCTTCTCGGCCACCTTCCATTCGGCGCCGTAGTTGTGGCGTCCGTCCGGGCCATCATTGTTGGCGAGCCAGGTGGAGTTGTTGGTCACCGCATCCTTCAGCGCACCCGGGGTGTAGTACCAGATGTTGCGCGGGAAAGTGCCGCCGATGTCACCGGCGAAGCCGTTGGGGTAGTTGCCGGTCGGGGCGCCCTGCAGCGCGGCCCAGATGTTGCCCGGGGTCGCGCCTTCCGGCGACAGCGACTCACGCTTGTGGTCGGCGAAGCGTGCACCGAAGTCGATCGAGCTCAGCACGCTGCCGCTGCTGAAGTACTGGCTGAAATCCAGGCTGGCCCACTTTTCCTTGTCTTCGGCGGTGACCTGCTGGTTGCCCCAGGTGCCGAAGGTGGTCACGCCGTTCGGGCTGATGTCGCCGCCGATGTTCCAGTCGACCGGGGAGCCGTTGCCGTGCGTGGCCCAGCTGGCGCCGCCGCCGCGACCAACGGTGACTTCGGCGATGTACTGGCGCGGGGTTTCGCCGGTGCCCTTGGTGTTGCCGGCCTGGAACTTGGCGGTCAGGTTGTCGTTGATCTGCCAATCCGCATCGAAGGTGATGTAGTTCGTCTCTGCCGTTGCTTCACGGTAGATCATGTCGTACACGCCGTAGTCCGTGCCCGGCTTGCCGCTGTAGGTGGCGTTGGTGATGACGCCGTCCTTGACCACATAGCCCGGATCCGGTGCCTGCGATTTGGCGAAGCTGGCGCCGAACATCATGAAGTTGCGGTTGTAGTTGTTGGCTTCCAGCTTGGAACTGAAACCTTCCAGGCCCAGGGTCAGGGTGTCGGTGGGCTTGAACTGCACCGAGATCAGGCCGCCCTTGCGCTCACGGGTCTGTTCGAACAGCGTGGAACCGAGCAGGCCGGGGATCTTGAGCCCCTCCAGGTCCGGACGCGGGCCCTGCAGGAACTGGCCCGGGTTGGCCGGATCCGGGATGCCTGCGACGACCGGGTCGTTCGGGCCGAGGGTGAAGAAGCCGCCCGGGATTTCCTGCGCTTCGCGACGCAGCTCGCGCTTCTGGTAGAAGCCCTGCACCATCACGCCGAAGGTGCCTTCGTCGTTCTTGTAGTTGAACAGTGCCGACAGCTGCGGATCGGTCGACTTGGCCTGGTCCGAATTCACCGCACCGACCGAGGCTTCGGCGGTGATCTGCTTGGCGAACTCCAGCGGGCGACGGGTGATGATGTTGACGGTGCCGGTGGTGCCGCCGTCCTGCAGCTTGGCCTGCGAAGACTTGTTCACTTCCACCGAGCTGACCAGCTCGGAGGGCAGCAGCGAGTAGCTGACGCTGCGGCCGACGTTGTTGCCCTGGCTGAGCACGAACCAGTCGGCCGAGGCGACGCTGTGGCCGTTGATCAGGGTCTGGGTCAGGCTCGGGCTGGTGCCGCGCAGGCTGACGCGGTCGGCTTCATCGAAGCCGCCTTCATCGGCGCTGGACGAGCTGATGTTCACGCCCGGCAGGCGCTGCAGGGTATCGGCGACGTTGTGCGCGGGCAGCTTGCCCACGTCTTCGGCGGTGACCACTTCCAGGCGCGCATTGGCATCGCGCTTGGTGTCCAGCGACTTTTCCATCGAGCCACGGATGCCGGTGACCTGCACGGTGTCCAGATCGGTGGCGGTGGGGGCGGCTTGCTGCGCGTGGGCGCTGAAGGCCAGGCAGCTGACGATGGCTGCGGAAAGCAGGGTCTTGCGGGTGTTCATGATGTCTCTCCTCATCACTCGATGGTCGCCGGCGACGGCGTCTGGTTTCTTGCGTCTGGTACGACTGTGCCGCGCGCCTGTTGTCCGGGTGCGCCTTGGGTACTACGTACTGCGTGGTGCGGTGTCCGCAGCGCCGATCCCGGCGCCGTGGCAGATCAGGTGTCCGAGCGGCCGAGATACCAGCTGGCGGCGCCGATGACGCCCAGTTGCCCGTGCTCGACCACCTTCACGGGAATACGTTCCAGCGCCTCGCGCATCGGTCCCTTGTTGAGGTACCGCTCGACGAAGGTGCTGTTCAACAGGAAATCGCGGATCTGCGGCAGGATGCCGCCGGCCAGGTAGACCCCGCCGGTGACGCCGTACTGCAGCGCCATGTCGCCGATCGTGCTGCCGAGCAGGCCGCAGAACACTTCCAGGCTCTGCTTCGCGAGCGGGTCGTGGTCGGCCATGGCAGCGGCGGTGATCGCATCCGGGGTGGTGAGCGTCGGGGACTGGCCGCTCAAGGCGCACAGGGCGCGATACAGATTCATCAGGCCGGGGCCGGACAGCGCCTGCTCGACCGAGACGTGCGAGCGCTCGCGCAGCATCTGCCGCACGATCGCCATCTCCAGTTCGGTGGTGGTGGCCAGCGTCGGCTGGCCGGCTTCAGTGGCCAAGACCACCGCGCCATGGGCGGTCGGGATCCATACCGCCGCGCCGAGGCCGGTGCCGGGGCCGACCACCAGGGTCGGGCCGCGCGGGGCGGTGGCCGGGCCGGTCAGCTGCAGCACGCCGCTGGCATCGACCTGGGCGGCGGCGTAGGCCACGGCTTCGAAGTCATTGACGATGTACACCTGGTCCAGGCCGACATCGCGCTCGATCTGCCGCGCCGACAGCGGCCAGGGCAGGTTGGCGGTGATCACGGTGCCGTCGTCGCGGGCATAGCCGGCCGTGGCGACCACGCAATGGGTCGGGCGCGGGCCGTCGGCCAGGAAGTCGGACAGGATCGCGCTGAGGCCGGCGTAATCGGCATTGCGGAACTTGCGGTAGTCCAGCAGCTCCACCGGATGGGCCGGATCGGCGCTGGCCTGGACCCGACCAACCCGGACATGCGTGCCACCCACGTCGGCGGCCAGGAACGGCGGCGTCGCGGCGGGCGGGGCATGGGCCGGAACAGCGTGGGCGGCTATGGTCACACGGACTCCATCGGTTGGGCGTGGCCAGGGCTGACCCGGCGATTGAGGCGGAGTCTGTAATCGTTCTGACAACGATGTCAACGATAACCTCACACTTTCGATGCTGCGGCGCAACGTGGGTTTGCGCCGGAAAACGTTTTCATCACACTGCCGTGATGTTTTCGCAAACTGCCGTGAATACGGGCTCTGCTCTGTCCGCGTCCAGCGCTGTCGCCGGATTGCGCAGGTGCAGCAAAGGAAAATGCGCGGCGCTGGCGTGAACCAGTTGTTGACAAACCTGGCGGCTGCAACGAATAAATGTGACAACGTTGTTCCCAGCCACTCTTCCGATGCCGCTCCGGCGCCGTCGATGCAGGAGCCTCCTTGATGTCTGCCGTGCCTGCTGCCTCCGCGCGTTCGAGCGTGCTTACCTCGATCCTGATCATCGGCGTGCTGTTCTTCCTGATCGGCTTCTTCACCTGGCTCAACGGCCCGTTGATCACCTTCGTTAAGCTCGCCTTCGAGCTGGACGAGGTCGGCGCCTTCCTGGTGCTGATGGTCTTCTACCTGTCGTATTTCTTCCTCGCCCTGCCGGCCTCGTGGATCCTCAAGCGCACCGGCATGAAGAAGGGCCTCAGCCTGAGCCTGCTGGTGATGGCGGCCGGTGCGGTGGTGTTCGCCCACTTCGCCCAGCAGCGCTGGTACCCGGGCGCGCTCAGCGGCCTGTTCATCATCGGCAGCGGCCTGGCCCTGCTGCAGACGGCGGTCAACCCGTACATCAGCATCCTCGGGCCGATCGAGACCGCGGCCCGGCGCATCGCGCTGATGGGCATCTGCAACAAGATCGCCGGCATGCTCGCCCCGGTGCTGATCGGTACGCTGGTGCTGCACGGCATCGGCGATCTGGATGCCCAGGTGAAGGTCGCCGATGCGGCCGCCAAGACGGTCCTGCTCAATGACTTCGCCGCCAAGATCCAGCTGCCGTACATGGCCATGGCCGGGCTGCTGGTGGTGCTGGCGGTGGGCGTGCTGTTCTCGCCGCTGCCCGAGCTGAAGACCGCTGAAGCCAATGCCACGCCGGCCCGCGCGCCCGGGGTGGCCGAGCGCACCAGCATCTTCCAGTTCCCGCACCTGTGGCTGGGCGTGTTGTGCCTGTTCGTGTACGTGGGCGTGGAAGTGATGGCCGGCGATGCGATCGGCACTTACGGCCACGGCTTCGATCTGCCGCTGGACCAGACCAAGATGTTCACCTCGATCACCCTGGCATTCATGCTGTCGGGTTACGTGGTGGGCCTGGCGCTGATTCCGCACCTTGTGACGCAATCGCGCTACCTCAGCATTTCGGCCGTGCTGGGCGTGCTGTTCAGCATCGGCGCGCTGCTGACCCACGGTTATGTCTCGGTCGGCTTCGTGGCGGCCTTGGGCTTTGCCAACGCGATGATGTGGCCGGCGATCTTCCCGCTGGCGATCCGCGGCCTGGGCCGCTTCACCGAGACCGGCTCGGCCCTGCTGGTGATGGCCATCGCCGGTGGCGCGATCATTCCCCAGCTGTTTGCCGTGCTCAAGCAGCACTTCGACTTCCAGTGGGTGTTTGCCGGCCTGATGGTGCCCTGCTACCTGTACATCCTGTTCTATTCGATGCGCGGCCACCGCGTCGGGCTGTCCCGCGACGGGCAGTGATCGGCGATCATGGACGCTCAACCGGTCAGCCAGGAAAAGACGATGCGTAGAGCGACCATCAAGGATGTCGCCGAACGGGCCAAGGTATCGCTGAAGACGGTCTCGCGGGTCATCAACAACGAGCCCTCGGTGATGCAGGCCACCCGTGCACGGGTGCTGCGCGCGATTGCCGAGCTGGATTACGAGCCCGATCCGGCCGCGCGCAACCTGCGCACCGGCACCACGCTGGTGGTCGGGCTGGTCTACGACAACCCCAACCCGTACCACATCATCGGCGTGCAGAACGGCGTGCTCGCCGCCTGCCGCGAAACCGGCTTCGGGCTGCAGATCCACCCCTGCGACTCCAGCTCGCCGATGCTCGCCGAGGAACTGGCCGACTGGGTGCAGCGTTCGCGCCTGGCCGGGCTGGTGCTGACCGCCCCGATGTCCGAGCGCAAGGATCTGGTGGCCGCGCTCACCGCCCGCGGCATCAAGCTGGTGCGCATCATCGCCGCCACCGCCGATCCCGAAGATGGTGCCTGCGTATTCGTCGACGATCGCGAGGCCGCCTACGAGATCACCGAGCACCTGATCCAGCTCGGCCACCAGCGCATCGGCTTCCTCTGGGGCGGCACCTCGCACCGCTCCAGCGGTGAGCGCTACGCCGGCTATGAAGCAGCGCTGCGCGACTACGGCATGACCATCGACAAGCACCTGGTGGTGCAGGGCGATTACACCTTCGATGATGGCTTCCGCGGGGCGCGCCGCCTGCTGGCGCTGCGCGAACCGCCCACCGCGATCTTCGGCTCCAACGATGAAATCGCTGCCGGCGTGCTGGCGGCCGCCAAGTCCACCGGCATGAACGTGCCTTACGACCTGTCCATTGCCGGTTTCGAGGACAGCCCGTTCTCGCGCCAGTCCTGGCCGCCGTTGACCACCGCCAAGCAGGCCACCGAAGACATCGCCCGGCATGCCGCGCGCCTGCTGATCGCGCAGCTGCGCAGCGATGCCTACGACGACGCGCCGTTGCAGCTGCAGAACCAGGGCTTCGTGCCGCAGCTGGTGGTGCGTGGTTCCACCGCGCCGATGCGCCCGCAGGGTGCACGGCTTCCTTCTCCTGAAACGACCTGAGTCCCCATGTCCCTGCCTGCTCCCCACGACACCTTGATGTACCGCGAAGCCGCCGAGGCTGCCGATGTGATCGCCGCGCAGTTCGCGCGCAACCAGGTGGCCGTGGAGACGCTGGCCGCCAGCCTGCGTGCGGCGCCGCCGCCGTTCGTGGTGACCTGCGCGCGCGGCAGCTCCGACCACGCCGCCACCTATGCCAAGTACCTGCTGGAAACGCGCCTGGGGCTGGTCACCGCCTCGGCGTCGCCCTCGGTGGGCTCGGTCTACGAAGCACCGCTGAAGCTGCGCCGTGCGCTGTACATCGTGATCTCGCAGTCGGGCAAGAGCCCGGACCTGCTGCGCAACGCCGAGGCCGCGCGTGCGGCGGGCGCACGCGTGGTGGCGCTGGTGAATGTCGAGGATTCGCCGCTGGCGCAGCTGGCCGAGACGGTGATCCCGCTGGGCGCCGGAGCCGAACGCAGCGTGGCGGCGACCAAGAGCTACCTGGCCTCGCTGTCGGCGATCCTGCAGCTGGTGGCGTACTGGACCCAGGACGTGGGGCTGATCGCCTCGCTGCGCGCGTTGCCCGATGCCCTGCGCGAAGCCTGGAACAGCGACTGGTCGTCGCTGACCGATGGCCTGGTGCCGGCCCACAATCTGTTCGTGCTTGGCCGTGGCCTCGGCCTGGCGGCGGCGCAGGAAGCGGCGCTGAAGTTCAAGGAAACCTGTGGCCTGCATGCCGAAGCGTACAGCTCGGCCGAGGTCAAGCATGGCCCGATGGCGCTGGTGGGCCCGGGCTTCCCGGTGCTGGCCTTCGCCCAGCCGGATGAAACCGGCGCCGGCACCCGCGCGGTGCTGAGCGAGTTCGCCGCGCGCGATGCGCAGGTGTGGCTGGCCGATGTCGGCGGTGACCTGCCGCTGCCGGTCGCGCCGCACCCGGCGTGCGCCCCGCTGCTGACCATCCAGAGTTTCTACCGCGCGATCAATGCGCTGGCGCTGCGCCGTGGCCACAACCCGGACCTGCCGCCGCATCTGAACAAGGTGACGGAAACCGTCTGATGAAAACTGTCCTGCGCAATGCCCGCATCCTGGCCGGTGACGACTTCCGCGATGATCTGGCGGTGGTGATCGAGAGCGGCCGGATCACCGCGCTGGTCTCCGATGCCGCGCCCATGCTCGGCCAGGCCGATGAGCAGGTGGATCTGGGCGGCGGTTGGCTGCTGCCCGGCTTCATCGATGCGCAGGTCAACGGTGGCGGTGGCGTACTGTTCAACAACAGCCCGGATGTCGCCACGCTGCGCACGCTGGCACAGGCGCATCGCCGCTTCGGCACCACCGGTCTGCTGCCCACCCTGATCAGCGACGACGTACAGGTGATGCGCGCGGCCATCGCCGCGACCCGCCAGGCGATCAGCGAAGGCGTGCCGGGCGTGCTCGGCATCCATCTGGAAGGCCCGTACATCGCGCCGGCGCGCAAGGGCACGCATGATGCGAACAAGTTCCGCGTGCCGGATGCCGCCGAGATCGCCTTGGCCGCCTCGCTGGACAACGGCGTCACCCTGCTCACGCTGGCGCCCGAGCGGGTGCCGCTGGAGAGCATCCGCGCACTGGTGGAACGCGGCGTGGTGGTGGCGGCAGGTCACACCGCGGCCAGTTACGAGGAGGCGCGTGCAGGCCTGGAGGCCGGTATCCGCGGCTTCACCCATCTGTACAACGCGATGTCGCCGCTGACCGGGCGCGAGCCGGGCGCGGTCGGTGCGGCGCTGGAAGATCGCGAGAGCTGGGTCGGCATCATCGCCGACGGCGTGCATGTGCACCCGGCCAGCCTGCGTGTGGCGCTGGCGACCAAGCCGCGCGGCAAGGTCATGCTGGTTACCGATGCGATGCCGCCGGTCGGTGCGCAAGACCCCAGCTACGAACTGTATGGCGAGGTCATCACCGCCGTGGACGGCGTGGTGCGCAATGCCGCCGGCTCGCTGGCCGGCTCGGCACTGGACATGGCCACGGCGGTGCGCAACAGCGTGCAGCTGCTGGGCGTCTCGCTGGCCGAAGCGGCGCGCATGGCCTCGACCTATCCCGCGCAGTTCCTGAATCTGGATGACCGCTACGGGCACATCGCCGAAGGGCATCACGCCGATCTGGTGCTGCTCGATGACGCGCTGCAGGTGCGCAGCACCTGGATCGCCGGGCAGCGCGAAGACGTATGAGCGCCACGCCGGCGGGGCGTATGGGCTCGATCGACGCGCTGCGCGGCCTGACCGTCGCGGCGATGCTGCTGGTCAACAACCCGGGCGACTGGAGCCATGTCTACGCACCGCTGCTGCACGCGGACTGGCATGGCTTCACCCCGACCGATCTGATCTTTCCGTTGTTCCTGTTCATTGCCGGTGTCTCGATGGCCTTCAGCCTGGCGCCGCGCGCGGGCGAGCCGGCGACGCGTCCGGCGCTGGTGCGCGGGGTGCTGCAACGCGCGCTGCGCATCCTGATCGCCGGCGCGCTGCTGCACCTGCTGGCGTGGTGGCTGTTCGAGCTGCCGGCGTATCGCCTGTGGGGCGTGCTGCAGCGGATCGCCCTGTGCGTTGCTGTGGTCGGCGTACTGGCGGTCTACACGCGGGCGCGCACGCAATGGGCGGTGATCGTCGGCCTGCTGGCCGCTTATGCGGGGATCCTGTTGTCGGCCACCTCCATGGAGCCGTGGGTCAACCCGGCCAGCCGGCTGGATACGGCGCTGTTCGCCCCGTTCCTCTACAAATATTCCGCGCTCACCGGGCTGGGCCATGACCCCGAAGGCCTGCTGAGCAGCCTCGGGGCGATTGCCACCACGTTGCTCGGTCTGCGTGCCGGTGCATGGCTGCGTGCGGGCCAGTCGGCCCGCCTGGCCACCTTGGCGTTGGCCTGCCTGGCCGTCGGCGGTCTGGCCACGCTGTGGCTGCCGCTGAACAAACAGCTCTGGACGCCGAGCTTCGTGCTCTGGACCGCTGGCCTGTCCGTGGCAGCGCTGCTGCTGGCGCACCTGTTGATCGACCGCTGGCGCCTGCCAGCGCTTGGGCGCCGCTTCGGGGTGAATGCGATCGCCGCGTATCTGGGTTCTTCGGCGATGGCCTTGGTGCTCGCTGCAACCGGCGCGTGGGCCTGGGCGTTCCAGACACTGGAGCACGCGCTGCCGCAGGCACCGAAGCTGGCCTCGCTCGCGTGCGCGGTGGGCTTCGTGGCGATCTGGTGGGGCGTGGTGTGGGCGCTGGATCGCCGGCGTATCTATTTGAAGATATGAAGGCATCGGTTTTTTACCTTCGCATCACGGCGGCACAGTAAAAGTACCTACGCCGGTCATCCGTAAAAGCACTGGGCCGTTGCTGTCCCCCTTCTGCTGAACAGGAAAGGTACATGCGCCAGACGCTTGTTTGGCCGGCACGACCGTTGCTGGCTGTCCAGATATCGCGGCTGCTGCACGCCGGCCGCCGTGGCGCCCTAGGCACCGTATTGATCGCCGGCGCCTTCCCGGCATGGGCAGGCTGCGATAACGCTGCGCCCACCACCGGACAGACCGTGACCTGCTCCAGCCAGCTGCCCAATCCAGACACCGTGCCGGTCATCGGCGTGGCCGGCAGCAGCAACATCACGCTCAACGTTCTTGGCAACGCGCAGCTCGCGCCAGCGACGGGAAACGCCGTCACGCTGCAGGCCGGTGGCGGAGGGCATCTGATCGTCAACGACGGCAGCATCCTCGCCGGCGCCGGGCGTGGCCTGCAGCTGGATGCCGCCTCCACCGTGATCAATCGCGGGGTGATCAGCGGCAGCACCGGCGGCATTGTCTTCGGTGCCGGCAATGACCGCCTGGAGATGTTGGCCGGCAGCATCCGCGGTGGTGTCGTGCAGGGCGCAGGCAACGATACGCTGGTGATACGCGGCGGGGTCATCGACAGCGTCGACCAGGGCGATGGACTGGATGCCCTGGAGATCAGCGGCGGCACCATCACCGGCACCGTGCAGCAAGGCACCGGGGTGGATACCTTTCTGATGACCGGTGGCACCATCGGGGCGCTGCTGCAGGGCGATGGCACCGACCGCTTCCGCATGACCGGCGGCCAGATCATCGGTGGCTTCGACGACGGCGACTATGCCGAGATGACCGGCGGGCGCATCGGCCGGGTCAACATGAAGCTGGAGAACAACACCTTCGACATGTCCGGTGGCACGATCGACGGCAACCTGGTGACCGGCTTCGGCAACGACACCATCATCCTCTCCGAGGGCTACATCGGCGGCAACATCAGCGTCAGCGGTGGCGATGATTCCATCACCATCACCGGCGGCACGGTGCGCGGTGAGATCCGCGCCAGCACCGGCAACGATCGGCTGGACTGGTCCGGTGGCGGGGTGGTGTACGGCACGGTGGACATGGGCGAAGGCAACGACGTCACCATCCTGACCAACCTCAACAACAGCCATCTCGGTGCGCTGCCGCTGTTCACCGGTGGGCTGGGGACCGACCTGCTCACCATGAACAACGTCAAGACCAACGGGGTGGCACGCTTCACCGGCTGGGAACAGATCAACCTGCGCCAGAACAGCCAATTGACCGTCGATGGCGACCTGGTGCTCGCCGATCTCACCACCAGCGGCGGTACGCTGGATATCGACACGACCAGCACCGTCTTCGCCGGCGGCCTCAACGCCACCGTGCGCACCTTCACCGCCGGCCAGCAGGTCAATGTGATCAATGCCGGCCGTATCGATCTGAGCAACGGCAGCAGCGGTCCTGGCGATGCGTTCACCATCAACGGCAATTACGTTGGCAACAATGGCGGCGTGTATCTGCAGTCGGTGCTGGCCGGTGACGGTGCGCCTTCGGATCGGCTGGTGATCTCCAATGGGGTGGCCAGCGGCAGCACCGGGCTGGGCATCCTCAATGCCGGGGGCAGCGGCGCGGCGACGATGGCCGATGGCATCCTGGTGGTGCAGTCGATCAACGGTGCGAGCACTGCGCCCAACGCGTTCGCGCTGTACAACCCGATCGCGGCCGGGGCGTTCGAGTATTTCCTGTTCAAGGGCGGTGTAAGCGCCGGCAGCAGCGAGAACTGGTACCTGCGCTCCACCCTCGTCGCGGGCGTATCGCCGGCACCCGCACCCACCCCGCCAGGCGTACCCACCGTCACGCCACCACCGCCGGCGCCGGTGGATGCCGGCACACCGCCGCCACCGCTGGCCCCGCCACCGTCACCGGATCTGCCGGAGAACCCCGACCCACTGGCGCCCGAACCCGCACCGCCCCCCCCCCCCCCCGCCCCCGC
>NZ_JBHFHW010000028.1:42028-58870 GCF_057333975.1 Stenotrophomonas sp. AGC87
GGGCCCGCCCCCGCAAACCGATACGCCACCGCCGGTACCGACCACGCCAGCCGCCGTGCCGGGTCCGCTGGCCGTGCCGCCGACACCGGGTGCAGTGCCTGCCGAAGGCGGCGTGGTGCCGCTGTATCGCGTGGAGGCGGCCACGTATGCAGTGGTGCCGCCGCTGCTGCGGGAGACCAGCCTGCTCAGCCTGGGCAGCTTCCACGAGCGCCAGGGCGAGCAGCGCCTGCTGGCCGGGCAGGGCGGGTTCCGCGCCGCGTGGGCGCGGATGATCGGGCAGAGCCATGAGCAACATTGGGAAGGCGATGCCAAGCCCAGCTTCGACGGTGACATCCAGGGCATCCAGGCTGGTGTGGATCTGTACGCAACGGCCGATGATCACGCGCGCAATCAGTTCGGCGTATTCGTCGGGCGCACGCGCGCGCAGGGCAATGTCAACGGCTTCGCGATCGGCTGGGACAACGTGGCGGTGGGCCGCACGCGCCTGGACGACAAACATGTCGGCCTGTACTGGACCCGCGTGGGCAGTGCCGGCGGTTATCTCGACGCGGTGGTCATGCAGAGCCGTTACGACGGCAATGCGTGGTCGGCGCGCGGCCTCGGGATCGATCTGCGCGGCGATGGCACCACGGCGTCACTGGAGGTCGGCAAGCCGCTGCTGCAGCTGGGGCAGTCCGCCTGGTGGCTGGAGCCGCAGGCGCAGGTGATCTGGCAGCGCAGCGCGCTGGATGACGGTGCGGATCGCATTTCCACGATCGGCTACGACAGTGACAATGCCTGGACCGGCCGCATCGGCCTGCGTCTGGCAGCCGACTACAACCTGGCCGGCAATGGCTGGCAGCCGTACCTCAAAGTGAACTACTGGCAGACCTTCGATGGCGAGGATCGCATCACGTTCGGGACCAATGAGCTGACCAATCAGCAGGCCGCCCGCGCGCTGGAAGTCGGCGTTGGTGTGGTCGCGCGCTTCAATGCCAATGTCAGCGCGTTTGCGGTGGCCGATTACACGCGCGATCTGGAAAGCAGCGCGCAGAAGGAGCGCAAGAGCATCGAGGGGAATATCGGCGTGCGGTTTGATTGGTGAGGCGGTTGTGGGTGCTGGCTGATCCGCGGCACGCTGCCCGCCCTGGGTGACGTGCTCCTCATTTCGGACTGACCGGTCGCCAGGACGGAGGGCGCGCGCCGTTCCTGTGGCCGTGTGCAGCGATATGCTGCGGACTACTCAACTACACGGATGTAGCGCGATGGTGATGTCCCTGCGGTCTCGTTGCACGCGCTCGGCGCTGCTGGCCGGTGTGCTGCTTGCACCGTTGGCGAACGCACAGGAGATGCCTGCGCCACCAGTACAGCTGCGGATCGTGGCGGTGCTGGAGCGCGAGGCGCTGTACCGCGACAAGGTCGATTGGCAGGCGCTGCGCACCCGCCTGCAGGCTCCCGATGCTGATCCCGCCAAGACCTGGACGCTGTTGCGCGATGCCATCGCCGTGAGCAGTGGGGGGCATGGACGGTGGCTGCCGGCGACCTACCCGTTGCTGCAGTCCCCGTCGAGCCGGGCCACCGCGGTGGCATCCAAGCCACCGCCGGCAACTCAGCGCACACGCGAGCACCGCGTCATGCAGCAACGTACTGACCAGCAGCGCGACATGGATACGGTCGGCCGGCGCATCGGCTGGATGACGGTGGGCGCCTTCAGCGGTGGTGGACCGGGCGACAGTGTGGCCTGGCAGCGGGCGAGTGTTGCGTTTGCAGGCTCGCTGCAGGACGCCATCCGCAGCAAGGACCGCGCGGAGCGATGCGGCTGGGTGGTTGACCTGCGACGCAACACCGGCGGCAACATGTGGCCGATGCTGCTCGGCTTGGCACCCTTGCTGGAAGAAGCGGGCGGCAATGCACCGCGGGTGGGTGCGTTCACCACGGCCGGCTCGGAGCGGTCGTGGTTCTCACACGACGGCGCGGTGTGGTTGGAGCAGAAGAAACTGCTCGATGCCGGCGCGGCGGAGTATCGGCTGCGTCATCCCGGCGCACCCGTGGCGGTGCTGTTCGGGCCGCGTACCGCCAGTTCGGGCGAAGCAACGGCACTGGCGTTCCGTGGACGTGCCAACACCCGAAGCTTCGGCCAGCCCACGGCAGGCGTATCCACGGGGAACCGGACCGAGCTGTTGCCTGATGGAAGCGCCCTGCTGGTCACCGGCAACGTCATGGTCGACCGTAACGGCCAGGGCGATGGCAGGAAGATCGCGCCGGATGTGGTGGTCGGTGAGGGCGAGGATGCTGCGGCGGCCGCAAGGGACTGGCTGCTGGCGCAACCGGCGTGCGCCAGCGCCACCTGAGGCGTCATCCGAGCCGCATGGATCCGGCTGGGCCGGGCGACGACGCTCAGCCGTCGATCAGCGCGTACGCACCGTGCTGATCGCTTTCACCCGCGCCTTGGCCAACGCCTCACCCACCGCCGGGCCCTTCAATCCGCTCAGATCCAGATCGCGCGCCTGCACCGCCAGCGCTGCCTGGTGCAGGCGTTTAAGCGTCTCACCCTGTGGGTAATCGCTGTCCTCGAAGCCGAGCCGGCCGCGCTTGTCGGCTTCGCAGCACAGCGCGATCTGCGCAATGCGCTCCGGGCGGCGGAAACCGTCGCAGCGGGCGAGCAGCTTCAACACGGTGACATCGCGCAGTTCGTCGATGCGGTGCACGTTGAGATGATCGCGGCACACCGCTTCGGCCAACTGGCGGTGGTCCAACGGCACTTTCAGTCGGTCGCAGAGGGAAGCCAGCGGGGCCAGGCCGCGTTCTTCGTGCTGCAGGTGACGCGGCCATTCGGCCGGCGGCGTCAGGCCTTTGCCAAGATCGTGGGTCAGTGCGGCGAAGCCGATCAGGTCATCGCCCGGCGCCAGCTGCGCGGCCATGTCGCTGACCATCTCCTGGTGCACGCCGGTATCGACTTCCGGATGGAACTCCGCGCGCTGCGGCACGCCGTACAGTGCCTCCAGCTCCGGCAGGATCGCGCCAAGGGCGTGGGCGTCATGCAGCGTGCGCAGGAACGCGGAGGGCCGCGCGGAGGTGAGGGCACGGCGCAGTTCCTGCCACACGCGCTCGGGCACCAACGCGTCGAGCTCGCCACTGGCGGCGACCTCCCGCATCAGCGCCATCGTCTCGTCGGCCACGGTGAAGCCCAGCGGTGCGAGGCGCGCCATGAAGCGGGCCGCACGCAGCACCCGCAGCGGATCCTCGACGAAGGCCGGGCCGACATGGCGCAGCACGCGCTGCTCGATGTCGCGCACGCCGCCATACGGATCCACCAGTTCACCGGTGGCTTCATCGCAGGCGATGGCGTTGATGGTGAAGTCGCGACGTTGCAGGTCCTCTTCCAGCGTCACCGCGGGATCGGCATCGACCACGAAGCCGCGATAGCCGCGGCCGGACTTGCGCTCGGTGCGGGCCAGCGCATATTCCTCACCGGTATCGGGGTGGAGGAACACCGGGAAATCGCGGCCCACGGCCTTGTACCCCTGCGCTTCCATCTGCGCCTGGGTGGCCCCGACCACGACCCAGTCGCGGTCGCCCGGGGCGCGCTGCAAGAGGCGGTCGCGCACGGCGCCGCCAACCAGATAGATTTTCATGTGCCCATGATGCCGCAGTGGACCAAGGCCATGCCAACCGGTGGTCCCGGATTCTGCGGCGCCGGCTGGCATGCCGGCGCCGGTCAATCCCCGCCCTTGTCGGCGTTGGCCGCGCAGGCGAAGGTCTTGCGCTTGACCTGCAGCCGGCCGTTCATGCGGTCGGTCACCGGCAGCGCGTCACCGTTCAAGCGCCAGTCGTAAATGACGCTGAAGGCCAGAATACGCGCGACGTACTCGCGGGTTTCCTTGTAGCTGATCGTTTCGATCCAGATGTCCGGATCGAAACCCGGGCGCTGCGACTGCCAGCGGGCGGTCGGGGTCGGGCCGGCGTTGTAGGCGGCGATGGTGACGTAGGGCAGGCCGTCGTACTTGTTCATCAGCTGGCGCAGGTAGGCCGTGCCGATGGCAATGTTGGTGTCAGGGTCGTAGAGACTGGCGGCACCACCGTAGTTGGTCAGGTCGATCGATTTGGCCACGGCCGCGCCGGTGGTGGGCAGGACCTGCATCAGGCCCATGGCGTTGGCCGGTGAGCGGGCCTTCGGGTTGAAGATGCTCTCGGCGCGGATTTCCGCAGCGACCCAGGCAGGGTCGATGGCATTGCGTGCGGACTCGCGGCGAATGCTGTCGTCGTGGTGCAGCGGGAAGCGCAGCGAATACAGGCGCTGCTCGTCCGGGGTCTTGCCGAGCGAGAACACCGCACGGTCGAACCAGCCGTTGTCGCGGGCGACTTCCACCGCGAGGCGCCGCTGCGTGTTGTCGTAGCGGCTCAGGGCGTCGTTCCACTCGGCCACGGCCCAGCCCGCCCGTTCGATCTTGAACAGTTCCATTGCGCGCACGATCGCCGGGTCGCGGGCGACCGCCGCCTGCGCCTGGGCGCTGTCGTTGGGTTCCCACGGGCACAAGGTGTAGTTCTGGCCGAGCTGATCGGCGGCCAGGAAGCCATGGAAGGTGGCCGCACGGGCCGCCTCACGGAAGGCCGCCTGCGCTTCGCTGCGTTTGCCGGTCTTGTCCAGCATGCGCGCTTCGAAATAGCGCCAGCGCGAATCGGCGCGCTGGGTTGGGCCCATCTTGCGGATCGCGGTCAGTGCGGCTGGCCAGTCGCCGCGCGACAGCGCTTCGCGCGCACGCCATTCGTGCAGGCGCTCGTCGTACGCCGATTCGGGCACCGCATTGAGGCGACGGGCGGACTCGGGACCGTACGAGGCCACCGTCCACAGCGCGATCTGGTACAGCACCTGCGCGCGCTGCGCGGCGCTTAGCTGCAGGGCGTCGGCGTACTGCGGCAACTGCTGTTCGGTGGCCCCGGGATCGGCCTTGGCCAGCTTGGCCAGACCATCGGTGGCGATGCGCCGGCTGCGCTCATTGCGTGGCCAGTTCAGCGCGCTGGCGTTGGGCTTGTCGACGAAGGCGGCGTAGGTGTTGGCCAACGCCAGCTCCGCGGCCGGCAGGCCGCGCGCGGCACTACGCATCACCGCCGGCTGCTGCTCATCGGCAGCGGCATCGATGCGGGCCCAGCGCAGTTCGGCGTTCATGCCGCCCTTGGCATCCAGCACTGCAAAGACCGGATCGCAGGCATCGGGCAGCGATTTGCCGGTACTGCGCCAGATCGCCTGCGCCTCGCTGACCCACTGCGCATCGGCCTTGCCGGTAGCCTGGCGTGCATTGAGCTGGGCGCAGCGCAGGCCGACATTGGAGGTGTCGGTCCAGTTGGCCAGCAGCGTCGGCCAATCCTGGCGCCGCGCCACTGCGGGCAGCCACACATTGCGGAAGCTGGTGGCGACGGCCTGACCGTTGTAGCGCTTGAGGAAATCCTGCGCCTGCATGTTGCTGACGGTATCGATGTTGCGCCGCAGGTTGGCGAACTCCACCCAGCCATACAGCGGGTGCTTGCTCAGTGCCGCCGCCTGGGCAGGATCGAACTGGCCGCGCTCGGCATTGTCGATCACGGCCTTGAGCTGCGCGCGCTGGGCATCCAGGTTCTGGGCATCGGCCACCGGGCTGACCCCGGAACAGGCCAGCAGGACGGTCGCGCTGAAGAAATAGAGGGGAAGTCGAGTCATGCCGGAAAGCATAACGGGGGCCGGTGAAAGGCGGTGAGGGCAATCCGACTCGAGGATGAACGGGCGCCGCTGAGGCGGTCCATTCGCATGACCGGTCCATCGCTCCGCCGGTGACCAGGGGCATGGAAGCACGCGCCGATCGCGCTCCATCGCATCCCGGGCGGTCTAGCACGTGGTTGCCCGTGCGGGCGCCCCTCAACGGCTGCGCACTGAAGCCGATTCCGACGCGCTGGATGGCGCAATCGCCAAGGTCCCAGTCGCCACCCGAATCCCGGTATCCAGCGGATGGCGATCGCGCAGCAGCGGCACGACGCCCGCCTTGGATGCCGTCAATATCCCTCGAAAACAGCGACATTTGCGTTCGCACGCAGCGCACCTGAGCTGCCTCCGTAGCGGGACCCTTGCGCAGTCGGCTTTGTCGATTTCCCGTGAAAGCGAGGCGCACGTCACTCCTTCACATTTACAGGTTGTTTACAAAGGAGACACTGCCGCCATGCAGGGGGAGCGGCAGTCCGGCCCACCATTCCTTTGGAGAGAGAGCGAATGAACAACCTGCATCACCGCCCGTTGGCGGTTGCCGTATCGCTGTGCCTGCTGCTGGCAGCACCCGCCCTGGCCAGCGCGCAGGACGCGCCACGCAGTACGACCGATCTGGGCCGGGTGGAAGTGACCGGCAGCCGGATCAAGCGGGCCGAAGTGGAAGGGCAGGTGCCGATCCAGACCCTGACCCGCACCGAGATCGAACGCACCGGCCTGACCTCGATCGGCGACGTGCTGCAGCAGCTGACGGGCTCCGGCTCGGCGCTCAATGCGAAATTCAATTCCTCGGGCAACTTCGGCTTCCCCCCCGATGGCAGTGGCGTGGGTGCGGGGTCGGCCCAGGTCGACCTGCGTCACCTGGGCGCCAAGCGCGTGCTGGTGCTGGTCGATGGCATCCGCTGGGTCAATGAATCTTCCGCGTCCGGCGTGGGCGCGGCGACCGATCTGAACACCATTCCGCTGGCCATCGTCGAGCGCATCGAAGTGCTCGAAGACGGCGCCTCCTCGCTATACGGCTCCGACGCAATCGCCGGTGTGGTCAACATCATCACCCGCCGCGAATTCGACGGCGCGCAGGTGACGATGAACTACGGCGAATACACCAAGGGCGACGGCACCCAGAAGGGCGTGGACCTGGCCTGGGGCACCAGTGGCGACCGCTACACGTTGTTTCTGGGGGCCAGCTGGACCAAACAGGACCCGGTGTATGCGCGCGATCGCGAGCAGTCGCGCTTCCCGATTCCCGGCACGGGGCTGGCATTCGGCAGTGGTGGCATTCCGCAGGGGCGCTTCTCCTTCGTGGATCCCAATACCGGTGCCGACCAGGACATCGTGCCCAATACCGGCGTGAGCACGCCGCGCTACGACGGCAGCGCCGGCTGCGACCGCAGTGATGACTACCACTGCTTCACCTCGGCCGACCGCTTCAACTTCGCCGAGTACAACATGGTGCTCACCCCGTCCGAGCGGAAGGGCATCTTCGGCCAGTTCCGCTTCGACCTCACCGATGACATCCAGTGGTACATCAAGGCGCTTGGCAATCGCCGCGAGTCCACCAACCAGGCCGGTCCGGAGCCGCTGTTCTTCGGTCCCGATGGCGCCACCGGCAATCCGCTGGCCGACAATATCGTCGTCTCCGGCCTCAATCCGTACAACCCGTTCGGCTTCGATCTGGTCGCCTCGGGCAACATGAGCCTGATCGGCCGCCGCCCGGTGGAAGGCGGCGCGCGCGTGTTCGAGCAGGAGGTCAACACTCAGTACTTCGCCACCGGGCTGGTCGGCCAGTTCCAGGCGGCCGACCGCAGCTGGTTCTGGGACCTCAACGGCATGTACAGCAAGAACAAGGCCGAGCAGACCAACTACGGCAGCTACGACATCTACAAGGTCAACATGGCGCTGGGCGATCCGGCGATCTGTGCGGCCACCCCCGGCTGCGTACCGCTGAACATTTTCGGTGGGGTCGGCTCGATCACCCCGGAGATGCTGCGCTGGATCCAGCCGGTAGTGCGTGACCGCAGCCAGAACGAGCTGAGCCTGTTCACCGCCAACCTGAGCAGCGAGCTGTTCACCCTGCCGGCCGGCCCGGTCTCGTTCGCCACCGGCTATGAGTACCGCAAGTACGAGGGCCGCTACGATCCGGATCCGCTGACCGTGATCGGTCACTACAACGGCGTGCCGTCGCTGCCCACCTCCGGGTCCTACGATGTCAACGAGGCCTACCTGGAGTTGAGCGTACCGATCTTCGCCAAGAGCGCGCTCGGCGAAAAGCTCGACCTGAGCCTTGCGGGGCGCTACTCGGATTACTCCACCTTCGGCGGCGAGTTCACCCCGAAGTACGGCCTGCGCTGGCAGGTGACCAATGACTTCGTGCTGCGCACCAGCTATGCCGAAGGCTTCCGCGCGCCGTCGATCGGCGAGCTGTACGGCTCGGCCGCGCGTGCCGATCTGCAGTTGTTCGACCCGTGCTCGGGCGGGCTGGGCGGCACCCCGCCGCGCGGCAGTGCCGCCAACTGTGCCGCGCTCGGCGTGCCGGGCGGCTTCCAGCAGGCGAACTCGCAGATATCGGTCACCACCGGTGGCAACGCGGAACTGGATCCGGAGCGCTCGCGCAGCTTCAGCGCCGGCTTCGTGTGGAGCCCGTGGTTCGGCAGCAACGCGTCCTGGTCGGAGCGCTTCGATGTCGAGGTGACGTTCTACCGCCACCACATTGAAGGTGCGATCCAGGCGATCAACGCGCAGACCCAGCTTGATCTGTGCGTGGACACGCTGGACCCGCTGTACTGCAGTGGCATCACCCGCGCCTCCACCGGGGCGGTCAGCAGCTTCAACAACCGGTTGACCAACCTGGGTTCGATCAAGACCGATGGCTGGGATGTGGATCTGTTCTGGACCCTGCCGCAGACGGAGATCGGGCAGTTCAAGCTGGGCTGGCAGAACACCTTCGTCGGCCGCTATGAGGCGTTGGGGGCAGCCGGCCAGAAGCAGCCGCAGGAGCCCGGTGTGGAAGTGGCCGACAGCTCGATCCCGGAGTGGACCAGCAATGCCACGCTGAGCTGGAACCTGTCCAACTGGAATGCCTCCTGGACGGTGCGCCACATCTCCAAGCTCACCGAGGAGTGTGGCGACGTGGCGGCGTTCCCGATCTGCGGCAACCAGGCCGAAGGCACCAACGAGCTGGCGGCGACCACCTTCCACGACATGCAGGTGGGCTACAAGATCGACTGGATGAAGGGCCTGCAACTCAGCGCCGGCCTGAACAACGTGTTCGACAAGGATCCGCCGATCTGCCTGTCGTGCTCGCTCAATGGCTACGACGCCTCCACCTACGACATCCCGCGCGGGCGCTACTGGTACGTGCGCGCGGACCTGCGGTTCTGATCGCGGGTTGATGCGGACGTGACATACCGGGGCGCCATGAGGGCGCCCCGGTGCGTTTCGGGCGGACAACCCGGTTGCGAGGACCGGCCATCTCGCGAGTCCGGCATGCCGGTGCTGTTTCCGTCAGGCATCATTGCGCTGCCGGCCAGCGGCCGGCACTACCTCTCTCTCGAACTGTATTGCCATGAACCTGCATACCTGGTGGATCTTCGCCGTCACCGTGTTCGTCCTGTGCGGCACGCCCGGCCCGAACATGCTGCACGTGATGACCCGCAGTGTGCGCGTCGGCTTCCGCCGCAGTATCGCCGCCATGGCCGGCTGCCTGACCGCGCTGGTACTGGCCCTGGCGATCTCCGCCGCCGGGCTGGGCGCGGTGCTCAAGGCCTCGCCGATGGTGTTCGACGTGCTGCGCTACGCGGGCGTGGCGTACCTGGTGTACCTGGGGATCAAGGCCTGGCGCGGCGGTGATGCGCCGATCGACGTCGGCAGTACCACGGCGCTGGTGCCCAGTTCACGCACCGTGCTGTTCCGCGATGGATTCATCATCGGCATCAGCAACCCGAAGCTGCTGCTGTTCGCCTCGGCGTTCCTGCCGCAGTTCGTCGATCTCACCCAGCCGCAGCTGCCGCAGTTCGTGATCCTGGTGGGCACCTTCGCGGTGATGGAAATGTTCTGGTACGGGGTGTACGCCGCCGGCGGCCACGGGCTGGCCGGTTATCTGGCCAAGCCGGGGCTGCGCAAGGTGTTCGACCGCGTGGTCGGCACGATCTTCATCGGGTTCGGGTTGGCGCTGCTGCGCGCCAGGCCGTAGTCGGACATCAGGCGACAGCCCGGACAGCTGAGGCATCAACGGCGCGCTGGTGGGCGAAATCAACGCAGAAAACAGCGTTCATTTCGCGGCTTCGCTGCACTCAGGCGCATCCAGTCTGTTGATTGCCAATTGGGCAAACACGGATGAGAACGCAATGAGGAAGACACTCTCTGCCACGCTGCAGGCCGCAGCCCTGGGACACACCGCCTACGGCGCCATGGAACTCTGGAACGGTGTGGCGATGCCGGGTGCTGCGATGACCGCGGTCCTGCTGATGGCCATAGGCCTCCATCTACGCAGGCGGGCCGCGTGAGTGGCCGGGGCCGCGGCACGCCCTTGAACGTGTAGCAACGCAAAGGGCCGGGAAATTCCCGGCCCTTTGTTTCTCGTTGGATGACTATTTCAGTGGTCAGAACGACCAGTTGAACGTGATCGACCCGTTGCGACCATCGCCGTAGGCACCGTAGCCGGTGATCTGCGAGAGGTACTTCTTGTCCAGCAGATTGTTGAGGTTGGCCTGCACGCTGAACTCCGGGGAGATGCGGTAGCGCACGAAGGCGCTCACCAGCGCGTAGCCTTCCTGTTCGAAGCGGCCAAGCCCCGGGATCGGGTAGTAGATACGGTTCTGCCAGTTGGCACCGCCGCCGACCGTCAGTGCGGTGAGCGACTGGGGGGTGTAGCTGGTGAACAGTTTGATGGTGGTCTGCGGCAGGTTGGTGTTGATGTCCGCGTCGTTGATGTCCTTGGCCACGTAGCGCGACGCACCAAACGTGGCGTTCCAGCCCGGGGCAAGCTCACCGTTGAGTTCGAACTCAACGCCGCGGCTGACGGTGCCGCGCGCGGCGATGTACGCCGTTTCGAGTTCGTTACCGTCTACCTTGTCCATCGTGGCCTGGCCGACGTTGTCCTGCTCGATGCGGAACACGGCCAGCGAGGCGTTCAGGCGGTTATCGAACCACGCGCCCTTGACGCCTACCTCGTAGCTCTTGCCATCGACCGGGTCCAGATAGCTGCCCGCCTTGGTGCGCAGCGTCTGTGGCTGGAAGATCTCGGTGTAGCTGGCGTAGGTGGAATACGTGTCGTTGAGATCGTAGACCAGGCCCGCATACGGCGTGGTGACCTTGTGCGAGCGGTCCGCGTCTTCGCCCTCGCTTTTCCAATCGGTGTAACGAGCACCGAGGATCAGCTTCAACGGATCGGCCAACGACAGGCGGGTCGCCGCGTAGCCGGCCTTCTGGGTGATGGTGCCCTGGCTGGCCAGGCTCAGCGGGTTCCAGTTCGGTTCCGGGATGTTGCCGGTCCAGTTGAGATAGTTGTCGATCGGGCCCCACGCGGTATTGGTGCCGCCGACCTGGAAGTCACCGTAGTTGGCGTACTCGCGCTTGTTGTAGCTCAGGCCGGCCATGAACTGGTGCTCGCGGCCGAACAGTTGGAACGGGCCTTCCACAAAGCCGTCCACGCTGTCGACCTTGCGCTCGGTGTTGTACAGGCCCGCCATTGGCGTGATGCCGCTGCCGGTGACCTTGTCGAAGGCGGTGTAGGACGGGTAGAACAGCTTGTCGTTGGCATTGGTCTTGTCGTGCGTCGCACCGACCTTGACCTTCCAGTCATTGGCGAAAGCGTGTTCCAGCGTGGCGAACAGGCGCTTGCTGGTGGTATCCCAGTAGGTCCACCCCGGGTTCGCACTGAAGGTCTTGTCGTACGGTGTGGGGGTGCCGTCGGAGTACCACATCGGGAAGCCACCCCAGGTCGCGCCGTTGGCGCGCTTCTGCTGGTAGTCATAGCCCACGCTCAGCTGGGTATCCGGGGTCAGGTCGGCATCGATCACCGCATAGCCCAGCGTCTTGTGCTGGTCGTAGCGGTCCATCTGCGATTCGGTATCCAGGTAGCTGCCGATCACGCGCGCACGCACCGAGCCGCTGGCGTTCAGCGGGGTGGTCACATCCACCGTGCTGCGGGTGCGGCCCCAGCTGCCGACATTGACCGACACGTTGCCGGTCAGCTCGGCGCTGTCGGCGTGCTTGCGGATCAGGTTCACCGAGGCGGACGGGTTGCCGGCGCCGGACAGCAGGCCGGTGGCGCCACGCACCACTTCCACGCGGTCGTACAGGGCAAGGTCCAGGCCGGAATCGCCGTAGCTCCAGTTCTGCACCATCTGGGTCGGCAGGCCGTCGAACTGGTAGCTGTCGATGTAGAAACCGCGCGCGTAGAACTCGGTGCGCTCGGTATCGGACTGGGTGCTGCTCACGCCGGTGGTGTTGGCCAGCACGTCGATGATGTCATCAAGGTTCTGATCCTCGATGCGCTGGTGGCTGATGATGCTGACCGACTGCGGAATCTCGCGCGGGGCCAGATCGAAGCGGGTACCGGCCGAGGTCCTGCGGACCGAATAGCCTTCGGCGCGCTCGCCCTTGACCACGATCTTGTCCAGGGTGGTGGCGTCAGGGGTCGCATCCTGCGCGAACGCAGGCGCGACGGCGAGGGCGCACAGGGCCACCATCAAGGCCTGCGGCAGCGGGCGACGGTGCATCGACGGGCGGGACAGCACGTGGGCGGAGCGGGTCATCGGCGTTTCCAGAAAGGCGGCAACGGGCATGGCCGGCGTCCTGGGTGGCCTGCGGCGGAGCGGGGTGGGGGCAGGAAGCGGCTGGCGGGGGGGCGGTGACCCGGCGCGGGCTCGATAACTGTTCACGGGTGCGCATCCCTTGCGCGACCCGGATCACACTATGGTAATAGCAATGATTCGCATCATCAACCGCATCCGCGTGAAAGGCGGTGCTGAATGCAGGCGGCGCAAGGCCGCGTCGTATTCATCTTGCCCAACCCGGTCGCGTGTGCATATCGCTTTGCCACCGCTACCCGCGCGCAGGCTTAACACCCCGGGGCCTACCGTGAGCAGGCGCTATCCATTCTCTGCTGCAGGAGATGCCCATGGTCAGCAAGAACACGATCTGCCTCTGGTTCGACGGTACCGCGCTGGACGCCGCCACCTTCTACGCCGCCACCTTGCCGGACAGCGCGGTGCACGCCATCCACCATGCACCGGCAGACTTTCCCTCCGGCAAACAGGGCGATGTGCTGACCGTCGATTTCACCGTCGCCGGCATCCCCTGCATCGGGCTCAACGGCGGGCCGGCGTTCAAACACAGCGAAGCGTTCTCCTTCCAGATCGCCACCGATGACCAGGCCGAAACGGACCGGTTGTGGGCTGCGATCGTCGGCAACGGGGGCGAGGAAAGTGCGTGTGGCTGGTGTCGCGATAAATGGGGTCTGTCCTGGCAGATCACGCCGCGGGTGCTGACCGACGCGGTGACCAGCAAGGATCCCGCCGTGGCCCGGCGCGCGTTCGAGGCGATGATGACCATGCGCAGGATCGACGTGGCGGCCATTGAAGCTGCGGTGAGGGGCTGAGACAACAGGCGGGGGCGCGTTGCAGCGGACAGCAAGAACGATCAAATGGCGCGGCGCGCGCTGGGTTACGCTGCGGCCCCGTTCATCGGCATGGATCTGGCGGTATGGGTGCGGCACGCAGGGCCCTGTGGTACATCGAAAGCCACTTCGCTGAAAACCCGTCGCTGGCCGATATCGCCGGCGTGGTGGGGCTGTCGCCGTTCCATCTCTCGCGGCTGTTCCAGCTCAGCACCGGCACCTCGGTGGTGCGCTATCTGCGCGGCCGCCGGCTGACCCACGCCGCGTACCAGCTGGCGGCCGGGGCTGGTGGCATCCTGGAGGTGGCCATCGCTGCTGGTTACGCCTCGCATGCAGCCTTCACCCGCGCATTCTCCGAGCAGTTTGGGCGATCGCCCGAGCAGGTGCGGGAGCAGGGGCTGGGCGGCGTGGTGCTGGTCGAGGCATTGAAACTGATCGACCCCTCGACACCCTGCACGATCGAACCCCATCGCGCGCACCGTGGCACCCTGCGCGTGGCCGGGATCGGTGCGCACCACACCTCCGCGACCGTCGCATCGATTCCTTCGCAATGGCAGCGCCTGGACGAGGCGCATGGGCTGGGTGCGCAGATCGCCTACGGCGTGTGCGGCAACAACGATGCCGAAGGCGGCTTTGACTATATCGCCGGCGTGGAGATCAGCGCATCCGCGCCCGTGCCCGCCGGCTGGCAGGCGATCTCGATCGCGCCCCGCGAGTATCTGGTGGCCTGGCATGCCGGGCACATTTCCGCGATCCGCTCCACCTGGTTCTGGCTGTTGAATGACTATCTGCCGGCGTCCGGCCTGACCCTGGCCGACGCACCGGACCTGGAGCGCTACGACGCGCGCTTCGATGACCGCAGCGGCCACGGCGGGGTGGAGATCTGGCTGCCGCTGGCCGACACGTTGCACCTCAAGGAGATTGACCCATGCGAATGACCGCCCGTTGTTGTGCCGCGCTGCTGGCGCTGTGCCTGCCCCTGTTTGCCGCTGGGGCCGTGCCGCCCGTCGGCGAGCGGCACGGCGTTGCGCATACGCCCAGTGCGGCCGTGCGCGATGCCGACCACCGCGACAGCGTGCGCTACACCGTGTGGTATCCGGCCCAACCCGATGCGCAGGAAACCGCGCTGACGATCGGCCCGCCGGGGGCGCCCTTGTTCGAGGGCGGTAAGGCGGCCGCCGATGCCGCCATTGCCAAAGGCCGCTGGCCGGTCCTGCTGCTCTCGCACGGCAACGGTGGCAGTGCCCGGATGATGGGCTGGTTCGGCACCGCGATGGCGCGGGCCGGGTACGTGGTGATCGCGGTGGACCATCCTGGCAACAACGGGGTAGATCCGATGACCGAGGCCGGCAGCATCTTGATGTGGAACCGGGTGGATGACCTGGCGGCCGCGCTGGCTGCCGTGCAGGCCGATCCCGCGCTGGCAACGGAGATCGATGCCACCCGGTTGGGCATCGCGGGCTATTCGGCCGGCGGATTCACTGCCTTGGTTGCCGCGGGCGCACGCCCGGACGTGAAGCGGCTGCTGGCGTTCTGCCGCGCGCATCCCACCGATGGGGTATGCGCCCCGCAGGCGGAGAACCCGGCGCTGACGCTTGCCCGCCGGATGGCGGCTGCAGACACACCGGAACTGGCCCCGTGGGTGGCCAAGGCCGGTGAGGACCGCGCCATTGCCGGGGTACGTGCGGTAGTGCTGATCGCGCCGGCCATGGTGCAGGCCTTCGCCCCGGAGGAACTGGAGAAGGTGACCCAGCCGGTATCGATCATCGTCGGTGCGGCCGACACGGTGGCCTCACCGGCCACCAACAGCGACATCGCGGCCGCAGGCCTGCCGAAGGCGAGGTTGACCACCCTGCCGGAGGTCGGGCACTACGACTTCCTGTCCAGCTGCACCGCCCTGGGCCAGACCCGCGTCGGTGCACTCTGCCAGGTGGCGGCGGACAAGCAGGCCACACACGGGGCCGCGATCACGGAAGCGACGGCATTGTTCGATGCTGCGCTGTCGGCCACGCGCTGACCCGGATCACTCGGCGAGGGGAACCGCCAGGCTGCGCTTGAGCGTACTCAGCGCCACCGCGGTGCGGAAGCGCTCGATGTTGTCGTCGTTGCCGAACAGCCGCTCGCTGATCGCTTCGTATTCTTCCATCGAGGCGGCGGTCAGGATCAGCAGGAAATCCGCCTCGCCGGTGATCGCGTAGCACTGCTGCACGGCGGGGTCCTCCTGCACGCGACGGCGGAAGGGCGCGACCCGATGCGGTTGCTCGCTGGCGACGCGGACCTCGACCGTGATCGTCAGCGGCCGGCCCAGCCGGGCCTGGTCCAGCACGGCGACGTTGGCACGGATGATGCCGGTCTCTTCCAGGCGCTTGATCCGTCGCTGCACCGCCGGGGCCGACAGGCTCACCGCCTCGGCGATCTCGCGCTGCGGGGTGGCGTTGTCGTGCTGCAGGATCGCCAGGATGGCGCGGTCGAAGCTGTCGGGGGTGTAGGGCGTGGCGGACATGGTGAGTGAAACATGCAGGAAGGCCCCTGCAATTGAGCATCTCCTTCGGCCGTAGCGCAATATCCTGTGCGGATGTCGACCTCCCGCCTCTCCAGCTTCTTCCCCGCCCTGGCCGTGCTCGGCTCGGTCACCTCCTTGGCCGTGGGCACCTCGTATGCCAAACAGCTGTTCCCGCTGATCGGTGCGCAGGGCACCAGCGCATTGCGCGTGGGTTTCTCGGCGCTGGTGCTGTTGATGGTGTTCCGGCCGTGGCGCTGGACCACCTCGCGCGCCGATGCCGGAGCGATCTTCCGTTACGGCATCACGCTCGGGGTGATGAATCTGCTGTTCTACATGGCGCTGCGCACGATCCCGTTCGGCATCGCGGTGGCCATCGAATTCTGCGGGCCGTTGGCGGTGGCGATGTGGTCCTCGCGGCGGCCGGTCGATTTCGTCTGGGTCGGCTGCGCGCTGGTCGGGCTGTTGCTGCTGCTGCCGCTGGGCCATGGTGAGCCACTGGACCCGGTCGGGGTGATGTTCGCGCTGGGCGCGGCAGTGTGCTGGGCGATGTACATCATCTTCGGCAAGCGCGCCGGGCATCTGCCGGCCGGGCACACGGTCTCGCTGGGGCTGTGTGCGGCGGCGCTGGTGGTGGTGCCGGTCGGCGTGGCGCACGCGGGCATGGCACTGCTGGATCCGAAGATCCTGCTGTTCGGGCTGGGCGTGGCCATCGTCTCCAGCGCGATCCCGATGTCGCTGGAGATGATGGCGCTCAAGCGGCTGCCGAAGGAGACCTTCGGCATCCTGATCAGCATGGAGCCGGCCGTCGCCGCGCTGCTGGCGATGGGGCTGCTGGCCGAGCACCTGACCACGCTGCAGTGGGCGGCAATCGGCTGCACCGTGGTGGCCTCGGTGGGCAGTACGTTGACCGCGAAGCGAGCGGTGCCCCTTGTGCCGGGCGCGCCAGCGTGAACGCGATGCCGTGACCGGTAGTGGGGGGGGGGGGGGGGGGGGGGGGGGGGGGGGGGG
>NZ_JBHFHW010000028.1:58960-68484 GCF_057333975.1 Stenotrophomonas sp. AGC87
TTCCTGTTCTGGTGGATCGTGCCCCCCCCCCCCCCCCCCCCCACTACCGGGATTCGTGCGCCGAGCAACGGTCGACGCCTACCCATTGGTCGCACCGCCCTCAGCGCCGTGCAGGCGCGTCCCCGGCCACGTAGTAGGCCGCCGTGCTGCGCGGCAACGGTGCACGCCCCCGGATCCGGTCGGCGATCTTCTCGGCGATCATGATCGTAGTGGCGTTGAGGTTGCCGGTGATGATGCGCGGCATGATCGAGGCATCCACCACGCGCAGGCGCTCCATCCCGTGCACACGGCCCTGGCCGTCCACCACGCTCATCGCATCGGTGCCCATCGCGCACGAGCAGGACGGGTGGTAGGCGGTTTCGGCATGCGCGCGCACGAAGGCATCCAGCTCCGCATCGGTCTGGCACTCGGCGCTCGGGCTGATCTCGCGGCCGCGGTACTCGTCCAGCGCGGGCTGGGCGATGATCTCGCGGGTGATGCGGATCGCATCGCGGAATTCCTGCCAGTCCTGATCGGTGGACTGGTAGTTGAACAGGATCGAGGGGTGCTCACGCGGGTCCAGCGACTTGGCATGCACGTGACCGCGGCTGGGCGTGCGCATCGAGCCCACATGCGCCTGGAAGCCGTGTTCCTTGACCGCATTGGTGCCGTTGTAATTGATGGCCACCGGCAGGAAGTGGTACTGGATGTTGGGCCAGTCGAACTCCTCGCGGGTGCGGATGAAACCACCGGCTTCGAACTGGTTGCTGGCACCGATGCCGGTGCCGGCGAACAGCCATTCCGCACCGATCGCCGGCTGGTTCCACCACTGCAGCGCCGGGTACAGCGAGACCGGCTTCTTGCAGGCGTACTGCATGTACACCTCCAGGTGATCCTGCAGGTTCTCGCCGACGCCGGGCAGGTCGTGCACCAGCGGCACCCCAAGGGCGGCCAGCAATGCCGGCGCGCCCACGCCGGAGCGCTGCAGGATCTGCGGTGAGGCGATCGCACCCGCGCACAGCAGCACCTCGCGGCGGGCGGTGGCATCGATCGGCTCGGCGCTGTTGCCGGCCAGGTAGCGCACGCCCACCGCGCGCTTGCCGGCGAACAGAATGCGGTCGGTGGTGGCATGCACCACGATCTCCAGTCCCTCACGGTCCTTGGCCATGTCCAGGTAGCCGCGCGCGGTACTGGAGCGGCGTCCACGCGGGGTCACCGTGCGGTCCATCGGGCCGAAGCCTTCCTGCTGGTAGCCGTTGAGGTCATCGGTACGTGGGTAGCCAGCCTGCACACCGGCCTCGACCATCGCGTGGAACAGCACGTTGTTGCCGTTCTTCGGCGTGGCCACGCTGACCGGGCCGTCGCCGCCGTGGTAATCGTTGGCCCCGATGTCGCGCGTTTCCGCCTTGCGGAAGTACGGCAGTACGTCGTGGTAGCTCCAGTCCTCCAGCCCGTCGAAGCTGGCCCACTGGTCGAAGTCCATCGCGTTGCCGCGGATGTAGCACATGCCGTTGATCAGCGAGGAACCGCCCAGGCCCTTGCCGCGGCCGCACTCCATGCGCCGGTTGTCCATGTAGGGCTCCGGCTCGGTTTCATACGCCCAGTTGTAGCGGCGGCCCTGCAGCGGATACGCCAGTGCGGCCGGCATCTGGGTGCGGAAATCCATCCGGTAATCCGGCCCACCGGCTTCCAGCAGCAGCACGCTGACGCCGGCGTCTTCGGTCAGGCGCGCGGCCAGCGTGTTGCCGGCCGACCCGGCGCCGATGATGATGTAGTCGTACTCGCGCTTCATCGCGGTGTCTCCTGGTAAGGCCGGTTCAGAACACCGACGCGTAGCGGTCCAGTTCAATCTGGATGGATTTGGTACGGGTGTAGGCACGCAGCGTGGCCAGCCCGTTTTCGCGGCCGACACCGGACTGCTTGTAGCCGCCCACCGGCATCTGTGCCGGCGATTCGCCCCAGCTGTTGACCCAGCAGATGCCGGCCTCAAGCTGATGGATCAGGCGATGCGCGCGCGCCAGGTCCGGCGTGACCACGCCGGCGGCGAGACCGTAATCGGTGTCGTTGGCGCGACGCACGGCCTCGTCTTCGTCGTCATAGGCCAACAGGCTCATCACCGGCCCGAAAATCTCTTCGCGCACGATGCGCATGTCATCGCGGCAATCGCTGAAGATGGTCGGTGCCACATAGCAGCCCTTGCCCAGCGCTCCGTCGGTCAGCCGCTCGCCGCCGCAGACCAGCCGTGCACCTTCGGCCTTGCCGCTGCCGATGTGCTCCAGCACGCGCTGCATGTGCGCGGCGCTGACCAGCGGGCCGAAGTTGGTGTCCTTGGCCAGTGGGTCGCCGATGCGGATGCGCTGGACCCGTTCCAGCAGCTTGGCTTCGAACGCGGCCAGCGCGCTGCGCGGAACGAACACGCGGGTGCCGTTGGTGCACACCTGGCCGGAGCTGTAGAAGTTGGCCATCATCGCCACATCGGCGGCCAGGTCCAGATCGGCGTCCGCGCAGATGATCAGCGGCGACTTGCCGCCCAGCTCCATGGTGACGTCCTTGAGCGTGGAGCTGGAGGCACTGGCCATCACCTTGCGGCCGGTGGCGGTGCCGCCGGTGAAGGAGATCTTCTCGATCAGCGGGTGCTCGGTCAGCGCCGTGCCGACGCCGGCGCCATCGCCGGGCAACACGTTGAACACGCCATCGGGCAGGCCGGCCTCGGTGAAGATCTCCGCCAGCTTCAGCGCGGTCAACGGTGTCACTTCGCTGGGCTTGAAGATCATCGCGTTGCCGGCGGCCAGCGCCGGGGCGGCCTTCCACAGCGCGATCTGGATCGGGTAGTTCCAGGCGCCGATCGCGCCGACCACGCCCAGCGGTTCCTGGCGGGTGTAGAAGAAGCTCGTCTCGCGCAGCGGCACCTGGCTGCCTTCCAGCCCGTGCATGACGCCGGCGTAGTACTCCAGCACGTCCGCGCCGGTGACCACGTCCACGCTGAGCGTTTCGCTCAGGGCCTTGCCGGTGTTGCGCGATTCCAGCTCGGCCAGCGCATCGTTGCGCTCGCGCAGCAGTGCCACCGCCCGCAGCAGGATGCGCGAGCGTTCCACGGTGGTCAGCGCAGCCCACACTTTCTGGCCGGCCTGGGCGCTCTCCACGGCTGCGTCGAGATCGTCGCTGTTGGCGCTGTGGACGTTGGCGAGCAGCTCGCCGTTGGCCGGGTTGATGACCTCGAAGGTCTTTCCGCCCTGGGAGGGAACATAGCGGCCGCCGATGTACAGCAGCTGGTCGGGGAGGGTAGGCATGTCGATGACTCCTTTGCAGCGGGAGATCAGTGCGTCAACGCGTGAGATGCAGGAACTGCAGGTGACGCTCGTACTGATCGATGATGTCGTTGATGATCTGCTGGCGGCTGTAGCCGAACAGCTCGTAGTCCTGTCCACCTTCATAGAGGTGCACTTCGGCACGGTAGTAACGCTGATTGCGGAAGCGCTGCGCGGCGAAGGAGGGGGTGAGATAGCCGCGCATGATCACCTGGTAGGTGAACACCTGCTGCTCGCCATGGTCCACCAGCAGTTCCATGTGACCCGGCTCAAACTTCGTCTGCACGTCCAGGCCCTGTTCGAGCAGCTGCGCCGCGACGGCTTCGATCGCCGGCTTCACATCGGTATCCATGAACCGGTACACCTCGTCGCGTACCGGGAAATGCACCGCCTGGGTGATGCGCTGGCGCCACCCGCGCTGATGCCGCGATTGCCCGATCAACGGGATCGGTGAGTACTGCGAGGCCTTTTTGCGCTGCGACTCTTCGCCCAGCGCACGGGTCAGGCCCCACAGCATCAGCAGCAACACCACCGAGAACGGCAGCGAGGCCAGCACCACCGCGGATTTGAGTGCATCCATGCTGCCGGCCAACAGCAGCCCGGCGGTGACCAGGCCGGTCATCACGCCCCAGAACACGCGCAGCCAGCGTGGGCCGTCGTCTTCCGGATTGCCGCCCTGCGAGGACAGCGTGGATAGCACCACCGTGCCGGAATCGGCGGAGGTGACGAAGAAGATGAAGCTGACGATCACCGTGACCGCGATGACGGTGCGGCTCCACGGATAGCTTTCCAGCAACGCGTACAGCACGGTCGGTGGGTTCTCCACCGCCATCTGTGCCAGGTGCACCTGGTCGTGGTGCAGGATCTGATCCAGCGCGCTGTTGCCGAAGATCGACAGCCACGCCAGGGTGAAACCGAGGGGAATCAGCAGCACGCCGAGCACGAACTCGCGGATGGTGCGGCCGCGCGAGATGCGCGCGATGAACAGGCCCACGAACGGCGCCCAGCCGATCCACCAGGCCCAGTAGAACACCGTCCAGTTGCCCAGCCAGTCCGGGCGCCCGCCGTAGGCGTACACATCGAAACTCTTGCCGACCACGTTGCCCAGGTAGTCGCCCATGTTCTGCATGAAGGCATTGAGCAGGTACTGGGTGGGGCCGGCGAACAGCATGAACAGCAGCAGCGAGATCGCCAGCAGCATGTTGATGTTGGACATCCAGCGCACGCCCTTTTCCACCCCGGACACGGCCACGGTGATCGCCGCGCCCATCATCAGGACGATCAGCCCGACCTGCACCCAGGCCGCGTGCGGCACCGGGAACAAGGTGTTCAGGCCCGCGTTGAGATGCAGCACACCAAAGCCCATGTCCGCGCCGAGGCCGAACACGGTGGCCACGATGCCCAGCGCATCCACGGTGTAGCCGATCGGCCCGTTGATGCGCTTGCCGATCAACGGATACAGCGCTGAGCGCAGCGCCAGTGGCAGGTTGTGGCGATAGGCGAAGTAAGCCAGCGCCATCGCGGCCAGCGCGAACACGCCCCAGCCATGCAGGCCCCAGTGCAGGAACAGCAGCTGCATCGCCTGGCGTGCGCTGGCCTCGCCACTGCCGGTGCCGCCCTGCGGTGGCAGCAGGTAATGGGTCAGCGGCTCGGAGACGCAGAAGAAGAACAGGGTGATGCTGATGCCGGCGGCGAACAGCATGCCGGCCCAGGACAGATAGCTGAACTCCGGTTCGTCATGGTCCGCGCCCAGCTTGACGTTGCCATAGCCGGACAACGCCACGCCGACCACGAACACCAGGTACACGGTCATCGCCAGCAGGTAATACCAGCCGACATTGCGCGAGGCCCAGGTCTGGGCATCGAGCAGCATCACGCCGGCATCGATGGGAAACACGGTGACCAGAATGGCGAATGCCGCCACGATCGTGGCGGCAAGCAGGAACACGGGTCGAAGCGTGCGCACCTCGGGCAGAGGCGGCTCCACGGTACTCATGGGGTGGGGGATACTCCCGGTGCCGGAGCGGCAGACGGCGGGATTTATCGCACAGGCGCTGTGGACAGCCTGTTTACACGCTCACGATGCCCGCCGCGCAAGGGCGGCGGGTGGGCAGGGCTCAGCGCAGCGCGCTGTTAGGTACATCGATCGACATGGCCAGCGCGAGGTGATCGGAAAACGCGGCCGGCACGGCTTCGGCACTGCGTTGCTGCAGGCCGTCGCTGAGCAGGATGTGGTCGATCGCCCGGTCCGGGCGCCAGCTGGGGAAGGTCGGCACCACGCAGCCCGGCGGCTGCAGCGTCGTCTTCTGGTACAGCACCTGCATTTCCGGCCGTTCGGCCACGCAGTTGAAATCGCCCATCAGCACGGCGTTGGGGTGGTCGGAGAGCAGATCGGCAATAAAGGCCAATTGCGACATGCGCGAATTGGTCCCCAAGGACAGATGCGCCACCGCGACCGCCAGGCCCTGGCTGCCTTCACCGAACTTGGCCAGCAGCACGCCGCGCCCGCCGATCCGGCCGGGCAGGGCGTGGTCCTGGACCTCGACCGGCTCGAGCTTGCTGAGCAGGCCGTTGGCGCTGGAGGCCACCCCGCCCATCCGGCGGTTGGGCTGGTGGCTCCAGTAATTGAAGCCGGCGCGCTCGGCCAGATAGTGGGTCTGGTTGGTGAAGCCCGAGCGCAGGCTGCCGGGGTCGGCCTCCTGCAGGCCGACGATGTCGTGTTCGCGGGCCATCTGCGCGATGGCATCCAGGCTGGTTCGTTTGCGCCCGGCCGGCAGTGCGTGCGACCAGCTGCGGGTCACGTAGTCACTGTAGCGGCGGGTGCTCGAACCGGCCTGGATGTTGGCCGTCAGCAGGCGCAGGGTCCGCGTGTGGGGGGAGGTCACGACGGTTCGCTATTGCTGGATCAGTTGGCCTTGCCGGCGCGTTCGCGCGCGATCAGGTGATCGGCGATGCGCAGCATGTCCGGGAAGCCCTTGCCCTTGACCAGGTACTTGCCGTTGACGATCACCGACGGGGTGCCGGAGATCTTGCTGCGCTGGGCGAACTGCTTGGCCGAGTTGGTCTTGGCGTTGACGGCGAAGCTGCCCATCATCGCGGCGAACTGCTTCGGGTCGGCGCCGTGCTTGCCGTAGAAGTTGGCGATGTCCTCGACCGAATCACGGCCGCGCTCGCCCTTCAGGCTCTGCTCGGCATGGATCGCGGCGTACATGGCTTCGTGGGTCTTTTCCTGCAGGCCCATGGCCTGCGCGGCGTAGAACGCACGGCCGTAGTCATCCCAGGTGCCGCCGAACATGGCCGGCACGTAGACGAAATTGACATCGCTCGGCAGACCGGCCTTCCACGGCCCGATCAGCGGCTGGAACGCGGCGCAGGCCGGGCACACGTAACCGAAGATTTCGGCGACTTCGATCTTGCCGGTGGCCGGCTGGAACGGCTGGCCGTTTTCGATCACTACATAGTCGGTGCCGGCAACCGGCTCCGGGCCGGTCGGGCGCGACGAGGCCGGCGCCGGCGCCGGGGTGGTGGCTTCGGCAGCGGCGGTCTCGGCGGCGGCGGTTTCACCGCTGGCGGCCGGGGCCTGCTCGCTCGGGGTGGCCGTTTCGGTGGCCGGGGTGCTGCTCGGTGCGGCCGGTTCGGCCGGGGCGGTGGTGTTGGCGGTACCGTCCTGGGCCTTGCAGGCAGCCAGGATCGGCAGCAGAGCCATGAGCGTAATGGCGAAACGGGTCTTCATCGAAACATCTCCAGCGGATGAGCATGGTGGGGCCGATGCTGGGAGCACCGGCCAGGGAAGCATGATGACACGCGGAAACGAGCGTCCCGCGTGCACGGTGCGTGATGGTTCAGCGAGCGCTGTTAGAGCGCCTTGCCGCTGCGCGCACGGGCGATCAGGGCATCTGCATTGCGCAGCATCGACTCGAACGAGTCGCCCTTGACCAGGTACACGCCATTGACGATCAGCGTCGGCGTGCCGGGCACCTTGGTGCGCAGGGCGAAGGCACGGGCGGCCTTGACCTTGGCATCCACGGCGTCGCTCTTGAGCGCGGTGATGTACTGCGCCGGGGCCACGCCGAAGCCCTGGTAGAACGCGGCCAGTTCATCCGGCGAGACGTTCTGCATCGGCAGCGAGCCCTTCTCATGCAGGGCATCGAACATGGCGCGGTGGCTGCGCTTGGCCACGCCCAGCTGGTCGGCGGCGTAGTAGGCGCGGGCGAACGAATCCCACACGCCCCCGAAAGCAGCCGGTACCGGGGTGAAGCGGACGTCCTTGGGCAGCTTGGCGGCCCAGGCTTCCAGCTGCGGCTCGAAGTGCGCGCAGTGCGGGCAGGTGTAGCCGAACATCTCCACGACTTCGATCTTGCCGGCCAGCGGCGCGAACGGACCGGCATCGGCGATGCGTTCGTAATCCTTGCCCTCCACCAGCGGTGTCGGGGTGGCGGCGAGGGTGGTCAACGGGCTCAGGGCCAGCAGCAACAACATCAGGCGGGGCATCAACGTCATCTACATCCATCTCCATACAGAAAAAACGACGCCGGCCCAGTCGCCGGCGTGCCAGTGAACATACCCCGCCGGCCGGGGTGGCCGCATCCGTCATCCGACCAAGGGGATGCGCTGCGGCGTGGGCGGTCGTTACGGTGCCTGCGTGCCTCCGGCGAGCGGGGTGGCCGCAGCGGCGACGTCATCGGCCCGGTTGTGCAGGCCCTGCAGGTAGCTGGCCAAGGCCTGGATTTCCTGCTCGGTCAACGACTTGGCGATCGAGGCCATGATCTGGAAGTGGGCCTTGTCCGTTTCCTGGGTGGTCCCGGCCTGGTACTCCTGCAGGCGGCGCGCGACATACGCTGCGTGCTGACCACTGATATGCGGGTAGGCCGGGCCGGGATTGCCCGCGCCCGTGGGGCCGTGGCACGCCATGCAGGCCGGGATGCCGCGCTCGGCATCGCCGCCGCGATACAGCTGCTGGCCGATCTCATAGAACTTCTTGCCCGCGTACGGGCCCTCGGTCACCGCGCCATCGTCGGCGATGCCGGCTGTGGCCTTCTGCGTGGCGAAGTAGGCACCGATGTCGCGCATGTCCTGTGGGGTGAGGTCCTGCACGAACGGCACCATCGCCGCCGAGGCCCCGGAGGTGCGCTGGCCATTGGCGATCAGGGCCATCTGCTGGGCGCTGTAGCGCTCGCTCTGGCCGGCGATGCTCGGGTACATCTCCACCGTGGAATTGCCATCGGCCGAGTGACAGGCCGCGCAGGCGGCGGCCTTGGTCTGCCCGGCCTTGGGATCGCCCCAGGTGGTTTTGCTGAAATCGACCTCCAGCGAGGCGGTCTTGATCGGCCCGTTGTCCGGCAGGGGCGTGATCGAGGTCTGGGCAACGGCAACGGCGGCGAGCAGCGAGACAGCAAGTGCGGAAACGGCAAGAACGCGAGCATGGCGCATGCGGAAGCTCCGTGTGGACCGGCCTGGCGGTTGCGGGACCGCAACCACGGGGATCGCCCGATTATCAACGCCGTTTCACGCCACGGTCAACGCAGGGTGCAGCAAAACCGAGCGCGGGCAGCGCGGATCGGGCCCGGACATGCGATCCTATGCCCATGTCATTGCTCCTCGAACGCGCCCAATACCTGCTTTCGGCCCACAACACCCGGCAATTGCCGGACGACGTGGGCGCGGAAGTCGCCTTTGCCGGTCGCTCAAATGCTGGCAAGTCCAGTGCCCTCAACGCCCTGACCCGCCAGAACAGCCTGGCCCGGGTCTCCAAGACCCCCGGCCGCACCCAGCAGCTGGTGTTCTTCGAGGTCACCCCGGAGGCCAAGCTGGTCGATCTGCCCGGCTACGGCTACGCCAAGGTGCCGCTGGATCTGCAGGCGCACTGGCAGGCGTTCATCGACCAGTACTTCCGTACCCGCGAGGCCCTGCGTGGCCTGGTGGTGGTGATGGACATCCGTCACCCGCTGAAGGACTACGACCGCCAGATGCTCGCCTATGCGGTGCAGCGCGGCCTGCCGGCGCACGCGCTGCTGACCAAGGCCGACAAGCTCGGCCGTGGCCAGCAGGGCATCGCCCTGCAGAAGGTGCGCAAGGAACTGCAGTCCTCCTTCGGCGATACCGTCAGCGTGCAGACCTTCTCCGGTCCCGCCCGCCAGGGCGTGGATGAAGCCCGCGGCATCATCGGCGGCTGGCTGGGCCTGAACAAGCCGGCACCGGAAAGCGCCTGATCCCGGACGTCGCGGCGGTCCAACGGAC
>NZ_JBHFHW010000028.1:68547-73885 GCF_057333975.1 Stenotrophomonas sp. AGC87
CGGACCGCGCGACGCGGGTAGTGCCGGCCGCTGGCCGGCGCCCATCATTTCGCCGGCAACGGCGCGAATTCGCCCGGCACCCAAGCGAATGCCTCCCCTTCGCGACGCACATGCCCCAGCCCCGGGAAGGGCAGGTGTGCGCCCGCGACCCACCAGCCCTTATCCGCCGCCTGCGCCATCATCCGGCGCCGGCTGGCGATCGCCGCCACGCGGTCGCTGTCCGCTTCAAACGATGCCTGAGGCTGCGCGAACTGCACTGCGTGGTAATGCACGAGGTCGCCCCACACCAGCAACTGCTGGCCGGCGCCGCCATCGATCTGGTACGACACATGGCCGACCGTATGACCATGGCTGTCCAAGGCGGTGATGCCCGCCGGCAATGTGTCGCCCGGTGCAAAGCGCTTCAGTTTCCCGCTCGCTTCATACGGCGCCACCGCCTTGCGCGCCAGGGCGAAGGCAAAGCGCACGCCCTGCGGCGCGGTTGCCTCGCTGGCCGGATCCAGCCAGAACGCGGCATCGGCCGCCGACAGCCACACCGTGGCATTCGGGTAGGCCATCGTGTCCTGCGCATCGAGCAGGCCGCACAGGTGATCCGGGTGCGCGTGGGTCAGCACCACCTCATCCACGTCCGCCGGGTCATAGCCGGCCTTGCGCAGGTTGCCCAGCACCTGGCCCAAACCGGGGCCGAAGCACTGCGCGGTGCCGGTGTCGACCAGGGTCAGGTGATCGCCCTGCTGCACCAGGTACGCATTGACCGCGGTCTGCAGGCCCTTGCCATCCTCGGGTACGTAGCGGTGATCGAGCAGGCGGGTGACCGCGCCGGGGGCGATCCCGACGAGTTCCTGCCGGCCCAGTGCGACCGTGCCGTCGAACAACGCGGTGACCTGCAGCGTGCCGATCTGCTGGTGATACACGCCGGGGACCTGCTCGCGCGGGGTGTGTGTGGTGGTGGCCCATGCGGGGCTGGCGACAACGGCCAGCAACACGGCGGAGGCGAGCGTGCGAACGCGGGGGAAATGCATGGCAGGTTCCGGACAGGGCGGCAGCGCCGCGGTGCCTCCATGCTGCGCGTCCCGCCGGTTGCGTTCCGCTCAGAATGCCGCGCGATCCGCTCGCGCTCAGCTGTTGCCGATCGCCGCCGGTTCCAGCCCATAGCGTTCGGCGAAGCGCTTGTTGAAGCTGCCCAGCGAGCGGTAGCCCACGCGCGCGGCCACGGTCTTCAACGGCAGCCGGGTGGTGTAGAGCAGGCCCATCGCATGCGCGAGCCGCGCATCGGTGATCAGTTCGCGCACGCTGGAGTGTTCGCTGGCCAGGCGCCGGCGCAGCGTGGCACCGCTGAGGCCCAGCTGCGCTTCAAAATCACGTGATTGCCAATCGCGCTCGGGCTGGGCAGCGATCAGATCGCGGATGCGTTCCCCCAGGCTCGGCTCGGGGGGAATCAGCAGGCTGCCGTGCCCGCGCCGGCAGAAGGCCACGGCAAGCGAGGCCAGGGCCAGGCGTGCTTCGGTGTAGTGACCGTGTTCCAGCGCCTGCCGCCACTGCAGCAGGGTGGCGCCATGCTCGGCCAGCGGCAGCCTGGCCAGTGCGTCACCGGCCTGCGGCAGCGGCTCGTTCCACAGCGCGCGGGCGGCCGTGAGCGCCTCGGCGCACATCGGCACGATCGCACTGAGATAGAGGCCGCTGTGCGGATCGGGGATGTTGACCACATCAATGCGGCAGCGGCGGGTGATCAGGAACAGATCGCCCGGCGCGAATTCCAGCGACTGCTGCGCGGTGCGCACCTGCTTGCGACCCTGCAGCAGGATCGCGAACTGCGGCTGCGGAATCTCCACCGACGAGGCGCCATGCTCGCGGCGCGCAGTGATGCAGGCGTAACCATCCGCGCGCTGGCAGTCGGCCAGGCTGGCCAGGGTCGCCAGCAGCGGAGTAGTGGTATCAATGGGTGCGGACATGACTCAGCCTGCCACGTTGAACAGCTGGCCGACCAGTGCGGCGGCGGCCATCGCGATCGCGCCCCAGAAGGTCACGCGCAGCGCGCCACGCACGCGCGAGGCGCCGCCGGCGTGCGCGGCCAGGGTGCCGGTCAGGCACAGCCCCAGCAGCGTCACCACAGTGGTTGCCTGGCCGACGAGAGCATGCGGCGCGAGCAGGGCGGTCAGCACCGGCAACGCGGCGCCACTGACGAAGGCGCCGGCCGAGGCCATGGCGGCCTGCATCGGGCGCGCGCGCAGTTCCTCGGTGATGCCCAGCTCATCGCGGGCATGCGCCCCCAGCGCGTCGTGTGCGGTGAGCTGGGTGGCCACTTCATGCGCCAGCTCGGGACTCAGCCCACGGTGGCGGTAAATCGCGGCCAGCTCTTCCAGCTCGCTGTGCGGGTCTTCGTGAAGTTCGCGCTTCTCCACTGCCAGGTCGGCCAGTTCGGTATCGGCCTGGGACTGCACCGAGACATACTCACCGGCCGCCATCGACATCGCGCCGGCCACGGTCCCGGCGATGCCGGTGGCCAGGATCGTGGAGGCCGACGCGCCGCTGGCAGCGATGCCGACGACCAGGCCGGCCACCGAGACAATGCCGTCATTGGCGCCGAGCACGGCGGCACGCAGCCAGCCGACACGGTCGGAGCGATGGACTTCCGGATGTCGGGATCGGCTCATCGAATCAGTTTAGGGGCTGGCGGCGGCCAACGGCGGAATGACTCGCAGCCGCGGCGGGGCCGGCGCAGCGTCAAGCCCATGCCAGTAGGATGCTGAAAACCGTCACGGTGACACGACGGCAGGGGACGCCACGATATAGTGCGCCCTTGCGATGCGGGGGCGTGAACCCCACATCCCCGCCCTGACCAGAATTCTGCGAGCCTCCCCTTGTCGAGCCCCAGCCACGTCGCCGAGACGCCGATCACCGACCGTAATGAACTGGTCGCCACGTTGGCCTCCGGCGAAAAGCCCCAGGCGCAGTGGCGCATCGGCACCGAGCACGAGAAGTTCGGCTTTCGCCTGGATGACCTGCGCCCGCCCACCTTCGACGGTGACCGCGGCATCGAAGCGCTGCTCAACGGCCTGACCCGCTTCGGCTGGGACCCGGTGCAGGAAGAGGGCCGCACCATCGCGCTGCTGCGCGACAACGCCTCGGTGACGCTGGAGCCGGCCGGCCAGCTGGAGTTGTCCGGCGCGGCACTGGAAACCATCCACCAGACCTGCGTGGAAACCGGCACCCATCTCAATGAAGTGGCGCAGGTCGCCGGCGAACTGCAGCTGGGCTTCCTCGGCATGGGTTTCCAGCCGAAGTGGACCCGCAATGAAATGCCGTGGATGCCCAAGGGCCGCTACAAGATCATGCGCGAGTACATGCCCAAGGTCGGCACGCTCGGCCTGGACATGATGACCCGCACCTGCACGGTGCAGGTCAACCTGGATTACGCCACCGAAGCGGACATGGTGAAGAAGTTCCGCGTGTCGCTGGCGCTGCAGCCGATCGCCACCGCGCTGTTCGCCGATTCTCCGTTCACCGAGGGCGCGCCGAACGGCTACCAGAGCTACCGTTCGCACATCTGGACCGACACCGACAACGATCGCACCGGCATGCTCGACTTCGTGTTCGAAGACGGTTTCGGTTACGAGCGTTACGTGGATTACCTGCTCGATGTGCCGATGTACTTCTCTTACCGCGATGGCAAGTACCACGATGCCAGCGGCCAGAGCTTCCGCGATTTCATGGTCGGCAAGCTGCCGGTGCTGCCGGGCCAGCTGCCCACGCTGCGCGACTGGTCCGACCACATGACCACCGCCTTCCCGGAAGTGCGCCTGAAGAAGTACCTGGAAATGCGCGGCGCCGATGCCGGCCCGTGGAGCCGCCTGTGCGCGCTGCCCGCGTTCTGGGTAGGCCTGCTGTATGACGATGCCGCACTCGATGCCGCGTGGGATCTGGTCCGCGATTTCAGCCTGGTTGAGCGCAACGTTCTGCGCGATGGCGTGCCGAAGCATGGCTTGAAGCTGCCGTTCCGCAACGGCACCGTGCTGGATCTGTCACGCGAAGCGTTGAAGATCGCGGTAGCCGGGCTCAAGCGTCGCGCCGCGCGCAATGCCGACGGTCAGGACGAAAGCAAGTTCCTGGAGGTGCTGCAGGAGATCGTCGATTCCGGGTTGACCCCGGCCGACCGCAAGCTGGCGCTCTTCCACGGCGAGTGGGGCGGCAACATCGACCCAGTGTTCAAGGAATTCGCGTACTGAGTGGGCGAAAGCGGTAGTCGGTGGGTCGGGCGCTGGGCGCCCATGCCCTTTCCGGCGAATGTCCCCCGGCGTCGGCCTGCGGCCGCCACCTCCTCCTTTATTTCGCCTCCAAGGGCATGGGCGCCCAGCGCCCGACCCACCGACCAGCGCCACGCTTGGCTTCCCCCTGCTTACCGCACGCCGCGCCCCGTAGCGGCCGGGAGACATTTGCGCGAAGGGCACACGTGTACAGCTCACAAAAAAAAACCCGGCATTGCCGGGGTTTTTTCATGCCTGTGCGGAAGGATCAGGCCGCCTTTTCCAGCGTGCCCATGTCGATGACGAAGCGGTACCGCACATCGTTCTTCGCCATGCGCTCCCAGGCCTCGTTGACGGTCTTGATGTCGATCACTTCCACGTCGCTGACGATGTTGTGCTCGGCACAGAAGTCCATCATTTCCTGCGTCTCAGCCATGCCGCCGATCGCCGAGCCGGTGATGTGCTTGCGGCCGAACATCACCGAAGCGCCCATCAGCGGCGGATCCAGCTCGGTCAGCACGCCGACCAGGCACATGGTGGCATCGCGCTTGAGCAGGGACATGTACGGGTTGGTGTCGTGGCTGACCGGGATGGTGTTGAGCAGGAAGTCGAAGCTGCCCGCATGGGCCTTCATCTGCGCCGGATCACGCGAGACCAGCACTTCATCGGCGCCCAGGCGCTTGGCATCGGCGCCCTTTTCCGGGGTGGTGGTGATCATCACCACGGTGGCGCCCATCGCCTTGGCGAACTTCACGCCCATGTGGCCCAGGCCACCGAGGCCGATCACGCCGACCTTCTGGCCGGGGCCGACCTTCCAGTGGCGCAACGGCGAATAGGTGGTGATGCCAGCGCACAGCAGCGGCGCGGCGGCCTTGAGGTCGAGCGTTTCGGACACCTTCACCACGAAGCGCTGCTCGACCACGATGTGGTCGGAGTAGCCGCCGAAGGTCGGCTGGCCGCTCTCGCGCTCGGTGCTGTTGTAGGTGAAGGTCGCGCCCTTCTCGCAGTACTGCTCCAGATCTTCATCGCAGGCCGCGCAGTGGCGGCAGGAATCGACCATGCAGCCGACGCCGGCGAAATCGCCGACCTTGAAG
>NZ_JBHFHW010000028.1:73905-74939 GCF_057333975.1 Stenotrophomonas sp. AGC87
CCCCCCCCCCCCCCCCCCCCCCCCCCCCCCCCCCCCCCCCCCCCCCCCCCCCCCCCCCCCCCCCACCAGCGCCACGCTTGGCTTCCCCCTGCTTACCGCACGCCGCGCCCCGTAGCGGCCGGGAGACATTTGCGCGAAGGGCACACGTGTACAGCTCACAAAAAAAAACCCGGCATTGCCGGGGTTTTTTCATGCCTGTGCGGAAGGATCAGGCCGCCTTTTCCAGCGTGCCCATGTCGATGACGAAGCGGTACCGCACATCGTTCTTCGCCATGCGCTCCCAGGCCTCGTTGACGGTCTTGATGTCGATCACTTCCACGTCGCTGACGATGTTGTGCTCGGCACAGAAGTCCATCATTTCCTGCGTCTCAGCCATGCCGCCGATCGCCGAGCCGGTGATGTGCTTGCGGCCGAACATCACCGAAGCGCCCATCAGCGGCGGATCCAGCTCGGTCAGCACGCCGACCAGGCACATGGTGGCATCGCGCTTGAGCAGGGACATGTACGGGTTGGTGTCGTGGCTGACCGGGATGGTGTTGAGCAGGAAGTCGAAGCTGCCCGCATGGGCCTTCATCTGCGCCGGATCACGCGAGACCAGCACTTCATCGGCGCCCAGGCGCTTGGCATCGGCGCCCTTTTCCGGGGTGGTGGTGATCATCACCACGGTGGCGCCCATCGCCTTGGCGAACTTCACGCCCATGTGGCCCAGGCCACCGAGGCCGATCACGCCGACCTTCTGGCCGGGGCCGACCTTCCAGTGGCGCAACGGCGAATAGGTGGTGATGCCAGCGCACAGCAGCGGCGCGGCGGCCTTGAGGTCGAGCGTTTCGGACACCTTCACCACGAAGCGCTGCTCGACCACGATGTGGTCGGAGTAGCCGCCGAAGGTCGGCTGGCCGCTCTCGCGCTCGGTGCTGTTGTAGGTGAAGGTCGCGCCCTTCTCGCAGTACTGCTCCAGATCTTCATCGCAGGCCGCGCAGTGGCGGCAGGAATCGACCATGCAGCCGACGCCGGCGAAATCGCCGACCTTGAAG